>JAFIFA010000172.1 GCA_020832225.1 Balneolaceae bacterium
GTTGTAGCCTTGCCGCTGCTGTTCTCCCGAGAGAGCATCACGGCCATCGGAGAACCAACAATATTGCTCGCACCAACCACTACGGCATGTTTGCCCTTGGTTGGAATACTGTAGTATTTGAAAAGCTCAAAGATACCGGCTGGCGTGCACGACTTGAAGGTGGGCTGATCGATCGATAGCCGCCCTACATTCATCGGGTGAAAGCCATCCACATCCTTTTTGTAGTCGATAGACTCAATAACATCATGTGAAGAGAGGTGAGACGGCAGCGGAAGCTGAACCAGAATACCATCAATTGAGTCATCCTGATTGAACCCGCGAATTACGGTTTTAAGCTCTTTTGCTGAGACCGTATCGGGAAGGTGGGTGGTATCGGTATCAATGCCCACCTCTTTACACGATCGGGTTTTTGCACCGATATAGGTTGTAGACGCAGGATCAGTGCCAACCTGAAGCACCTTCAGAAACGGGCGCCGGTTTCCGGCCTCTACCCAATTCTCAACGTCCTCCCTGATCTGGGTTTTCAGTTCAGCAGCTACTTTTTTACCATCAATAATTTGTGCGGACATTTCAGATCTTTATGGTTCTGGTGGCGTGTTAGTCGTTATCAATATCGCTTTAAGCTGTGTAAAATTGGTCGTTATTCAGGACTTTAACCCGAATTCCAGTTTTCCTCCAATCTCAATTTCTATCGTTCAATATCGTACTTCTTCATCTTATTGTAGATGTGACTTCTCTGGATATCGATCGCATCGGCGGTTGCCGATACATTCCAGTCATACTTCTCGAGTTTCTTAATCAGAAAAATTCTTTCGGCCTCCTCCTTATATTGCTGAAACGATTCAATATCCTCAATCAAGGTAGAGAGAACCTTTTTAGAGCCCACCTTACCGGTAACGAGCTTATCCACATCATCAGCTGTAATTTCATCGCCTGCTGAGAGGAGAGCCAGCCGTTCCACCACATTCTGCAGTTCACGGATATTTCCGCTCCATCTATTCTCTTTCATGGCGTTGAGCGCATCTTCCGAAAATGATTTTCCGGAGAATACAATCTCTTCATTTGCTAGCCCGGAGAGAAACCAATTTGCCAATACAGGTATATCCTCCTTCCGATCGCGCAGCGGCGGCAGATGAATCGGTATGACGCTCAACCTGTGAAAGAGATCTTCCCTGAACGCACCCTCTTCGATCTCACTCTGAAGATTCTTATTGGTAGCAGAGATCACCCTTACATCCACCTTGATCGTTTCGTTGCCTCCAACACGGGTAATCTGGTTCTCCTGCAGGGCCCGGAGAACTTTGGCCTGAGCATCGAGGCTCATATCACCAATCTCATCGAGAAAAAGCGTTCCGCCATCGGCCTGTTCAAACTTGCCGATCCGGCGATCGGTCGCACCCGTAAATGCCCCCTTTTCGTGGCCAAACAGTTCACTTTCAAGCAGCTCGGAAGGGATAGCCGCGCAGTTGACATCCACAAACTTCTTGGATGAACGTTTGCTCTGATTATGGATAGACCGGGCAACCAGCTCCTTTCCAGTACCGTTTTCACCGGTAATCAGAACACGACTGTTGCTTGGTGCAATGGTCACAATCGTCTTTTTAATCTGTTGGATGGCAGGACTTGCGCCCATAATCTCTTTGGCACCATGCAGCTTTTTACGGATCTGCCGATTCTCCTGCATCAGTTCTCTACTCTTGAGTGCATTGCGAACCGTGATCAATAGCCGGTTCAGGTCCGGCGGCTTCTCCAGAAAGTCGAACGCACCTTTCTTAGTTGCATCCACAGCGATCTTAATGGTGCCGTGGCCGGAGATCATGATAACAGGCAGCTCGGGCTTGATCTCTTTTACCTTTTCAAGAACTTCAATCCCATCCATCCCCTTCATCTTGATATCAAGAATCATCAGGTCGATCTCTTTAGACTCTACAATGGCTATCGCATCTTCACCGTTTTCAGCCTCTTCAACCGCATATTTTTCGAATTCAAGGATGTCACGAAGAATGTTGCGAATACTCTTCTCATCATCTGTGATCAAAATTCGGGGCTGATCTGCCATGTCTCAGTGGTTATAGTAAAGATGTTCCAGAATACGTTCGTGAACCCAGTCTACATGTGCCGTGCGCACTGCATAATTGTTCGTCACGATTGTAACGGCAAGCCGGTTACCGCTTTGGGTGTCAAGATAACCACTTAATGACCGAACTCCTGATACAAATCCGGACTTTCCGAAAAAGCGGCCGTTGAAGGATCTGTTTCGAAATCGGTGCCCAAGGGTTCCGTTTACCCCACCAATGGCAAGGGAGCGTTCAAAGTAGGGGAACCAGGTTTTGGCCTGTATTTCGAGAAGGTACCGGTTCAGGTCGGATGCCCGGATCAGGTTGGCAGGTGCCATACCCGATGCATCACGTAAGTTCACATTTAGTGTATCAAACCCGGTGGTGTGCATAAAATCACGAATTACATTGAGCCCCAGATCGGTGCTTCCCTGCACATCATAGACCTCAACGGCTGCGCGTTTGGCCAGCATCTCCGTGATGAAGTTGTCGCTCTCCCGGTTCAGCACCCTCACCATCTCTTTGAGCGGAACACTTCGGTGAGTATGAAGCAGGTCAAATTCGTCTGTGTTCCAGGTGTAGTAGTCGCTATCTATGCGAAGCTGTCCCTCAACCGAGATACCGCTTTGCTCCAGATATCGCCGGAATGTATCGATGAAAAAGAGGGATGGGTCCATCACGGAGAGTGGTTCTGTCTCGTAATATCCCCGCGGCAAAGTGCTTCTTAAAATGATGGTATTGGTTCCTAGCACCCTTCGATAAGACTCATTGAAGCGTGTACCGGGCGGGGTTACAACCTGCTCATTTACAAATTCAACATAGGGGGTGTTAAAAGGGAACCACTGTATTTCAGGTATTGAACCAACCCTGTCGCCCGCAATCACCTCAAGTTCAACAACATTTCGGTTAAATGAGAGGGCGTTGATTTCAGGTGCGTAGTAGTAGGTCAGGTCGTCCCACTCCCACCCGCGAGGATATGGCACATCATCAAAGAGGCCATCGTAGGCAACAATATCCCCCTCTATCTTGCGGATACCTAGTGAGTCTAAAAGCTGCACCCACTTTTCGAACAGAAAGAGCGGGTCATCATAAAAATCACCGCTGATGGATGGATCCCCGCTCCCTTCGATAAGAAGATCGCCAACCCAGCTCTCCCCTACCCGGGCACCTTTGCCATACAAGCGGGTCTCAAACGTATATTCGGGCCCAAAAAGGTCAAGAAAGGCTCCGGAGCTGATCAGTTTCAAATTGGAGGCAGGTCGAATCAGCTTATCACCATTGAGATCTTCGAGGAGCGCGCCGGAGCTGTCTCTCACCTGAACCGACCAGAAGGCATTGGAAGCCTGACTGCGACTGATCATCCCCTCAATTTCCTGCGAAATTTGCGCGGATGCAGTTCGAACTGCCGGCCAAAGGAGCAAAAGGGTAAGAAATAACAGAAACCTTCGGCTGTTGTTCATGGATCAGCCTGTCAGTTTCCGAAGTAGCGCTCTTCTTCCCGGTTGAAGGTCTCCAGAATCTCCTTGGTAGAGTTACATTCCAGGAGGGCATCCCGGAATGCGGAGCTGTTCATCAGCCTGGAGATACGGCTAAGAAGTTTGATGTGGGTACTGTTCTTGGATTCCGGTCCTGCGAGCAGAAATACCATCTTCACCGGTTCCCCATCGATCGAGTTATAATCAATAGGCTCTTCCAGAATAGCAAAACTGGCGTAATTTTTTTCGATTGATTTCACCTTCCCATGCGGAATAGCGAGCTGCTTTCCAACTCCGGTTGACATCACCTCTTCACGCTCAAATACCGATTCCCTGATATCCTTTAGCTGATTTTCATCCACCTCTTTCGAGAGCGCATCAACCATCTGGTTCAGAAGATCCTCTTTGTCCTGAACTTTCAGATTGGACAGAATTGTTGAATCGTTGAGAAGTGAATAGATATTCATATAAATCGTTTGAACTCTGATTTTTGTACGTCCGAATATAGGGAGCCTGCCACCTATAGATCAAAAAAATAAACAATGAAAAGCCCCAACCCTCTCTTCCTTTTTTCATACCTTTGTTGTCGCAATCTTTTTGACCACCATTTATGCTGAGACCAGCTCTTACTATACTGAAAAAGGAAATTTTGCAGGAACTTCGCACCAAGTATGCGATCAATACCATCCTTGCATTTACCGGAGCTGCCCTGCTTTTGGTTCTTTTCACACTCCGCGCCGATCAGCTCGACCCCACTCCCAGGAGCGGACTGGTCTGGATTATCATTCTTTTTGCCGCAATGACCGGCATGATGCGCTCCTTTGTTCAGGAGACCGAGAAAAAGACCTGGAACCTGCTACAGCTCAACACCTATCCATCTGAAGTCTATTGGGGCAAGTTCTCCTACAACTTTCTCTTTCTGCTGCTGCTTCATCTCTTCACCTTCCTCTTTTACATGATCATGATGAACCTGACGGTGGTTAGTCCGGGCTATTTCATTGCATCCATTCTGTTTGGAGCCGGAGGGCTGGCATCGGTTACCACCCTCACCTCAGCCATGATAGCCCAAGCCGATCGCAAAGGCGCGGTCTTCTCCGTACTCTGCATTCCGCTACTTGTTCCGCTGCTGATGATTCTTACCCAGACAACACGTGCCGCACTGATTGAAGGTGGTGAAGGAGCCGACATCAACGATCTTTTTGCCCTGGTAGGATACTGTGGGGTTACAATTTCAGCCGGGGTACTACTTTTTGATTATATATGGGATGAATAGATGAACCTGATAAACGAACATATAGAATTCGGAGACCGACGCCTGGTTGGACAGCAACGTTCACGCGAACGGATTGAGCGCATGCTCCGCTCCGGGCGCCTTAGCCATGCCTATCTTCTCACGGGCCCTTCCGGTTCAGGGAAAACCGCCTTTGCTCTGGCTATGGCGGAGATGATCAACGGCATTGATAACCTCACCGATCTAAAAGGGAGTGCTTTCTCCAAAAAATCGAGCTGGTACACCCATCCCGATATCCATCTCTTTATGCCGATGCCGGCTGATGTGGGAAGCAAAGAGCTAAACGCCAGATTGGAGCTGCTGGCTGAAGATCCTTATGAAATTGTCGACTTCACACTACGTCCTGCACTTACCGACTTTGAATCGAGCAAGAATCGAAGAGCGTTCTACTCCATCGACTACTACCACAGTGAGATACGGCCCGTAACGGTATATAAACCAAATGAGGGGCGCAAAGTCGTGGTTATACTGACGGGCATCGACACGATGCGGAAAGAGTCGGCCAACGCTTTCCTGAAACTTCTGGAAGAGCCGGGCGGAAACATCGTCTTTATTCTTACGGCTACCAATATGGATCAGCTGCTGCCAACCATTATCTCACGTTGTCAGCAGATCCGCCTCAACCCTCTTTCGCCCGATGAAATCAGTGACGGACTCACACGTTTCGACGGAAAACCGGAGGAGGATGCCCGCTTTCTGGCCCGGCTTTCGGATGGCAACTACTCGCTCACCCGATTTTATGACGCCGATACCCTTAAGCAGACCCGCGAAGAGGTGATTGAATTTTTACGCTACTCATACGTTCAGGATGCAGAGAGTCTGCTCGGAATCATCAAAGAGTGGAACCGTAAGCTGAGTCGCGAAAAGCAGATCGCCCTCTGCAACACCATGGAGAAATTTCTCAGGGACCTTCTGATCTATCGCGAATCGGGCAACGAGTCGCTGGTCGTGAATGCAGACCGGATGGATGTGATCCGCAAATTCAGCAGCTCGATGAAAGATGCCCGTCTCGAAGATATGATTGATCAGCTTCAGAACCTGAAAAGCTTGCTTTTCCAGAATGTTCAGCTAAAATATATCTTCACGGTGCTATCACTGAGATACCACTATCTGCTGCGGGGCCTCGACCCCGTCATTACAGAAGATGAGTCCTGGCGTCATATACCGGCCATCAGCGAAACTTAACACCATATGGAACAGAGATCCCTCCCTTTTACCAAAATGCAGGGTGCAGGTAACGATTTTGTCCTTTTTGACAACCGCACTCTCAAATTGACTGAAGATCAGTTAACAGGTCTCGCACCACGCCTTACCAACAGAAAGTTTGGCGTTGGCGGAGATGGTATAATCGCCCTTAGCTACGATGAGACCAAAAAAGCGGACCTGGTGATGGATTATAAAAACCCGGATGGCAGTGATGCAGGAATGTGTGGTAACGGTGCGCGCTGTTTTGCCGCTTTTGCTGTTACACTTGGCTCCCCCAGAAAGTTCACCTTCCGTGTACACGATAAAATTTATCGCGCCTCTGTCAAAAAGAATCGGGTTGTTATCCGCTTCCCACTTGAAACGAGTGTAAAGGAAGAGAGCGTTTCAGGAATTGGTTTTCTGAACGTCTATACCAACACCGAACATATCGTCTGCCCGGTTCAGACAGAAGTGTTGGAGAATGAGACCAAACTGATTGAGGATGGCCGGTATCTGCGCTACCACGAAACGTTTCAGCCAAAGGGAACCAATGTCAATTTCATATCCGGACAGAGCCCGGATTTCCTCTGCCTTCAAACTTATGAACGTGGAGTTGAAGGTCTGACGCTGGCGTGTGGTACCGGAGCAATCGCTTCTGCCCTGGCCTGGCACCACCTGCAGGTTGCCGGCAAAGGAGAGTTCAGCTATAGTATCCGTGTAAGAGGCGGCTCTCTATCGGTTAATTTTTCATTCTCCGAAGAGACCGATAGCTACAGTAATATTAAACTGGAAGGCCCCGCCGATTTTGTATTTGAAGGACAGTTTTATCTCTAAGTCCGGCCTGAGCAGTCCGTTCATCAAACAGTTCACAGCGATTCTGATTACCGTCTCCGTAGTGAGTGGATGTGTCCTTTTTGAAACAAGCGAGAGAGACCGTATCGGTGACTCAAGGCCAGCCGTTTCGGGCATTGATAATCTATTCAATCCTCCGGGCCAGGTTATTGCCGGAGTGTCGGTTAGCTCTATTCAACTATATAAATATGAGAATCCTCTTTCAGCACCTTTTTTTGAGCTTGGAAGTGACCATCAGCTACAGTTGCGGTTTGATCATATCGGATCGGAGTCGCGGCAGTTCCGGGTAACCTTCACTCATCACAATCCGGACTGGACTCGATCGTCTCTTAGCTCAGACCAATTTCTTGATGGACTGCAGAACATAACCGTAAGCGGTGGAGATCTCTCCCAAAACAGCCAGCCCTACTACCGCCAATTCAGCTTTCGTTTTCCAAATCGCGATGTCAACTTCAGGGTGAGTGGGAACTACATGCTTCGGGTTGAGGATAGCCTGACCGGGAATCTCGTTTTTACCATTCCGTTCTTCGTTACTGAAAATAAGGGAAGCGTTCGCTCTTCCGTAGAAGAGCTTACGGTACCAAGACAGAACCTTCGAACCTCCCACCGCCCGGTCAGTCTCTATCGGCTGCCGGAGGAAGTGGATCAACCACAGTTCGATCTCCGATTTCACTATGTACAAAACCGGTTTTGGGGGCGTTTCAGGATTGCTGACGAACTCGATTTTTCCTCCCCGGATGAGGTTCAGTTTGAATTGAGCCGTCAACGCTCATTTACAGGCGACTACGAATTCAGAATTCTGAACCTGGACGGACTCTCCCAGCTCAACCCTCAGGTTTCAGAAGCTGATCTTACCCGATCTCCTCCCAAGGTGATACTTGAAGATGAAGCCGAAGGATTTCCCCGCTTTTTATCTGATGACAGGCGGGGACGAGCATCACTACCTGCAACAGATCCTAACCGTGGCTATGCTGAAGTGCTTTTTCGTTTCGATCCCGATGGTGATATACCGGAAGACGGTAAAGTCTACTTAACAGGGGATTTCAACAACTGGTCGATTCGCTCAGAGCAGAAGCTGGAGTATAATCAGAGGATAGATCGCTGGGAGACCTCCGCCATTATGAAAGAGGGCCGTTATCACTACAAATATATTCTTATCCAAAACAACCGGATTGACGACCTTTACTTCGACCAACTCTTCGGCAGGGTTGGCCAGGAGTATCACGCCCTTGTTTACATGAGGGATTCACGGAATTTCTACTATCGGTTGCTTCAAACCAATCAGTTTTTCAGATAACCGGAACGGATATAGTACACCTGATATTCATCACAGATACATATTCGGGCCATAATTTTACCTCTATTTGCGTTAACCGCAGAGATGTGACCCAGAGATTTAATTGAACATGCGCTTACTTAAATTTATTGCGGCTTTTGTAGTCTCAGCCATGCTTGTTTATGCATTTGTTTTCGGGCTGAACTGGAAGTCTTTTACCACCTTTATCGATAACCGCGACGCAATGGCCGAAGGGTCCGAGTGGGTTGAGAAAACCTACTCCCTTCGCGGCCTGAGTGAATATATTGACGAAAATCCCGGAAACGTCTCTATTGCAAGTGTGGTGCTTGGCGAACCCGATTCCACCATACTTTACCAACCCGAGGTAAGACGTTCTATGGGCACCACCGCAAATCTCTTCATACTGCTTGCCTATGCCCGAGAGTTTGAAGCCGGCAACATAGACCGTGAAGAGCGGTTTCTCTGGAGTGATGTTTCGCGCTATCAGCTTCCGGAGGTGGAAGCGTCACGCCACCGAAACACTCACAATCTCGCTAATTCCCGCGGACTTCTTGAAGAGGGAACTATCAGCTATGAAGATGCCCTAAAATTAATGGCAGAGATGAATGATCTCGCCCTTGCCGACTACCTCTGGTGGCAGCTCGATCCAACAATCTGGACAGAGATCACCGAAGAGTATTCGCTACATGAAACCGATATGCCGCTCCCCTACTCGGGCCTCTATTTGGCTATTTCAACAGCCATACAGGAGCAGACATTTGAAGAGATTGTCAATGCCAGGGAAGAGTTGAGTGACCTGGAGTGGAGAGATCTTGTGCGGGAACAGTCGCGGCTCTTTGCAGAGGATGAGGAGGAGCGTTCGCGGATCATCTCGATTCTGAACAGCGACCGGATCGGAAACTCTTTTATGGAGGAGAGAGACGCCATGCTGCTCTTTCCAATGACCACCGTTACAGATATTATCTCCCTATTGGAAAAAGTCTGGAACGAGGAACAGATTGGCAGCGAAGCCGCTAATGATGTAAAAACATGGATGAGATGGCCCTTCAATCGTGAATCGGAAGTTCGCCGCCACTTTGAGGATTACGGCGCTCTTTATGACAACCGCATGGGGCTGCTCAACGGTGTCGATTTTGGGACCTCCACCTATACCGGTGATACAACTGTACAGGCGATCTTCTTCGACAGGCTGCCTGTAGCATTCTGGTTTCATATGTCGAGCAATCACATGCATCAGGATTTCCAGCAGAGACTGATCTACGATCCGGCAATGATCGACCGAATGAAGGTCGTAAGCAGCCGGCATCACAATCAACCGGCAGAAGACCTTTCACAGAACTGATTTGATAACTATCAGACATTATGAATAAGTACTATTTTCTCTATCTGATCTGGCTGTTGCCCGCCTACTTTATGTTTCAGTTCGGCTATCAGGTTCTGACCTACTACGGTCTTCAATCCACCTACAATGATGGAGACAGCTATGTGGCAGAAGTTATTGACTTTGAAGTGAAGCAGATTGCGGCTCAAACCAACGGATATGTCGTTCTGAGTTTCAATACATCTGACGGAAGTACAATTGAAGAGCAGCTTGCACTTCCGGTGCAGATGGCACAGGTTATTATGGAGTCTGAGCTGATACCTGTTCGATATCTTGAGAGCTCTTTCAATCAAATCGTTATGATGCCGATTTACGACCTGCAGCGAAATGTAATCAGGGTGAATCTCGCCGTTACCGCTTTTGGTCTGATCGTAACCATCATTATTGCAGTTTATGCGTCCAGATTCGCGAAAAGGCGAATACGAGACGGCGAGGAGGAACTGGAAATTGAACGGCTCGATCCGGAAAGTGAATACGCATGAACAAAGGTACACTCTACCTCATACCAACACCTATTGGCAAACAGAAAGAGAACCATGTGCTCCCGGAGCATACCATCAGCATGGTTCAGAAGCTTCGCTGCTTCATTGTTGAGAAACCTCAAACAACACAGAGTTTTCTTCAGTGGATTAAACACCCCGTTCCCGATTTTGAGTTGACCTTTCGGGTACTCAACAAAAAAACGCCCGATCAGGAAATATTCAGCTTTCTGAACCTTCTCAAAGATCAGGATGTAGGTTTGATGTCGGAAGCTGGTGCTCCAGGCGTGGCCGATCCCGGTGCAAAGCTTGTAAAGCTGGCGCACGATAACGGCATACGAGTGGTGCCGCTTGTTGGTCCCTCTGCCATATTGATGGCATTGATGTCATCCGGCATGAACGGCCAGAAATTTGCCTTTCATGGTTATCTATCGATTAACGAAAACAAGAGGATTCAGGAACTTGCTTCGTTGGAGCAGCAAGCTATTCAGGAAGGCCAGACTCAGATCTTCATGGAGACGCCCCACCGCAACGAGAGCCTATTCTCACTTCTGCTCTCCCGACTGAGGCCAGAAACCCGACTATGCGTGGCATGCAACATCACCATGCCCGATGAATTGATAGAGACCAAAGCTGTACACCAATGGAAGTCGGGAGCAAGTCCCGATCTTAATAAAAAGCCTGCCCTTTTTGTGATCGGTAATTGATTCAAATAATTCTATCCTGTTGGGATGTAATAGATTACATTTCCCTCTCTCTGGAATTTTAAAAACCATTTCTAACCACCCTCTTTTTTTACTTTATTAAGTGAGTTTGCCTCTGCTGTATCCGGGCGTTTACAGACAATCTAATCTGCTGCTCACATGCCTGATTTTTCGCTACACATCATTGACGTCATCGTCATTGTTGTCTACATCGTTGTAATCCTCTGGATCGGATTCTGGGTTTCAAGAAACACAGAAGATACTGAAGACTACTTCCTCGCCGGGCGATCGCTCACCTGGTATTTGATCGGGTTCTCCCTGCTGGCTTCAAACATGTCATCGACCAGTCTTATTGGAATGGCGGGAAGCGCTTACGGTTCCGGGATCTCCGTATTCAACTATGAGTGGATGGCGGCTATCGTGCTTGTCTTTTTCACCATATTTCTGTTACCACTTCTGCTCAAAAGCGGTGTCTTTACGATGCCGGAGTTTCTGGAACGGCGCTTTGATCGTCGGTCTCGCTACTACTTTTCGGGCTTCACCATTTTGGGTAATATTTTTATCGATACGGCAGGTGCACTATATGCCGGGGCCCTGGTAATATTCCTTCTCTATCCGGAAGTGCCGTTTGCCCTCTCCGTGATCATACTTGCCATACTAGCCGGTGCATACACCATTCTTGGAGGTCTGAAAGCGGTGGTTTATACAGACACCATTCAGGCAGTACTTCTCCTCTTCGGTGCTTTTCTGATATCTGCCCTTGCATTCGGACAGGTTGGCTCATGGGAAGCTGTAACAACCGGTGTAGACGAAGGGATGCTTAGCCTGATCCAGCCGGCTGATGATCCCTTTCTGCCCTGGCCCGGACTTCTTTTTGGTGTTCCGCTACTTGGTTTCTATTTCTGGTGTACCAATCAGTTTATGGTTCAGCGTGTGCTTGGAGCCAGAAGTCTTGATGATGGACGATGGGGCGCACTCTTTGCCGGCTTTCTGAAGCTGCCTATTCTCTTCATCATGGTACTTCCCGGAATCTTTGCACTGCTGCTCTATCCCGAACTACCAACAATGGACGGCTTTACACCCGACATCATCTTTCCGGTACTCCTTTTTGATCTGCTTCCGATCGGTCTTCGAGGCTTGATACTTGTGGCCCTAATAGCGGCGATCATGTCATCGATCGATTCTACGCTTAACTCAGCCTCCACCCTGGTTACCATCGACTTTGCCAAACCGCTGAGGCCGGATTGGGGCGAGCGACAGCTGCTTATTGTGGGACGAGTTACTACTTTTGTTTTCATGATTATTGCCGCTGCGTGGGCACCGATGATCACTAATTTCCCATCGCTATGGGAGTACCTGCAATCCATTCTGGCCTATCAAAGTCCGCCATTTGTCGCTGCATTCCTGGTTGGAATTTTCTGGGCAGGTGCCAATAGAAAGGCCGCCTTCTGGGGTCTTGTGGGCGGACATCTGCTCTCAGCCGCACTCTTTATGGCGAACATGGTCTTTGGTGTGGTCGATATCCACTTCCTCTATGTTGCCCCGATTCTCTTTGTATTCAGCGTTATTCTGATGATCGTGCTATCGATGGCAACAACAACGAAGCAGGAGCGCAAGGATATTGAGGATTACCTCTGGACGGTTCGTTACTATCGTGAAGAGACCAAAGAGCTAGCCGGTAAGCCCTGGTACAAGAATTACCGGGTACAGTCAGTGATTATTTTGACGATTACCGCCATTATCGTAATCTGGTTCTGGTAACCAATAATTTTCAACTAAAAAAACAGAACATGTCGGTCGTCTTCAGCTTTGGGGAAATTCTTTGGGATATCTTTCCAGGTTACAAAAAACCAGGTGGATCGCCCGCAAACTTAGCTTATCATCTTCATGTTTTGGGGAACCAATCAAACCTGATTACCCGGATCGGTGATGATGAAAATGGAGAGGAGCTTCTCAGCTTTATATCCGAGAAGGGTCTCTCTGCTAATTTCATTCAGAAAGACACAAAACATCCTACCGGAACGGTAAGCGTTAAGTTCGACGGAGATGAACCCTCTTATACCATTCATCAACCGGCTGCCTGGGACTATATAGAAGTTACACAGCAACTCGAAAATGAAATCCAGAAAGCCGATGCCCTCTGTTTCGCATCCCTCTCCCAACGTGAAAATGGATCAGCTTCAACCCTGAGAGAAATTCTGGACCTTCTGCCCGAAGAGTGCCTTAAGGTATATGACCTTAATCTGCGTCCGCCATTTTACAATGAGGAGCTCATTCTGAAAAACATCTGGTCAGCTGATGTGGTAAAGTTCAATAGGGATGAGCTCGAAACGGTATCTGACTGGCTGGATGTTGAAAATCTACCTGCCTATCTGCTGAGAAAAGATTCCTCAAAAAAGATCCTTCTCACACTGGGCGGCGAAGGAAGCGCCATCATTACCAGAGATGGCTATGATCAGCATAAAGCCTTTCCGATATCGGGCGATGGAGATTTCGTTGGTGTAGGTGATGCGTTCCTGGCCTGCATCACCCATCTGTTGTTAAAAAATGAATCACCCAAAAAGATCCTAAAAAAAGCCAACCGATACGCTGCAAAAGTGGCCTCCCAAAAAGGCGGAATGCCCGAGATTTCTGGTTCGTTGCTCGATGAGATTATTTGAGGGATGGGTCCCGACAGTCCCCTCTTGAGAGAGGCTGTGAGAAAATGTTATTTCAATAGGGATCTTTATTTATTTGATTTTTTCTAAGCATACATGTTTTCCTCCAGACATCATCCGGGTCGAAGTGAGGGAGTTGGATCCCATCCGATCACCTGCTCCATCAGTCCTTT
>JAFIFA010000180.1 GCA_020832225.1 Balneolaceae bacterium
GTCGAAATTGAACATCCCCGACTGACGAGTGTACCTAAACCAAACTCCGCAAACCCGGAACTACTCGTCTGTCGGGTTGAATTGGGCGAGGCTCGCTTTAAAGAGATTGTTGCCCCGAAAGGAAATTCGACAGACGACTGAGCATTCTGTTTCCTAAACAGTATTTCACCTTAAGTCGTCAGTCGAATTAGGGCGAAGTACAGTTCAACTTTACTTCCAGTGCTGCTGGGCGATCGCCTCTTCACTTTCGTGATCGGCCAGAAAACGCTCCGCATCGAGTGCTGCACGGCAGCCGGTTCCTGCGGCGGTAACAGCCTGGCGATAGATTGGGTCCATCGCGTCTCCACTGGCAAAAATCCCGGGCAGATCTGTCTCCGTAGACTGTCCCTTGGTCTGGATGTATCCTACCTCATCCATTGTGAGCACGCCTTTAAAGAGATCGGTATTCGGCTTATGACCAATCGCAACAAAGACACCAGTCACATCATCAAGTGTTGTTATCTCTCCGGTATTCCTGTTTTTGACTTTGACCCCTTCAACAACCTTATCACCGAGAACCTCCTGCAGCTCCGAATTCCAGATAAACTCAATCTTATCATTGTCAAAAGCCCGTTTCTGCATCGCTTTGGAGGCACGAAGTTCTTCGCGCCTGTGAATCACGGATACTTTACTGGCAAATTTAGTCAGAAAGAGTGCCTCCTCCATAGCGGTATCGCCACCGCCCACAATCACAACATGCTCGTTACGGAAAAAAGCACCGTCACAGGTAGCGCATGCGCTCACGCCTTTGCCGCGGAGACGCTGCTCGCTCGGAAGGTTGAGCCATTTCGCAGAGGCACCTGTAGAAATAATGATCGTTTTGGCGTGGATTTCAGTTTCCTCATCAACGGTTAGCTTATAGGGCCGTTTGCTGAAATCGATATCGGTCACATATCCGTAGCGGCAGTCGGCGCCAAAACGGGTGGCCTGTTCCCGAAAATCTTCCATCATTTTCGGGCCCATAACACCGTCCGGGTAACCGGGAAAATTCTCGACGTCTGTGGTCTGCATAAGCTGCCCACCGGGCTCAGGTCCCTCAAACACAATCGGGTTAAGGTCTGCCCTGGCGGCATAAAGGGCTGCAGTGAGTCCTGCAGGGCCACTCCCTACAATTACTACATCGAATGTTTTTCCTTGAATATCTTCCATAGTTGGGTACTCTGTTTTGTCTGAAATTTCATATCAATTTACAAAAAATAATGCCCCCTTTTGGTCGATCTTCTTTATCAGTAGGATAGATAAAGGTGCATGGGAAATTTACAATGAAGGAAGCGCTTTTATGTGATTGCGGTTGCATATCACCCATTTTTCAATAAATTACACACAATCTAACCGAACGGGGGATTTCATTTGATTGCAACAGTTATCAGGGAACAGCAGCCTAACGAGAAGCGTGTAGCCATCACGCCGGAAGGTGCTGAACAACTTATTAAACTGGGGCTCGACGTGCTCGTTGAGAGCGATGCCGGGTTAAACTCCGGCTACTCTGATGAGATGTATAGCAAGATCGGTGCCCGGATCTCTAAAAGCCGCGACGAGGCCATCTCAGGCGCAGACATTCTCTTTGCCGTTCAGGCTCCGGTGCCTGATGATATTCGAAAAATGAAGAAGGAGGCGACGCTCGTTTCTTTTATCTGGCCGCTTCAGAATGGCGACTATGTAGATCTTTTGATAGAGCTGCAGATCTCCTCACTCGCCATGGATACGATCCCCCGTATCAGTCGGGCACAGTCGATGGACGCCCTCTCATCCATGAGCAACATCGCCGGTTATAAAGCCGCCCTTATTGGGGCGAACGAGCTTGACCGATATCTCCCGATGATGATGACGGCCGCAGGCACCATTCCTCCGGCCAAAGCACTCGTTCTTGGGGCAGGCGTAGCCGGACTACAGGCTATTGCCACCGCCAAACGGCTCGGCGCCGTGGTGGAGGCATTCGACGTTCGCCCGGTCGTTAAGGAACAGGTGGAGAGTCTTGGGGCAAAGTTTGTAGAGGTCCCGATTGAAGAGGAGGAGACCGAATCGGGCGGTGGATACGCAAAAGAGCTCTCAGACCGCAACAAAGAGCGGCAGCGTGAGGTGATTCACCAGCACGTCCGTAAATCGGACATTGTGATCACCACCGCATTAATTCCCGGCAGACCCGCTCCGCTTCTGATTACCAAAGCGATGGTTGATGATATGAGCCCCGGTTCCGTAGTGGTAGACATTGCAGCCGAGCAGGGTGGAAATTGTGAGCTCACCAAAGCGGGCGAAACAGTGATTCACAAAGGAGTCAAGGTAATCGGCCCGCTCAATCTTCCGAGCAGCCTGGCATCACACGCCAGCAAACTCTACTCAAAGAATATTCTTTCGCTCACTTCACTTCTGATTCAGGAGGGTGAGCCTGACTTTAATTTCGGTGACGACATTATTCTGAACGCAACCGTCACCCACAAGGGAGAGCTGATCTCTCCTTTTGTGAAAGAGAACATGAAATAGCAACCCGGAAACCACAACGCACTGATCTATTCTGAGTCTCCGCCGGTTTGGCTTGGGAAAGATCACCACAGTTCAACACCATGGAAGATCTGATATTTAACCTCTTTATTTTTGTGCTTGCCTCCTTTGTCGGCTTTGAGCTGATCTCCAAGGTCCCACCAACCCTTCACACACCGCTGATGTCCGGTGCCAATGCAATCTCAGGTATCACCCTTATTGGAGCACTCATCATCGCCGGCGGATCTGAAAGCGTCTATGCACAGTGGATCGGCCTGGCGGCGATTATCTTCGCCACTATAAACGTGGTGGGTGGATTTATGGTAACCGACCGGATGCTCGAGATGTTCAAAAAGAAGGAGGACGATAAATGAGCCAGTTCCTACCGGACTTCCTCCAGGCCTACATTCCCAGCACCATTCAGCTCATCTACCTGATCGCCACCGGCTTTTTTATTGTCGGTATCAAGCGGCTCGGATCTCCGGCAACCGCCAGATCAGGAAATCAGCTCGCCGCATTTGGCATGTTAATGGGCGTTGCCGTCACCCTCTTTGATCAGGAAATTGTCAGTTTTGAGTATATCATTGCCGGCGTGGTGATCGGTGCACTGATCGGAGCCTTTGCGGCCAAAAAAGTACAGATGACGGCGATGCCCGAAATGGTGGCCGTCTTTAACGGTTTCGGGGGTGGTGCCTCGGCCCTCGTAGCCTGGGGTGAATTTCAACGCCTCGACCCGGGCCTCTTTGAGACACAGGCGCTCGTTACCACCGGACTCAGTATTCTGATTGGATCGATCACCTTTACGGGCAGCTTCATCGCTTTTGGGAAACTGAAGGGATTTATCAGCGGCGGACGCATTGCGCTTCCCGGCCAGAACTACATCAACCTGCTGCTCACATTTGTGGCACTTGGCCTGGTTGGATGGTTCACCGTAAGCCCTGAACTTCAGATCGTGTTTTGGTCACTCTTCGGCCTCGCACTTCTGATCGGGATCTTCACTGTGTTGCCGATTGGCGGTGCCGATATGCCAGTTGTGATTTCACTGCTCAACTCCTATTCCGGTATTGCCGCATCGATGGCCGGATTTGTATTGGGCAATAACCTTCTCATTATTAGCGGTGCTCTGGTGGGAGCTGCAGGGCTTATACTGACCAATATTATGTGTCAGGCGATGAATCGATCCCTGGTTAATGTACTATTCGGAGCATTTGGCGGCGGGGATGATCCTACGGCAAGCCTCGATACCGGAGACAAGGCCGTTCAGAAGACCTTTGCTGATGATGTGGCGATCCAGTGCTCCTACGCATCCAAGGTGGTAATTGTACCGGGTTATGGACTTGCGGTTGCCCAGGCTCAACATAGTCTTAAAGAGGTGGCCAATCTGCTCGAGAGCAAAGGGGTTGATGTGAAATATGGCATCCATCCCGTTGCAGGACGTATGCCGGGACACATGAACGTGCTACTTGCCGAGGCCGATGTACCTTACGATCAGCTCTATGATATGGATCAGATCAATTCGGAATTCAAATCGACCGATGTGGTGCTGATTATCGGTGCCAACGACGTGGTCAATCCTGCGGCTAAAACCACACCCGGCAGCCCGATCTACGGAATGCCGATTCTTAATGTGGATGAAGCCAAGCGATCCATCGTCTTCAAACGAAGCATGAGCACCGGCTACGCCGGCATCGAGAACGCTCTTTTCTACAGCGACAAGAATCAGATGTTCTTCGGGGATGCAAAGAAATCTCTCCAGGAACTGGCCAGCTCGATTAAAGAACTGGACTAACTTAACCACAGTGGCCTCGATGGTTTAACAAAGATCACTAATCAGCATAGAGACCTTTGTGAAAAACCTTTGTGGTTACCCTACTCCCCGGCCGGCACGATTCGGTTCAGTGTTCCATTCGACTCGTTGGTGAAATAGATATACCCATCGGGCGCTTCATGGACATCGCGAATTCTTCCGATTCCTTCCAAAAATCGCTCTTCATGAACATACTCGGTTCCATCCAGAACGATTCTTGAGATGAGCTGATAGGCAAGTGCACCATTCAATGCATCTCCCTGCCATCCGGGATATTTATCGCTGCTAACAAACGTCATACCAGAGGGAGCAATTGATGGTGTCCAGTGCATAACCGGCTGCTCCATTCCCTCCATCTCGGTATGTTCGGTAATTGTAGTACCGTTGTAGTTTACACCGTATGTAATTTCAGGCCAGCCATAATTGGCACCGGGTTTGTCATGATAGTTCAGCTCATCACCGCCTCTCGGGCCGTGAAGATTGGTCCATACAACACCGGTTTCGGGATGAACCGCCAGTCCCTGAATATTTCTGAGTCCGTATGCATAGATCTCATCGAGTCCCTCACTGCCAACAAACGGGTTGTCTTCAGGTATGCTGCCATCATCATAGAGGCGGATCAGTGTCCCATTTGAGCTGTTAATATCCTGAGCGGTATCCATCGCCCCACGATCGCCAATGGAGAAGAAGAGGTAACCATCTCCGTCAAATCCAATGCGGCTTCCAAAATGCTGCCTGCGCGAAGAGAAAGGCGTTCCCTCATAGATCTCCTCGAGATCGGTGAGAGAGTGTGAATCTGCATCAAAACGAGCTCTCACTACAGCGGTCTGTGCACCGCCATCTCCCGGTTTTGAATAGCTGATGTAGATCCATCCGTTATCTTCATGATTGGGATGAAGTTCAATATCGAGAAGTCCGCCCTGACCCTGTGCCCAAACTTCAGGCACACCTCCAACCGGCTCAGATACAACTTCTGCCTCACGAATCAGCCGAAGGTTGCCATCGCGCTGGGTAATAAGGACTTCGCCGCTTGGAAGAAAGGCCATTCCCCATGGAACGCCAAGTCCCTCTGCAACGGTCTGAACATAAAAGTTCATCTCCTCTGTTTCGATCAGATCACCTTCGCTGTCGGGCAGGGGGAAGTAGAATGAGGAGCCAAATTCTTCACTTGAACCATTGGTATCAGTGGTGCCGTTTTCGGTATCGGTATCCGTTTCTGTTGCCTCTGCACACCCTTTTAAAGGTAGAAACAGTACTGCAGCAAATAAAAGAAGTGCGGTGTATATGGGTAGTGTTTTCATAATCTCGGTGTTTGGTTTCATCTATTCTCTCTTAAACAATATTGTGATTGATTTCATTTGATCTACTAATTGAGCCTGTATTGGCCGCTTAGCTCAAAGGGAAAGAGCTGAGCTCCGGGAAAACCTTCAATATCTGCAGACACCTCTGCCTCCCCTTTCACCTCATAGTTAAAGGTGGTATTTCCGCTCATCATCTCCAAAAGAGCCGGCCCAAGCTGTGAGGTGCCAAGGCGAATCGGAATTTTGATTTCGCGATACTCATCACCCTCAACCCGAATATCCTGATCGAGCGTGGTATCTAGCCACTCCCGTCCGTTTACAACCAGCTGGTAGGCCGCATTGTCAACAGAAATACCGAATGGATTTGGGTTGGATACGCTAAATGAGATCTCCACCTCTGCACCTGAAAAGGAGAGTTCCTTGACGTCCACGCCCCCAAAATTGACCTGAGGCATACGAGGAATCGGAATCTTGCCGCCAGCAGTTACGGGAACCCTTCTCTTACCAGCCAAAGCGAGATCGAACTCCACCTCTGTTGAGAGCTGATACGACAGACTATCCTGACGCAGAACCGAACTGAATGTCTCATAAACTTCTGAGAAGTTGAGTGATACCGGCACCTGTACGGTGGTTGAAGACTCCCGTTCAATTCTCACCGGCTCTTCCCGACTGCCTGTTAAAAAAGATTGGTCGTTGATAAAAAATTCGTAACTGTACTGTTCAGTGTTTACGTTGAATCGGTTGGGATTCTCCACGTCAAAATTGAAAAGGAGCGTAACCCCGTCAAAATTGATATTCTGAATAGTCATCTCACTAAAGGTGACCCTCGGTTCGCGGATATCGGCGGCATCCCGCAGCGCACCGCAGGAAGAGATAAAAATAAGGGCTGAAAAGAGCAGCAGGGATACAGTAACGGGTTTTCTCATAAGACTTCATCATTAGGTGATTACAGAAGATAGTCAATGATACATTTCCAACAACAAAAAGTTGCCGTGCCTGCAGATTTGAACTGACAGCTATCCCCTTTGGTTTTGATTACCAAACGTGCATTAAATCCAATACGGTATATGATCATTAAAAAAGAGCAGAGTGCTTTCGAGGCCCTGAACGAATCCACTGGATGGCTTGAGCGTGCAGCAGCAGACAAGCATCATAAGATGAGACAGTTCTCCTTCTCCACCGTGGAAACGCAGCTGAACCTTCCATCATCCAGAATGGTAATTCTCAGGCAAATCCTGCCAAAACTGAGGGCTCGCTTCTACACCGATCGGAGAAGTAGAAAAGTTCAGGAGATTCAGATCAACCCAAAAGCGTCGCTGCTCTTTTGGGATCCCTCCAAAAACCTCCAGATCCGACTTGCTGCGGAGTGCACCATACATCATGGCAATGAAACTGCGAATGAAGAGTGGAACCGCGTACAGGGGAGCGCCCGAAAAGATTACAATACCGTTCTCGCGCCGGGGTCGCCCATTGAGAACCCTGAAGATGCTGAAGAGTGGCACGATCCATTCTCAGAAAAAGAGTTCACCGTAATCGATGCTTTACCATTCAGGATCGATCTACTTCAAATTAGAAGGAAGGGCCATCTTGCACTTCGCTTCCAAAGAGAAAATCCGGAGGATGAGTGGGAAGGGGGATGGATTGTGCCATGAGGGTATGATTGTTGAACTGTGGAATCGTAGAGAAGCGGGAAGGCGTAAGTTGGAAACCTGAAGGGGAAAGCTCAAAGCAAGAAGCTCAAAGCTGAAAGGGCCAAGATTACGACCAGCAAGCGTGCGTAGCACCTGGCTGCGTCGGCTTTTAGAGCAAGAAGCCGGAAGCTCAAAGCTCAAAGCTCAAAGCTCAAAGGTGGGCAAGATCTCATTTAATTTCTCTCTGCGCATTCTACGACTACTCTGCGTGCTGCGGTTAAGTAACCCTAGAATATGTTACACCCAATTTACAGATATAACCCCATCGTGCCCATAGTTTTTACATTGAGACCATTGTGGTTAAGCCAACCTGGATAGCCCGATTTCGATTTCATCGTTATCAACATTCAAACTGCCCATTGCTGAGTGCATTTGCGCAGTTCCGGCCCATTGGGGTCAACTTTCGCGCAACCCGTAACCCGCAACACAACTATGTTCTCCGGACTGGCTCACCCTTTCAGCTTTCCCCTTTGAGCTTTCAGCTCAATTCGTGCCCATTGTGGTTAAATAGCAGTCGATCCGTTACGCAGATCCCGGAGTTGCCTCCGGAATTTTGGCGCCCCTCCATTCGCAGGGTGACGAACACCGATATGCTCAACGCCCAGCTCGGTGAGGCTCTGCTCGCACTTCCTGCCAACGGCAATGACGGATGCCCCTTCGAATAGAGTTAGAAAGTTTCGCAAATGTTTAAGCCCCCTCTCCATCTCTCCGGCCAGGGGAGTTCGGTTGGTAAGTAGCCCCTCTCCTTTGACGTAGGGGTGCCAGGGCACGGCATTCCAGAGTACTACATCATAAGGATCGATACCCTCTTCAATCAAAGCACCCCACATGATGGTGGCCGTGGGTTCACTCATACCGAGCTCGGCAATATCGGGCCGGCTGGTTCGAAGCGGCTGTTCCGATCGGAAAACATGCTCCGGCTTCACGCCATACTTCTCCTGCTGATGCCCAAGCAAAATCCGCTCAGAGGTCATCGCAATGCCGGTAAAGTGGCCACCCTGATAGCCCAGAGCCTCTGCAATGAAGAGAAACCTGGCCCTCTCCTTTCTCTCAGTGAGATAGAGTTCGAGTTGACGGCGGCGGATTTCCGGAGCGTTTGGAACCAGATCATTCTTACGATCTTTGTGATACCAGGGGTTGAAAAGTCCCCTTGGAGTTCGCTTCAGTGATTCAATAAATGTTGAGACCATCCTCAAAAAAGTTCTCTGCTCGGGTTATCAATTTCCGTTCTGAGCCAGATAGGCAAGCTGAAGAATTCTGAGCTCATTGTAGTCTACACTCTTATTCAGATCTTCATAGATCGGTTTCAGAATGGCCGGCCCGTTCTTCTCCATCGACTCGTAAACCTCATCAATCTTTCTCTGCGATAGTGAGCTTGCGGCAAGCACACCATCCGGATCGATCTTATTCCCCTCATCCAGATATTTCTTAAGGTTGCTCAGAATCGTCACAGTCTTCACACCAAACTGTTCTGCCAGGTGGTCGATCGACTTACCGGTTTTGTACTCCTCACCCACCTGATGATGCTTCTTTCCGGAGCTGGTTTTCTTCACTTTCTTGCCGATCTCGCGCGATCTCTCCTCGATGTTGTTCTCATCGCAAAACTCCCGTATGATCTTCAGAAATGGAGCTCCGTACTTCTTCAGTTTGGATGAGCCAACTCCATAGATCCCCATCAGGTACTCCTCGCTCTGAGGAAAGTAGTAACTCATCTCCATCAGGGTGGTGTCAGGGAAAATGACGTAGGGTGGAATATCCTGCTCATCGGCCAGCTCTTTCCGTTTTTCTCGCAGTTTCTCGAAGAGGTGAACATTGTGTTTGTCCTCCACATCACTGCTCGTTTTTGGCCGGGCATTCTCATCCGCTACCGTCTGAGTCCGGTCCAGAATTCCCTGAACCCGCTCATCTCCCTGCAGTACCTTTTTCGCGTCTTTTGTAATCAGCAGATTACCGTGGTCAGAATCTTTCTCCAGGAACCCTTTCCGGATCAGCAGACGAGAGAGCTGTATCCACTGGTTTTTGCTCCACTCCATCCCTATGCCATAGGTGGAAAGCTCATCATGCTTCTGCTGAAGCACCCTTTTTGCCTTTGATCCTCGCAGCACATCGGCGATGTGATGGGCGCCATACCTCTCACCGGTTCTGACCACGCAACTCATATATTTTTGCGCCTGTTCGGTATAGTCCTGAAGATCACCCTGTTGCCGGAGGCAGTTGTCGCAGAGGCCACAGTTCTCCTTTTCATACTCTTCGCCAAAGTAGTTCATCAGTGGCTTTCTGCGGCAGCCATCAAACTCCATATAGTGGATCATCGACTCAAGGTGCTTTTCTGCCACCTCCTTCTCCTGACCCTCTTTCTGATTGATGAAGTACTGGATCTTCGATTTATCCGAATAGCTGTAGAGAAGCAGGCAGTCGGACTGAAGGCCATCCCTTCCAGCCCGGCCGATCTGCTGATAGTAGGACTCTATATTCTGAGGCATATCGTGATGGATCACAAACCTCACGTCCGGCTTGTTGATTCCCATGCCAAACGCCACTGTAGCCACAATAATCTGCGCATTATCGCGGATAAACGCATCCTGATTCCGTGTACGCACCCTCTCAGACAGCCCCGCATGATAGGGAAGCGCAGAGTGCCCCTCCGCCTTAAGATCGGACCAGAGCTCATCTACCTGCCGCCTGGAGAAGCAGTAGATGATACCCGACTGATTGGGACGCGTATAGAGAAAGTCAAGAATCTGATCGAGCGGATTCTCTTTGTCGGCCACCTTCAGCAGAAGATTCTCCCTGTTAAAGCTGGCCAGGTAGACCGAGGAGTCTTTCATATCCAGAATCTGCTGGATATCGTCGCGAACGCGCGGTGTGGCGGTGGCCGTAAGTGCCAGACAAACCGCATCAGGGAAGGTCTCCCGAACGCTGGCAAGTTGCCTGTATTCCGGCCTGAAGTCGTGGCCCCACTCCGAGATACAGTGCGCTTCATCGATCGTAAAGCAGTCTACCTTCAGATCTCTGAGCAGATTGCGCGTGGAGTCCATCATCAATGTTTCGGGCGCGAGATAGAGCATATCGACGCTGCCGGAGCGCAGCTTGGCAACGTTGCTCTGATACTGTTCAGGCGAAAGCGTACTGTTCAGAAAGACGGCCGGCACCCCATACTCATCAAGCTGCTCCACCTGATCTTTCATCAGGGAGATGAGCGGTGATATCACAACGGTGAGTCCGTCAAAGATCATGGCCGGGATCTGGTAGCAGAGGGATTTACCTCCGCCGGTGGGCATGATCACGAGTGAATCTTTTTTCTTCAGTACATCGGTTATAACATCTTCCTGCAGGGGACGAAATGAGTCGTATCCAAAGGTCTCCTTAAGAATCTGCCGGGCCTGTTCAATCATTGGTTATGCTTCTTCTTTCTATCAAATTCTGTTTTATTCGCAATTTGCAAGATACCGGAATTGTTTCTGTCTTACAGAAAGAATCGGAAAAAGTTCTTACCTGTCTGAAGCCGGCTGCTGTCTTGGAATAAGATAGAACTCCTCCATTCTTCCGTCGATATACCAAACTTTCTCTCCATCAAAAATGGCATCCTCCTCCAGCATGATGAGAATATTCCGATCCCATTCGGGAATCCAAACTTCTGCATTCAGCTCGATGGAGTGCGCCGTATTGGGATAGAGGGGATAGTCTCCCTTCCCCGGCACACCCTCCTGCTGATCCCAGAGCCCTATCGTTGGCCCGGCACCATGCCCATGATACCCCAGCGGGTGCGTGTAGATTGTGGCTTTGATTCCCTCTTCATCCGCACGCTGAAGCGCTGCGGCCAGAATCTCGTTGCCCGTTCGGCCCGTCTCAAATTCATTAGTAAGAATATCCTGTAGCCGGTTGCCGATTTTCAGCGCCTCTCTCAATCCCTCAGGTGCTTCATGCTCACCCCTTCTCAGCACGTAGGCATTGCGCTGGGTATCGGTAGTCAACCCCAGATACTCAATACCGAGATCCATATGGATCAGGTCGCCCGGCAGAATAACATCGCTCTCTGCAGATCCCGAGAAATCGCCGGTCTGCTCCGGAGACTCACTCCTCTGCACCGAAACAGATGGATGAAACCAGGTTGTGAGATTGAGATCCCTGATGCGCTCCCTGAACCACCACTGAACGTCCTGCGTGGTTGTGATGCCCGGCGTAATCACTTTTTCAGAGAGTCCATCAGAGATAATGTTGTGCGCAATTCTGTTGATCTGCCGATAGACTTCGATCTCCTCTTCCGTTCGTGTTTCGAGCCACCCAATGGCAAGCTTTTCAGCCGAAACAATTCTCTCCTGAAAATCAGAAGAGAGGCTCTCACTTAGCATTCTGTAGTCGGTATGGCTGATGCCGTCGGCCAGCGCAAAATGATCGCTTATGTTCACCCCTATCCTTTCGGGGTTCAACTCCTCCACCACCTGCCCGAAACGCTGCCACTGATCCGGCTCCTCATCGGGGAACCATCTTGTCTCAAAGAAACCGATATCATAACGGGCCACAGAAAAACGCTCAACCGGCTCACCGTTACCGGGATCAAAAAAGATCAGAATGGTTGTGCGCCGCGAACTTTGCCAGGTAGCAGGCAGCATCGTGAGAAGAACCGGATCCTCATTATACTCGCGCGCAACCAGCACCCACATATCGATCCCCTCCCGACGCATCAGCTCAGGAAGAAGGTTGTCGAGGCGATCTTCCGTCCAGCGATCCATCACCTCAGCCCGCTCTCTCATAGGGAGGATATGGGGTGTGATGTCGTTGCGAACCTGAGCAGTCAGAAGATCTGCCGTCAGCAGAATTAAGATAGCGGTGAGAGTCAGAACTTTTTTCATAAACGTTCAGATTTTATGGCAGATTTCTGTGGCAGACCCAACAGTTTAAGAAAAAGGCCTTATCTTAGGAAAATTTCTAATTTCAAATCAGGTACCATGAACTTTACCATCACCAAAGCTGAACAGAGCAGAATTTCCGAAATCAATTTTGAGAACCTCGAATTCGGACGGATTTTTTCCGATCACATGCTTGAAATGGCCTGCCGAGATGGTAAGTGGAGCAAACCTGAGATCAAGCCGTATGCTCCCATCACGTTTGAACCCTCTATGCAGGCGCTTCACTACGGTCAGGCAATTTTTGAGGGGATGAAGGCCTACTATGTGGACGACAATACCATCAACCTTTTCAGGCCCAAAGATCACCACAAGCGCCTCAACAACTCTGCGAAGCGGCTCTGCATGCCGGAAATCGAAGAAGAGCCTTTTGTACGCGGTCTCGAAGAACTTCTGAAACTTGACCACAAGTGGGTACCACGCACTCACGGGCACGCACTCTATATCCGTCCGTTTATGTTCGCTGCTGAGGAGTATCTTGCCGCAAAAGTCTCCAAAGAGTACCGTTTCATGATAATCACATCACCGGTAGCGGCCTATTACAGTGAAGGGTTCAATCCTGTAAAGCTCACTACATCAGACAAGTATGTCCGCGCAGTTAAAGGTGGAACCGGAGAGGCCAAGGCAGCCGGCAACTACGGCGGAAGCTTCCTTCCGGCACAAAACGCACAGAAGAACGGCTATACTCAGGTGATCTGGCTCGACGCCATCGAGCATGAGTACATTGAAGAAGTGGGCACAATGAATATCTTCTTTTTGATTGGCGACACACTTGTAACTCCGCAGCTTGGTGGCTCCGTACTGCCGGGCATCACCCGACGTTCCTTAATCGCCATTGCCAAAGAGTGGGGCCTCAATGTTGAGGAGAGAAGGGTCTCTATCTCCGAGCTCTTTGAAGCTCACAAATCGGGCATGCTTAAGGAGGTATTCGGCTCAGGTACTGCAGCTGTCATCTCACCGGTTGGACTCATCCACCATAAAGGCGAAAATATTACGCTGAACCAAAACGAGATCGGACCGTTTGCCAAGAAGATGTTCGACACCATTACAGGCATTCAGTATGGAAAGATCGGTGACAGCCACAACTGGACACATCCGGTTACCGTGGGCTAAAAAGAGCGATTAAGGTGGTTTTCCCTTGGTTTATGTACCGTTTTTTGTAGATTGAGTATATAAACCAGAGGGATGCTTATGAAACAACTGATCCGCCTTCCACTCTTTTTTGCCTGTCTAATTGCAGGCTCGCTGATGATCTTCGCTTGCGGAACAAGCAGCACTATTTCAGAGGATGAGCCGCAACTTATGCCCATTACCGAAGCTTACGGTATCACAAGCGAACGTGGCACCGAACAGAATCTCGCCGATTTTTTGAGACGTCAGTCCGGCATCACCATTCTTGGCAGCGGCAACGATGTGAGAGTCCGCATTCGCGGAATTTCTACGCTTCGCGGAGCCGATGACCCCCTGTTTGTTATTGACGGGCAGATTGCCGGTACCAGTTACCGCGACATCAACGGCAGGGTTAGTCCGCGACAGATCTCCCACATACGCGTTCTGAAAGGGCCGGATGCCGCCACCTATGGCGTCAGAGGCGGTAATGGGGTGATACAGATCTTCACGAAGAAGTAGAGGGTTTCGGTTGAGACTCCAATTCTTACAGCCTCTATTCTTTGCTTTGTGCCTGAATCTCACCCATCAACAAAAATAGAATTTGGTTGCCACGCCCCTATACCTGAACGCTCTTTAACGGTTTGATATCTCTCCCCGGGCGGTTGGATGACAAATCATGCATCGACTGCAAGTTCAGCCAAAATTCAGGAGAGGTGTCGAATGCTGCTGACAATAACCAGGCTGTATCTGAAGAGACTCCTCTTTTACCCCTCACAATTTCATTAATCCGCTGAATGGGTATCTCTAAATGGTCTGCCAACTTCTTCTGTGACACCCCCATTGGTTCAAGAAACTCTTTAAGCAGAATGGTTCCGGGATGTGTGGTTACTCTGTTTTTAGGAATCATGATGATTCACATGTTCTGTTTATGAGTGGTAATCCATAATCGCAACATCATGGGCATTGTTATCTTGCCAACGGAAAACAATTCTCCATTGGACATTGATTCTGATACTATGGAAGCCCTTATAATCGCCCCTTAATGCTTCTAGGCGATTACCAGGTGGTGATCTCAAATCATCAAGTGAAGCAGCTGCATTTAGCATATCCAGTTTATATATGGCTGGCTCAAGGATCTGACTCGGTAGTTTCCGAACCTTACTGCTTGAATTGCCATGAAATAGATCTGACGTAGCCTTATCTCCAAATGATTTGATCATTCTACATTTTAATGGATTAACGGTATCCATGCAAATAAGTTGCCACTCAAACTCGAAGCACCCTGCTAAATCCCCAACTCCACCTGAAATCGCAGATACCAGCTCTTCTGCTCACTTCCGGCATTCGTTCTTGTATCGAAGGTAAGCTCAGTTTGCAGCTTCAGTGCGTGCTCCCAGACATATCTGGTTAGGCCAAAACTAACCTGCTCCCGCTCGATATCCGCCACCGAGGCGACATCACGGAACTGGTTTTGGGATGAGTATCGGGCAATCACTTCATAGTCTGAGGGAAAAAGGTAGCTCATCTGGTGATCATATCCCCTTCCGGTTGCGGCTAATACGGTAAAGAGACCATCCTCGGTCACCGGATCATCGGTCCGCCTCTCCATCCATGCAGCCTGATAGGCAAACCCGCGATACTTGAACATCACGTCAAAAAAGAGTGATGTGAGGTCGCGTGGCTCCGCAAGCATTGCACCCTGCTGTCCCTGTGTTCTCACGGCACCCTCATTGAGATGCCATGTTCCGCCAAGAAGAAGTTTCGGCGTCTCCTCTCTCATCAGGTCACCCTCAAAAAACATCCCGTTATTTCTGAAGGCCCCAAACGGGAACAGCTCCACACGGCCGGTATATGCCAGAGACGTGCCGGCACTGTCGGTCCAGTTTCGCCCTTCACCTGTGCTGACGGCCAATTTCAGATTATAGGAAAAACGGTTCAGATTTTCCTGCAGATAGTAGGCCTGAAAGCCAAAATCACGATCGATGTTGAACAGTGCGTTATTGATCGAGCGATCGGTTAGCTGCAGTGCGCCCGAGGAGTTGAGCCTCTGGCGGTTACCGGGAAGCTTGGTCTGCCCGAAAGCAAAGTTCCAGTTCCGGTTTGGGCGATAGAACGCAACCGCATCTCGAATAATGTTGATATTCCTCCCCTCCTGAAGTTCACCCACATCACCCGGAGCAAACGAGAGCTGTACCGCGTAGAGAAAGCGCGGATCACCAACAAAACCATCGAACCTCAATCTCAGCCGACGGATTGCTGCATCGATGTTGTCATCACCATCTTCAATACGGTTGTAGCTTGCCCGGTTCTGAATTCGAAATCGCAAATTAAGCTGGTAGGTGGAGTCGGGGGTGGTCCAGCCCAGGCCGGACCCAAAACTGTAATAGGGAAGTCCCGGAAACCGGTCGTCGGTTGAATCATCACCATCCTGTGCATGCAGTGTGAAGGCAAAAACGAGGCTTAAAAGTAGAATGGACAACTGTGTAACAAATCTCTTCATACGATCTCTAATTTTATTAACGGCACTATTCCTAAACGGCGATCAAAGGTAGGATTTCAGGCAGAGCTCTCAAATTAAAAAAGGAGACAAAAAAAGTTCTGCAGCCTAAATACTATGTTATTATGGTTTTTTCATTCCTTGGTTTATATTTAGCGCTAATCCAAATAGCTAAGACAATCCGAACGGGGCTTTTTTTCGTACGGTAGACAGACATATACGTGATTATACAATTTTTTCTCTATATCGCAGGTTTTGCTTTCCAGTCTGCCGACGAAGAACGGGAGTGGATGAAGCAGATTCAGAGCGGAAATAAGCTCTACCTGAGCAAACTGTATCATCGATACCACAGAATTCTGTTCGGGATGATCTACAACGTACTTAGAAAGAAGGAGGAGTCTGAGGATCTGCTGCAAGAGGTTTTTGTTCAAGCCTGGGAAAAAGCGGATCAGTACGATCCGTCACGCGGAACCGTTTATAGTTTCCTGGTTACCATGGCGAGAAACCGAGCAATTGATGTTACACGATCAAAGTCGTACAAAAATCAGAAAAAGGAAGATCACACCATTAATGATTTCTCCCTCGAACTGACTCACGACAACCCCAACCCTCATGAGCAGATGGAGCTGAATGAGCGCTCTAAAAAAGTTCGAAAGGCACTCGCAAGCCTTAAAAAAGAGGAGCGGGAAGTGTTGTACATCTCCTACTTTCAGGGATTATCACAATCTGAGATTGCCAGCAAAACCGGCACGCCACTCGGAACCGTGAAGTACCGCATGAGGCAGGGCATGATTAAACTTCGCGATATGTTAGCGGAGGCAGCTGTATGAGTGAAAAAGAACAACATAACGATTTTGAAACACTCTGCGCAGGGTATGTTCTTGACGCAATTACGGAAGAGGAGCGTAAACGCTTTGAAAAAATGCTGGAGAGCGCGGACGCCGATCAGCAGGCACTTTTTCAGGAGATGTCTGAAGCCAGGGATGAAATGGCGCTCGCCATCGACGCCCCCGAACCCTCCGATGAGCTTTTTGTCGATGTATTGAACCGTATATCAGGTCAACCAAAGCAAGACGCCAAAGTCTTGCCTATATGGGCCTATAAAGCTGCATCAGCCCTGTTTCTTGTCGGCTTCCTTGCGCTTGCCCTCTTCACACAACAACTCTCCGGCACCCTGGAGGAGCGTGAAGCGATCATCAGCGATCAGATGTCGACCATCATCGACAATATGGATACGATTACCCGGCTTGAGTCTGAAGTTGAGCAAAAAGGTGAACTTCTCGCCATTCTCGAATCGAGAGAGATTAACTTTGTGGTGATGGCCGGACAGGAAGTGAACCCGGATGGCTATGGAAAAGTGATCTGGGATACTGAAAATCAACGGGCACTGCTTCAGCTGGCAAACCTGCCGGCCCCACCCGAAGACAAAGACTATCAGCTCTGGCTGATTAAAGATGACCAAGATCCGATTAGCGCCGGTGTGTTCAACTTCGATCAGCCATCTACCGACCTATTTTTCCGAGTGGAGCAGATTCAGGAGAGACCGTCCGAACTACAAAACATCTTCGCCGTAACGCTGGAGCCGAAAGGCGGAATGCCTCAGCCCACAGGCGATATGTTCCTGGCGGGATCTGAAAACTAAGACGTAATTTTGAGCTTAACCCCGAAGATTAGCTCAAACTGTCTTTACCGATGGTGTAGAATTGAGAAGTGAGAGCGAATGGAGCGTCTGACCGGTTCAGGTTCAGATCAACACGACCAAGCCTCACTCCGCCGTGTCCCATCTGCGTAACGAGCGTTGTTTTTCCCTCGGGATTGGTAATGGCGACCGGTTCATCCAGAAAGGTGTGTGTATGTCCGCCAATGATCAGATCGATCCCCTTTACACGTTCGGCGATTTTCACATCGTCGATGCGGTCATCGTCATAAGAATATCCGATATGGCTCAGGCAGACCACAAAGTCGCATTTATGGTAATCCCTCAGGCTGTTCGCCATTCCCCGGGCCCAAGCTTCAGGGTTTCTTGAACGAACATCCCCCTGCAGCTCTTTCGGCACCACACCATCCAGTTCAATTCCCAGGCCGAAGATCCCTACCCGAAACCCATCGATACTCTTAACGAGCAGACGACGCACATAGGGGTTCATCGGCGTATTCTGAACGTGGTAGTTTGAGGCGAGAATAGGAAAACCCGCTTTCTGAGCCGCCTCTGCAAAGCCATCGGGACCGCGGTCAAACTCATGATTACCTACGGCCATTGCGTCGTAGCTCATCTCGGTCATCAGCTTCAGATCCACCTTGCCGCCATAGACATCGAACCAGGGTGTTCCCTGAAAAACGTCGCCGGCATCCAGCAGAAGCACATTCTTCTCTTGGGCGCGGATTTTCTTCACGAGAGAGGCCCGCCGCGCAATCCCGCCAAGACCGGCAAACTGCAGGGCGTTATCCGGAAAAGGGTCGAGACGTGCGTGTGTGTCGTTTGTGTATAAGATGGTGATATCAGGTCGGGTTGATACCTCCCTGTCTCCATCGCTCAGCCAGAGAGGCAGTGCGGTTCCTGCCGCAAGAGCGGCACTTCGCTTAAGAAACTCTTTTCTTGAAATCACTATCTCACCCTCCCGTCAATAACGGGGTAAATTTCACGTCTGCTTTCAAAATGGTCGATATAGAGCTGTCTCACATCCACATCATAGAGGTCATTCCGGTCGCTATACTCCCAAAGCGCGGGAAACTGGTCACCACCGTTCGCTACCCAGCTTGTGGTTGCCACCGTGTAGTAACTATCAGGATTAAGCACCTGCGAATTAACAAGCACGCCTCTTGCACGATCTCCCTCTATCCGGAAGCGGAGACCGCTAACCGGTGCTCCTCCTATGGATGCTATCTGATTGGCCAGTTCCTGAATCTTCCTTCCGCTGAGTGTCAGAACCACGAGATGATTCTCGTAGGGCATAAATTCCAAAACTTCGCCCACTGTGAGATCACCCGGAGTGAGGAAAAGTCCAAATGAGATCTCCCCGATCACACCAACATTCACAAAACTCCTCAGTTCTCTTGAGGCTCTGTAGCGTAGTGCATCCGAAACGAGATTTCCGAGGGCCCCTTCTGGCTGGCCGAACTTCAGGGTGTCTGTAATGACAGCTACCCGTTTACCGGTCTCCTGGTCGAGTTCATTTCTGTAGCTTTCGAGTATCCCGGCAATTTCCGGATCGGGCTCCGGGTAGGTGATCTCTGAATCGGTTGCGCTATCCCCTCCCTCTTCCGATACAGAAGAGGTTGTAGAGCACCCGGAAAGAATTAATAGAGAAAAGAGAACTGCCTGTAAAGAGATGTACTTCATTCGGTATATATCACTGTCTGAGCATATTCATCATCAGGTCTGTAATGCCAAGCAGTTTGGTGTCTGATGAAACCCTGGTTTTACGACGATCCCTGACACCGGTCTCAACATTTACACTTTCAGCCCTGAAAATCACTTCACCATTTCTATACGACTCTATCATCAGCGGAAAGCTGTTGCGGTTCATTACCAGCTCAATCGGAATATCTTCGCCAACATGATTTCTGCCGGTTGTTTGCCACGCTTCATTAAGCAGCCCCCAGTTTACCTTTATCTGATCGGTGAGCCAAACTGAAATATATTCATCTTCGCCATCGCCTCTCATTTGGAACTCACTTACCGTGTATCCGTGAATCTCCCGCTTTTGACCGGTTTCAGTCACATTTGTATCCCAGTCGAAACTATCACCCGAGCCATTTGAAGCACGACTTCCCTGAAACCGTTCGATCAGATTGATGAGTCCGTCGAGGTCATCTTTCGTCACTTTCAACGCCTCATACTCACCGGTGTGCATCACAAAATCGCGGTGATCGTTACGAACGAGAACCGCACTGGTGTTTAAGCCCGGAAGCACCGCCATCGATGCATTCGATTCAACATAGATCCTCTCCCTGAAGAAGATCATATTGAGGTTGATGGCAGATTGAGCAGGCTCCTCCAGATTTTGAAGCTGAAATTCAATCTGTCCTTCAAACTGGGCTTCAGCCTTGGTAAACAGGCCGGTAATGAGGAGTATAAACAGAAGAAAAGAGAGTCGTTTCATCCGGGTCTTTTTTGATGTGATCGGTTCCACTGATGAACGTCAGAATAATCCGATTGTTTCATCCCAAAACACCGGCTTTCTCTTCCATCTCCACATTTACCTTGTGGATCCAGCCACCGGCCACCACGTCATCACCTTCATAGCAGACGATCGCCTGGCCGGGAGTGATCGCCTCACGCCCTGCGGGAAAATGAACCTCCATCTCATCATCAGAAATTTGACGTACGGTTCCGATTGCGCCATCATCGTTGTAGCGGATTTTACCGGTAATCTCCATTTCGCCACCCGGAATCCGGTCATACTTGAGCAGATTCAGCTCTTTGGCACGACAGGTGGTACTGATCAGATCCTCTTTCCCACCCACGGTGATTACATTCTTCTCTGCGTCGATGTGGGTAACATAGACCGGTTTCCCCATCGGGAGGTTCAAACCGCGACGCTGGCCAATTGTGTAGAAGGGAAACCCTTTGTGTTCGCCCAACACATTGCCATCCTTATCAACAAAAACTCCTCCGCTCACCCTCTCTTCAAGGTCATCCACTTTATCTTTCAGGAACCGGTGGTAGTTGTTGTCGGGGATAAAGCAGATTTCGTACGAATCGGGCTTATTGGCCACATTCGTTAGTCCATAATCTTCGGCAAACTGGCGAATTTCGGTTTTATGATACTTCCCGAGCGGGAAGATGGTTCGCTCCAGATGCTTCTGCTCAACGCCCCAAAGTGCATAAGATTGATCTTTGTTATGATCCTTCCCTTTGGAGATCACGTATCGCCCATTCTCCTCGCGAACATTGGCGTAGTGCCCGGTTGCAATGAAGTCGCAGCCGAGGTTGTCGGCACGGCGCAGAAGTGCAGCCCACTTGATATGAGTGTTGCAGAGCACACATGGGTTTGGTGTGCGTCCGCTCGTGTAATCTTCAACAAAACGGTCGATTACCCAATTGCCAAATTCATCACGGATATCCACGATGAAGTGCTTAAAGCCGTACTTCACCGCTATATGACGTGCGTCATTCATCGACTCCACCGTGCAGCATCCGGTCTCTTTACCGGTATCGCCGCCACTGCGGTGGTAGTCCCACGTTTTCATTGTAATTCCGATCACTTCGTATCCCTGCTCCCTGAGCATCACGGCGGCAACGGAAGAATCCACGCCTCCACTCATCGCAACAAGAACACGTCCTTTTGTACTCATAACATTTGGGTAAATTAACTGATAGACTCGCTAAAATAGGGATTTTCTGTGTAATTCGCGTGAAGCTAACGGCTACAGCCTGCGATTGTTTCACCGGGAAAGAGCGGGGGCAACGAGTTCCTGAAAATCACCAATTTGGCAAGCTTACATGTAGAGGTAGGGTTTCCAGTCTTCCTGTACGCCACCCATAATGTTCTGAAAGAAGGTGATGTGAATCGGCTTGTAGGGCTTACTGCGGAGCGGCATCTTCGCCTCATCAGGTGTACGGCTCCCTTTTTTCACATTGCACTTGTTGCATGCAGTGGTAAGATTCTCCCAGCTATCGCGTCCGCCGCGGCTTTTTGGCTGAATATGATCCAGGGTGAGATCCGACTTAATTCCACAATACTGACAGGTATGGCGATCCCTCTTCATTATGTTCTTGCGGGTGAGGGCAATCCGCGCGTAAGGTATACGGATATAGCTTCTCAGTCGGATAACTGAGGGATAAGAGAACTCATCATCAACCGTTCGCAGAACCCGCTCTGGATCCTCATGAAGCAACTCTGCCTTATCGAGAAAAAGCAGCTTCACCGATCTCTGTACTGAGCAGATACTCAATGGCTGATAGTCTTGATTCAGTACCAATACGTTACTTTTCATAGCAAACGAGACTGTGCAATTCGATGCAGTCTGTTCAGGAAACGGAATAGATAATTATCCGTCAAAACGATGCATCCGGATAAATTACCGGTTTCCGGAGAGTTTTTCACTCTCTCTGCCTGATCAACCGCCTGAACTACTCAAACTTTACAAGTATGAATGATTATAGGAACAAATTCAACCCATAATGAATGCTACAAGTTCATCCCAGATCACGGGATTGATTGCAATCGCCAAAACAATGGAGATTACCAGTCCAATCAACGCATAGGTAACGTCTTTCAGTATAAGCCGCATGGAATGCGACAGTGATTTACCCCGCCCTTTCCGTGAAGTGAGGCTCATGGCAAGCTCCCGACCTGCCAAAAGTCCGATAAAAACCCATGTCGTACTCATTGGGATAACGCTAACCGACTTGAAGTACCAGAGTATGATCGCATATACCCCATCTATCACCGTGGCAGAACGCACGTCGGTTACATCCGTTTTTTCAGTCACAATTCGCTGAATGCGATCGCCCCTGAGGTAGAAGAGAAGACCAAGCCCCAGGAAGATAAAACCGCAGAAGACAAAGAATGCTCCAGCTGAGAGGGATCTTGGCAGGTAGACCGCTATATTCGCTGCATCCTGCATCAGCCATACTGCCCAAAGGCACCCGCTTATCACCCACTGAGCCGGGCGCCAGAACGGGTGCGGAGTACCGGTGAACCATTTTGAGAAGAGCCGGTTAAAAGCGAGCCAGACGATAATTGCTACAATAAAGGCGAGACCATATCCCGATAAACTTTTCTGTAGCACACGAATAATTCCTTCGGGCTCGGTGGCAAATACACTGAGCAGAAGAAAGGTTGTTGATACCGGCATCCGAAGCCGTGTCAAAATCAATAGAAAGAGAGGTGCGGCAACCTGCAGAAATACGAAGCTTTGCGGTGTCTGATCAAACCCCTTGGTGGTGAGTCGCTCGTAGGTTACATCACCATCAAAAACAAACCAGCTGTAGCTGACCGTAACCAGAAAAATACCGCCGATAAAGAGCCAGAGCACCCACCACTTCTTATCTGCATTGGAGGCCAGGAACGTACCGATGGTCTGGATACTGTCGTTTGCAATCGCTGAATAGGCGGCAAAAAAGAATCCCACCCACATTGCGATATGGGGTGTCTGATAAGTTGCACCCGCAATAAAAAAGAAAAACCCCAACAGAATGAGAAAGCGGCGCTCGCTTCTTATCACATCCATCAGACCTGTAGGAATCAAACTCTCCAGGTAGCTTTGCGGTCTCTTCTTTTTTCTTTTTTATTTGGGGCCATACGTTGTAGCTGCAATAAACGTTTTTTTATTACCCCCAAAAAAACGCTTGAAAATTAACCAAA
>JAFIFA010000189.1 GCA_020832225.1 Balneolaceae bacterium
CCTCGGGGAGGGGAGTGGATGCCGTAGCGAAAGCGGAGGCAGACGAGGGGTGTATTCGCGGAAATATGTGTTGCGGGCTTCGGGTTTCGAGTTGCGGGTTGGTTTTAACCGCAGCGGACGCGGAGTAGGCGCAGGGAACGCTGAGGGAGTACTATCCAAATCTAAACCCGTACCCTTTTCTGGCTTCCAGCTTCCGCCTCCCCACGATTCAACAGTTCAACAATTCTACAGTTCAACCCTACCCCCGACGCAGCCAGGTGCTACGCACGCTTGCTGGTCGTAATCTTTGAGCTTCAAGCTTCCATTATTCTACCAACACTTATTCATAAAAAATACCCAATCGCCAAAAAAAACATACTCACAATATAGAGCGTAAGCCGCAGTCGGGTGCTGATGATGATTGGGTGGAAGAGAACCCCGTAGGTAAAGGGGTAGCCCTGAAGCCATTCGTAATAGTGGTGGCGGTGTACGGCTCCAAGCGCCATGGTAACGTGGCCGTGCAGGATGGTGAGCATAAATGGGAGGGCGAACGTCACAGAGCCGATCAGTGCGATTAGATTGTGCATCTCCAACAACCTGGCCAGCAGATAGTAGGGCCAGGAGAAGATCAGCAGTACCGGTACGGCAAGCGCCCAGTTGATAAAGCAGATTCGCCGATAATTCTTTTCGCTAAGCTCGGATGAGGGCATTTTTTTTAGTGTGAGACGTGAGATGGCAGACGTGAGACGTTAGAAGTGAGAGGTGAAACGACAGACGTGAGACATGGAAAAGCTGAATTCAAGTTTTGTCGGTGTTTAGATCCATGAATTAGTTTCATAATAGCATTCAATACAACTTCATAAACTGAGCGCTTCAGCACTCCTTTGGTCGAGATGTTAGAATCTGCATTCATAGATATAGGCTCATTTATATGAAACTAGCTCTTAACCGTCTCACCTCTCCCGTCTAACGTCTCACGTACTTAAATTCTACTCGCAATCAACATCTCCACATCTCGAAAAGGCATATCGAACTGCTCGGCCAGTCCTTTTTTGGTGAGATGTTTTTTGTAGACATAGGTTCCGTTTCGGAGGGCGGTGTTGTTCCAGAGGCAGTCCTGAATACCGCCGGCGTCTCCGATCTCAACAAGGAACGGCACAATTACGTTGTTGAGCGCGTAGGTTGCTGTTCGCGCCACGTTGGATGGAATGTTCGGCACGCAGTAGTGAACCACATCATATTTTGTGAATACCGGATTGGAGTGGGTGGTAGCTCTGCTCGTCGAGATACATCCACCCTGATCGATCACCGTGTCTACAACCACGCTGCCGATCTTCATCGACTGAACCATCGGGTCTGTAACCCAGCAGGGGGCACGCTCACCCTCGGTCATCGCCGCCCCGATCACGACATCGGCAGACTCAAGTGCGGTTGAGAGATATTGGTGGTTCGCCGTGGCGGTGATGATTCTTCGGTCGAGAGCATTCTCAAGGCGTCTCAGCAGTGCCAGGTTGTTATCCATCACAAATACCTGGGCGCCATATCCGAGAGCCGTTCGAGCGGCATATTCACCCGTAATGCCGGCACCGAGTATCGCTACCGTTGCGGGTGGGATACCGGAGATACCGCCAAGCATGATGCCCTGTCCGTTACTGGAGTTCTCCAGGTAGTGGGCGGCAATCTGCACAGCCATCGATCCCGTTATCTCGTGCATCATCCGAACGATGGGGAATTCGCCATCTTCACTTTTGATGAACTCATACCCAATGGCACAGACTCCTTTCTGAATCAGCGTCTGGAGGAATTCGTGCGAGAGATTCCCCAGATGGAGAGCCGATACCAGGATCTGATTCGACTGCATCCAGCTCAGCTCCATCTTGGTAGGCGGGGCCACCTTTACAATCATCTCCGATTGCTTGAACAGCTCCTCGGCACTGTAGGCGATCTCGGCACCTGCATCAGCATACTCCTGATTGGAGAAGTGCGCGTCTGCACCGGCGTTTTTTTCGATAAAAACCTCGTGTCCGTTAGCAATCAGGATAGAGACACCACCGGGCGTGAGTGAGATCCGCCGCTCATCATTGGAGGTCTCTTTCGGAAGGCCGATCTTCAGCGACCGCTCCGATTTACTCTTCATCAGGCTTTTTTCGAGTGTCTTAATCCCGATCTGTTCCGTATCGAAAGGGTTGAGCTCCATAAAATTGATTTAAATGCAGATTAGCGGTTCGCAGGATCGAACCATTTTTTCCGATAAATTCTCATTAAGTTAAATCTAACCAAAAGCAGACAGATCTCAAGCCCGATTCCGGAACCGATTCATGAAATCAACTCCACGTACAAAAAAAAGCCTCGGCCAGCACTTGCTAAGCGATCGGAACATGATCCTGAAGATTGTGGACTCCATTCCTGCAGAGCCCGGGGATCGTATTATTGAGATCGGTCCGGGAGCCGGAGCGCTCACAGACCATCTGCTTGATCGGTATGAAGATGTGACAGCGGTTGAAATTGATGACCGAATGGCAGACCTGCTCAGCGAAAAACATCCGTCACTCAATCTGGTTCGCGGGGATATTCTAAAAACCGACTGGGCCCCGCTGCTCGATACGGATAAGCCGATTCATGTAGTGGGGAACCTTCCATACTATATTACCAGCCAGATTCTCTTTGCCACACTTGAACACCGGCCAAACCTGAAGAGTGCCGTGATGATGATGCAGAAGGAGGTGGCCGAGCGGATTGTGGCGCAGCCCCGAACGAAGCAGTATGGCATCCTAAGCGTGCAGTGCCAGCTTATGAGTACTCCGGAGATTATGTTTGATGTACCGCCCCAGGTCTTTATTCCACCTCCGAACGTGATGAGCAGCGTGGTGCTCTTCCATTTTGACAGGCCGGAACTGAACTGCAGCGACGCCCACCTCAAGACTGTGGTTCGGATGGCATTCAACCAACGCCGTAAAAAATTGAGCAACGCCCTGAAGCGGCTCGATACAGAGCTGCCGGTTGATGAGTTTGATTTCGGGTTGAGGGCTGAAGCTCTCACTCCTGACATGTATGAAAAGTTGACAGCACGTCTTGAACAACTTGGCACATTTTCAGGCTGATCGCCCTCCTAACCCCTCTGAATAAGCCTGAAAAGGGAGCATTCTGAACTCAGCCGGAATGTTTTGACAGGTCCTCTACTTTGGTACGGAAGTTGCTAAATCACTACACAGAACAACAGCGCACTTTAAAAAAGGCGCAAAAGAACTTAACTGTAAACAAAAACCTAACAAGCAAGGAGTCATCATATGGCTAGCATTAAACCTTTAAGCGACCGCGTATTGGTACGTCCGGTTGCAGCGGAAGAGAAAACCAGCTCCGGTATCATCATTCCAGATACCGCAAAAGAGAAGCCACAGCGCGGAACCGTTGTGGAAGCAGGTCCCGGTAAAGTTGAAAACGGGAATAAAATCGATATGTCCGTTAAAAAAGGTGACGAAATTCTATACGGTAAGTACTCCGGCACCGAGGTAACACTCGATGGCGAAGAGTACCTCATCATGAGAGAATCCGATATCCTCGGCGTTGTCTCCTGATAAGCTTCTCTTTTTTAAAACAACCATTTTAATACTAACTAATAAGAAGAAATAACCATGGCTAAATTAGTTCATTATGATGCGGAAGCCCGCGATGCACTCAAACGAGGTGTAGACAAGCTGGCTAACGCTGTCAAAGTAACATTGGGTCCTCGCGGACGTAACGTTGTTATCGAGAAGTCTTTCGGCGCGCCCACCGTTACCAAAGATGGTGTGACCGTAGCGAAAGAGATTGAACTCTCCGACAAAGTAGAGAACATGGGCGCACAGATGGTGCGCGAAGTTGCTTCCAAAACCAACGACAATGCTGGTGACGGTACAACTACTGCAACTGTTCTTGCTCAGTCTATTATCCAAACCGGCCTCAAAAACGTAACTGCCGGTGCCAATCCGATGGAACTGAAGCGTGGAATCGACAAGGCTGTTGAAGCCGTTGTTGGTGAGCTCAGAAACATCAGCAAGCCTGTAGGCGACAGCCTCGACAGCATTCGTCAGGTAGGAACCATCTCCGCCAACGGCGACGAAGAGATCGGAAACAACATCGCCGACGCGATGGAGAAAGTAGGAAAAGATGGTGTGATCACCGTTGAAGAGGCCAAAGGAACCGAAACATACCTCGAAACTGTAGAAGGTATGCAGTTCGACCGTGGTTACCTCTCTCCATACTTTGTGACCAACAGCGAGAACATGACCGCTGAAATGGAAGATCCATACATTCTGATCTTCGACAAGAAGATCTCCAACATGAAGGATCTGCTTCCGATTCTCGAGAAGGTAATCCAAACCAACAAGCCGCTCCTCATTATCGCTGAAGATATTGAAGGTGAAGCGCTTGCCACACTTGTTGTGAACAAGCTGAGAGGATCCCTCAAGATTGCAGCCGTTAAGGCACCAGGATTCGGCGATCGCAGAAAAGCGATGCTCGAAGACATTGCGATCCTCACAGGCGGTACAGTGATCAGCGAAGAGCGCGGATACAAGCTTGAAAATGCAACGCTTGACTTCCTCGGTACTGCAGATCGCGTGAATATCGACAAAGATACCACAACCGTGATTGGCGGAAATGGTAAGGAAGGCGATATCAAAGCCCGCGTAAACCAGATTAAAGCTCAAATCGAAAACACGACGTCCGACTACGATCGTGAGAAGCTCCAGGAGCGTCTTGCGAAACTGAGCGGCGGTGTTGCGGTTCTCTATATCGGAGCTGCTTCTGAAGTTGAGATGAAAGAGAAGAAAGCCCGGGTTGAAGACGCCCTCCACGCTACACGTGCTGCCGTAGAAGAAGGCATCGTGCCCGGTGGTGGTGTTGCCTTCCTGCGTACACTCAAAGTGTTCGACAAACTGAAAGCCGAAAATGGCGATCAGGAAGTTGGTTTCAACATCATTAAGCGTGCGCTTGAAGCTCCATTGAGAGCGATTGCGAACAACGCAGGTGTTGAAGGATCCATCGTAGTACAGAAAGTACTCGAAGGAAAAGACGCTTTTGGTTACAACGCCCGCACTGAGGTTTACGAAGACCTCATCAAGGCAGGTGTAATCGACCCAACCAAAGTAACCCGAACCGCACTCGAAAACGCTGCTTCTGTTGCCGGCCTCATGCTGACAACCGAAGCTGTTGTTGTAGACAAGCCATCAAAGAATGATGACGAAGATGGTGGCGGAATGCCAGGCGGCGGAATGCCCGGCGCCATGGGCGGAATGGGAGGCATGGGCGGAATGATGTAATTCCCCCTCGCTGAACATTCAGTAAGAATTACAAAGCCTCATTTCCGAAAGGGAGTGAGGCTTTTTTTGTGGGAGTCGTGAGTCATGAGTCGTGAGTTGTGAGTCTTGAGAATGGGCAAGATTATTAAATAGGGCTTACTCAGACCGAGTCTAAATTTCATAAAAACAGTAGCAAGAAGGGTAATTTTGAAGCAATTTATGCAGGGATTTTGTATCTTTTTTAAAAATAACCTTGCATATGATCAATTACT
>JAFIFA010000192.1 GCA_020832225.1 Balneolaceae bacterium
GCCGTTTCTGTTCGCGACCAGAGGCAGGGGTTTTCAGGGTCACAGAAATCGAGTTTGAGCTTCACCGAATCCAGGGAGGTACCGGCAATAACAATGGTTCCGTCTGTACCCGGCTTATTGACCCACCCACGAATTCCCGAGTAGTCTTCGATGCCTGTCAGGATGGTGAGTTGTATCTGATCTTTATTGTAGTAGGATTTCTTTCCATAGAAGAGATCACGGTGCGCAAGTTCCCACTGGTAGGGACTGGCAAGTTCGAGCCCGTCGAGTAGGCGCCGGCCAACCTCCAGGAAATCACCAACCTTCCACCGGCCTTTAACCAGTCTCCCCAGAAACGATTTACCACGGTGAGCCAGTGGCGAGCCAAAGTTTGCGGGAGCCAGCATTACAATCCGCTTTATGGGGCAGATCTCCATTTTGTCTGCGTAGTAGCGCCAGATCCAGTGGCGAACTACCAAACCACCGGTAGAGTGAATCACCACATTGATATGATGATCGGCTGATCCATCCTCCCGAATTACTCCCTTCTCAATCAACTGACGCTGCAGTCCATCCACCACATCATTAAACGTAATGTTGTCCTCACGCGATTCGTAATCACCGTAGAGAATGGTCTCAACGGTTCCAATCTTTCTCTCCTCCAGTCTCTGTTTCATATCCGTAAACGAGCCGGAGCAGTCGCTCCATCCATGCAGGATAATCGTATAGTCTTCTGCCATAACACCCTCCCCTTTCATTATTTGTTTTACTTCAGAAGCAGATATTTCCAACAATTAAGGACGCACTGCCTTTATCAGCGATCCGGCAACGGTCGCCACCAGTGCATTTTTCAGACGTTCGATCTGGATCTGCTTCAGTCCCTTTAACTTCAGATACTTCATTTCGGCCAGATCCCTTTTGGCTGCGATGAGCCACTCCAGATCCTCCCCGGTAAGCTCACCTGAGGCATATTGACTACCCCACCTGGTCAGATCGTCCCCGATACCTGAGGTAAAGCGAATCCCATCCCGTATCAGCTCCTCCCTGAACTCCTCACCCGCATCAATTGCAAGTTCCCTCAAGTCGGATTTCAACTCATCCCTTAATCGTTTCAGAAAGCTCATTGGTTACTCCGCTATTGATGAGGGGTGTATCTTTCCACTCTCAAGTCCAATTATCTGGTCGAAGGCCTCAGATACCAACTCACGGTACTCACGGATAAAAGCCGGAGACAATCGCTCCCTATCCTTCCATCGATCCAGAAAGCCGATCATCAAACTCCGGTCAGGGTCAACCATGATTTGCCATTGGCGGGTAGAAATCTCATTGTCGGGGCGCCCTTTTGCATACTCATAAGCGATTATCAAATCACGTCTGAGCATTTCTGCCTCGGACTGATGATCTGAATAGGACTCAGACGCTTTCGAGATCATCTCAAGAGATCGCACCTTCAGCTCCACTCCCTGTCTGTATGCGGTTTCGCTATAAAGTGATGTTCCCGTACTGCATCCTGCAAGAAGTATCAATGCTGCGATGCAGACTCTCAGGTATCGGGCAGGGCTCTTTCTCAAAATTATACCTCTCATCTCGTTTACTTATTTATCACAGTCTGATAAATCTGCTGCTGATAGGGATTGTAACAGATTTATAGATAAAAATCATGACCTCAGATATAATCAGTTGCTTATACTGAAGAATTACTACATTTTAGCCTTAATCTCTTTAGCAGCCTTTCAATCAAAACCACTATTTCTGACAAACTGCATCTTCAATGAAAACAATTATAAAAAGCACGATCTACCTATCATCTCTTTTTCTACTCCTTTCGTGCAGTTCAGAGACAGAAGAAGATCTCCCCAATCTTAATTCACTCCCCCAATGGGAACTCACCCAAGAGCTGGAGATCACCGATTCCGATGAGTTTCTATTTAATCAACTTGGCATTTTGCAAATGAGCAACAATGGCGAGGTCTTCGCCCACGATTTTGCAGAAAATCACCTGCTCCATTTTGATCAGCAGGGCCAATTCCTTGGATCTATTGGCAGAGCAGGTTCCGGTCCCGGGGAGTTTCAGTCGATTAGCTCGTTTTATCTAAATGGCCCGAATCAACTCCATATCTTCGACCGACAGAATATGAGGTTCACCGCCTACAACCGAAGTGGTGATCAATGGACGATCGGCGAAACGGTTTCACTTGATGAAAACGCCATGAACTTCGGCACGTTTCGGCCAATTGATGAACCGGGAACATACCTTGCCACCTCAGCTATTGTATTTCGACAGGAAATGCTGGATGCTGAACCGCTTCAATACGTTAGCCTGACAGATCGTAAGGGAGTTTCACTCCGGGACTCCGTAGCCGTGCTACCGTTCAACTTTTTCCTATTAAACGAAACATCGGGTGGCGGATTCAGTGTTCGAAGTAAACCGAATAACCTGGGTCTTAGAGCGCATTTCAATCTGCTTGATGAGGAGACCGTGATCGCCGCCCGGAGCGACCGTTTTGAGATCGATCTGCTAAACATTCATACAGGTGAAAATTCCCGGATCACCTACCCGTTTAGTCCGGTGTCTCTTACTGACGCAGACCGGCGATTGGCTCTGGATAACTCCGGTCAGAATTTCCGATCTGTAATGCGTGAATCGATGCCGGACCATCATAATCTGATTCACTCAATCTTCCCCGACAACCAGGAACGGATCTGGATCAATATGCAGACTCTGTACAACGGCGAAGAGATCTTCGGATGGATGATAGTAGACAAGGAGGGGGAGTTTCTTGGTAGGACGGAGATACCGGACAACTTCACGATCAGAACCATTCAGGGCGACCGTATTCTAGGCCTTTACAGCCCTGAGGATGATGTTCCCTCTATCAGGGTCTACAGAGTTAAGGAGTCCTGAGTTTTCGTATTTTTTGCTTTGAATGATATGGAAGGGCTTTTCCAAAAAAGAGGCTTAGAACTACGCCATTTCTTATAAAAACGAGTGAAATCTGTTACATTGCTATAATGTAGTATTAATGAATCCTTTCTCAGTATTAAACCAACCAATTCCGATATGAACTGGACCGAAACGATTGAGCACTTTACCAAGAGCTCAGACATCAGCAAGCCTTTAAGCAAAAAACTTGTAGCGTTGACCTCGCTGCTGGAAGATCATCTGGACAGAAATGGCAAACTGAACCTGCAGAAGCTTTCAGCTGAACTTCCCGAACGCTCCGAAAAAGCGTTTCGTGAGGGCGGTGATGAAGCCAATCGTGAATTGAGAGACCGCATCAGCAGTATGTCTTTGGAGGAGATTCGCGGACTTCTTCGCCTCACCACCATCTTTTTCCATTTGGTTAATTCTTTAGAGCAGCATGAGATCATCCGGATCAATCGTGATCGTTCAAAGAGTATTGATACTGAAAATCCGCGTCCTGAAAGTATTGCCGACGCCCTTCGCTTTTTCAAGAAGAAGGGAATGAGCTATGATGAAGCCCTCGAGCTCTTTCAAAAGCTCGATATCCAGCCTACTATTACAGCTCACCCTACGGAGGCACGCCGCCGAAGTGTTCTTTATAAGCAGGAGGAGATCACCTCAAAGATCGACAGCATCAATGACGAAAACCTGACACCCAACGAACGAGAAGCCAACCTGAGACATATTCTGAATGAAATTGCCCTTCTGATCGCAACGGATGAGGTTCGAACTGAACGCCTTACCGTGGAAGATGAGGTGGAGAATGGGCTCTACTTCTTCAGTAACTCTATCTGGAATACCGTACCGAGACTTTATGACGACATCCGCTCTGCATTTTCGCAGCAGTATGGACAGGTGCCCGATCTGCCTATTCTGCTCCGTTATCGTTCATGGATAGGGAGCGACCGGGATGGAAACCCAAATGTTACCCGCGACGTTACCTGGAATACGCTGATTGAACAGCGCAAAAACGTAATTCGCCTCTATCTGACAGAGTTGAGGATGATTCGTCGATATCTCTCAGTCTCCAACAATTTTGTACCTGTTTCCGACGAACTACAGAAATCGCTGAAAAAAGATGAGAAAGAGGTTCCTCTAAGCCCAATTTATAAGCGGCACTACAAAAATGAACCCTACCGCCGGAAAATCACTCATATCATGCGTCGTCTGGAGCGGATGCACGACTCCCTGCGTGAACCGGAACAGGAGGTGATCGCCTCGGCAAGATACCGCGCAGGTGATTTTGAGAAAGATCTGGATCTGATCGCAGATTCACTGAAGCAGAGCGGATTGACTGATGTAGCGCGGTTTGGCGAGTTCAACGACTTGAGAATCCGTGTTCACACCTTTGGCTTCCACATGGCTGCACTTGACATACGTCAGCATAGTGGCCGCCATGAAAGTGCCGTTACCGAACTTCTTCAGGCCGCCAATGTCCATGATGACTACTCATCGCTCAGTGAAAAAGAGAAAACAGCCCTGTTGATAGAGGAGCTACGGAATCCGCGCCCCTTGGCACCGGTTAACGCCCGTTTGAGCAAACCGACGGAAGAGATCATTGAGGTATTCAGGCTAATCGGTACTATCCGTGAACTGGATGAACGTGCTTTCGGCAGCTACATCATCAGCATGACTCACGGTGTAAGTGATATGCTTGAAGTTGTTCTGCTGGCTAAAGAGACCGGCCTCTGGAAGCTTAGAAATGGAAGTGTGGAGAGTGACCTCGATGTAGTTCCCCTCTTTGAGACGATCGAGGATCTTGATCAAAGCGCAGGCCAGATGGAGGAGATGATCAAAAACCCTCTTTATAAAAAGCAGATCGCTGCCCGTGGTAATTTCCAGGAGATCATGCTGGGCTACTCCGACTCCAACAAGGATGGTGGTTACTGGATGGCCAACTGGGCGCTACAAAAGGCTCAGCTTGAGCTTGGCCGTGTAATGAGGGAGTCTGATGTTGACTTCAGGCTCTTCCACGGACGTGGTGGATCTGTGGGTCGTGGCGGTGGCCGATCGAACCGCGCCATTTTGGGTCTTCCCTCAATCAGCAATAATGGACGGATCCGTTTTACTGAACAGGGTGAGATCATCTCATTCCGCTATTCTCTCCCCGAAATTACGCGCCGCCACCTTGAACAGATTGTAAATGCGGTAGCACGTGTAACGGCTGGTGAAGGTCAGAAACCGATTGGTGATGGGGTTCAGACCGAAGAGATTATGGATCGTATTGCCGGAGACTCTATGAAGGCGTACAGAAATTTGATAGATGACGAAGAGTTCTGGCCTTGGTTTAAAAAAATCACACCGGTGGAGCATATCGGAAACCTTCCCATTGCGTCCAGACCTGTATCCAGAGGTGGAGACAAGGGACTTCTGTTCGAAAATCTGAGAGCCATTCCATGGGTGTTTGGCTGGACTCAGGTTCGCTACAATGTACCTGGATGGTTTGGCCTTGGAACCGCCCTGACTCCAATGGTTAAGGAAGATCCGGAAATCCTGAACACCCTTAAACAGTGGTATAACGAGTGGAGCTTTTTCGGCACTGTAATGGATAACGCACAGAGAGAGATGGCCCGAACTCATCGCCTAACGAGCGAAATGTACAATACCCGTGGAGACGATCGCCTTCATAACATGATTATGGACGATTTTGAAAAATCACGTGAACTGATCCTGAAGATTACCGAACAGAATGAAATTCTGGATAGCCGAAAGGTTATTCAAAACTCCATTCTCTTCAGAAATCTCTTCACCTATCCGCTTAACCTGATACAGGTTGACCTGCTGAACAGGTGGGACAACAGCAGCGATGAAGAGGAGAAGAAGGAGTTGCGGCACGCCATGTTTCTCAGCATTAACGGTGTGGCTGCAGCGATGCAGAGTACGGGTTAATTGAAAGTTGTAATTCGAACTATGAACCAGACCTCCCAAGCAAACTTAATTCAAGCTTGCCAAATTTTTATTATAGTTCTTAATTTTTTTGGCCCGGCATCCTTTGCCGGGCTTTTTTTGAGTTTTTTTTATCTCACAATTCAAAAAAAATCAATTCGATCATTCTCTTTTCAGTCTCCAATTAATAAAAACTGTTTCCGGGTATCACTTTTACCATAAATTGAACTGAAAATTAATTTTTCTGTCGTTTAATAGGAACTTTCCCAACCGTTGATTATATCTGAACTATTCTCTTACCATCAATAAACAGGGAGGATGAAAAGTGAATCTGAAGGTATACCTTTCTACTGCACTGCTCCTCTTCTTCATGCTGCCACTCACCTTAATGGCACAAAGTGAAGAGAACTTAGAGCAGGTGAATCCAACAAGATATGGTGTTGGGTTCCAGGGTACATTCCCCGCTAACGGACTTAGTGGGATGATGGATTTCAGTGACGAAATAACCGCTCAGGCAATTTTTGGTTTTTTCGGCACCCTGAAAACGTTTGCCGGTCGCGGACTCTACCGGTTTCAAAAAGAGGAGTTTTGGAATATGTATGGATATGGCATGCTTGGAGCCTGGAACTACAGTATCGGATCACAATCTGAAACGGTACTGGGTTTAGGCTTCGGTGCAGGTTTTGAATATGACTGGAGAAGTTACAGGTCAGATTTTCCCCCAATATTCTGGAATATAGAGCTTGGAATAGGGTTTGTCGATTTCGACGAGATCAACTACAACTTTTCAACCATTCTTTTTGGAGCGGGTTTACACTATCGATTCTGATTTAAGCTGCTATCAGATCGCAGAAGTCTGGTTCTATCGTTAGTAAAAGAGTTGTTGCATACACTATTAAGTACTCAGCTCCCTTCGCAAAAAATAGTTCTTGAAGAGTTTGAACCTTCACACCATAAAAAAGCCCCTTGCCGGATATACCGACAAGGGGCTTTTCGCTCATGAACCAAATGGTTCGTTAAAACCGACGCATTTAGATCGCGTCGTTAAGCTTCTCATAGTCATAACCCTCGGCCTTACTCATCTCCTGCGCAGTGAGCGTCAGCAGAATACCGTAGATCACTTTCGAGCTAACATCAGCAACTGTATATGTGATGTGACGTGCAACTACAGCCGTTTCGCTGAGTGCAGGCTCAAGACCACCAAACAGATATGGCATCAGGTAAGCGCCCGGGTAGAGCATCCAGGAGAAGAGGAACAGTGTCCAGATCGTACCCAGATATTTCTGAGCCTGTGCAGGTGCACCCTCTTTACCTTCTGTAATTACCTTCTTCATCAGATAGAGAATGTGGAAGAAGAATACGGTTGAAATAAAGCCCCAAACAAAGAAGAGAGTTGGGCTGGTTACTTCATAATACTGGCCGATATAGCCGGTAACAATCATGGCTGTCCCTGAAAACCAGAAGCCATTACGAATAGAGCTGAAATCACTCTTTGTAAGAGTTACAACAAACAGAATCTGGAAAAGGAGCATTGGTACGTCGATAAGCCAGTTCAGATATCTGTAACCATTGTTAAACAGGTCGTTGCCGTCACCAAGGATATATCGGGCTGAATCTGCATCGTAGACCATAGCACCGGTCCAGTTTTGCTGCTGTACAAGCAGAAGAAGGAATGCAGAAACCATTACAACAACCGAAAGTACAGAAGAGATTCTGTATTTCGGAGCCACGGTTTTCATGGTTAGAACAAAGTAGAGAAGAGCTGCCAACATAATGGCGTATCCAAGAGTTAACACATGAGCAGACATTTGATATGCCATCTCAGTGAACCCTGAATCTGCTGCAACATAGTTTTCAAATGTCGCATTGCCCAAAGAACTTATAAGCTGGTCCATAATTGATATTGGTTAATTAAAGTTAAGGAACTGATTGATGTACTAATTCAACGACTATTCAACAAAGCCGTTAATTCTAAAGTTCAATTAACCGCCATTACTACCATGAAAACCAAATTCCATTCTGAGGCAATGAGTTAGATCCTATTTACTTTTAAAGGGAATATTAGAAAATGAGATCTCTTCAACTATTCAGGAACATTTTTCACAATTATTTGAGAATGCTTGTTACTGTTTATCGATCAATCGATTAGAATTGAAAATTCAGAAACAGTCGGTGACATTAACAAAACCTTTAATACGCATTACAAATAGAGGGCTGTTTTAAACAGAGAGAGACAGTCTTTATAGCTTATAAACACTGTTTCGACAGCAGCTCTACTTATCTGAAATTTCTGAATTTATCAGATGTTTATTGAGAATTTCTAACATTAGAACTCTTTACATTATTGAAGATAGGTTTATATTAAATATGTCCCGATCAACAAATGATGGTACCGGCAATGGAAAAGATAAGAGTTTTGATTGCGGACGGATATGATGTGTACAGGCAGGGTCTGCGTAGTATATTAGCAGAGAGAGCCAATATAATAATCAGAGGGGTTTATAAATCAGGTACGGATCTGGCAGCTTCATTCGCCAAGGATCCTGACTCGGTATGTATTATCTCATCAAACATATCCGACGCAAATATCCACATTCTGGTGGAACAACTTAAGAAGCACAATCCGGAGGTGAAGATTATCGTATGCACCTACTCTACCGATATCAACCATCTTAATCAGTCGTTAAAGGCTGGAGTTTCAGGGTATCTTACCAAGGATGTTTCATCCAACGAACTGATTGATGCCGTTGAGGGTGTGGCCTCAGGGAACAGGGTTCTCGGTAAATCTGTATCGCAAATGATGGTAAACAAAATTGCCGACAGTTCAAGGACAAGCAGCTCCCGTCAGAAGAATAAAAAGATCACCAAAAGAGAGAAGGAAGTTTTAAAGCTGATCGTTGAAGGATTCACCAGTTCTGAAATTGCCAAGAAACTTTTCATCAGTACACGCACAGTTGAAACTCACCGTTCAAACCTGATGAACAAGCTTGAATTGAAGAATACCGCAGCCCTGGTGCGCTATGCGATTGAAGAGCCCGATATTGTACTTTAACTTGTACGTAATTATACGTAGTGTAAAATACGATATATTACTTATTGCAAAGGTTCGCTCTTACACCTAAGTTAATTATGCAAATGGGGTAATAGCCGTCTGTAGATGATATTTAGCAGCTCTTTTTGAACGGAGAGCTGCTAATTTTTTTTGTACATCCTATCAACACTAAATTGCTCTTCAGCAATTAATTACAATCATATCTTTAAGGTAAGCTAAACAAACTTGTTGTACGCTCCACATCACTCCTGAAAATCTCCCACAATACACTACCCTCCGCATCTGGAAGAGTAAGCCCCAATAAAGCTGCTGCCGTTGGAGCTACAGAACGGCTGTCTATGCGGTCGAGTACTTTTCCACTCTCTACTCCATTACCGGAAACGATAAAAATTGAATCCATATCCACCAGATCATTCATGTACCCGTGAGCACCTATACTATAACCATATTGACTGCTTTCAACCACAACCTGCTCTCTGTGGGCATCTCCGATAAATGAATAACCCGGGTTTGCAGCGAGCAGTAACTGTCCGCTCTGATCAGTTTCTGACGGTAACGGCAAACCATACTCATTGAACTGTGAATAGTGAACAACCTTCCCAATTCCTTCTAACCCCTCAAAAAACTCTGCAACTTCTTGAATCATCTCAAGATCATCCGGATTTTGAAAATAAACCATAGCTGTTCCACCAACTGTAACCACCTGAACTTCGGCGTCAACAACTACCCCATCCTGAACCTTTAGCAAACCCTTTTCCCTTAGCAACACGTTGGGTAAAATAGACTTTCTGCTATCGGTAAAACCGTGATCAGACACAATAAAGATTGTTGTGCGCTCCCTCACTCCCGCCTTTTCAAGAGAATTGATCACCTGGCCAACATGTTGATCGGCAAGTACCAGTGCATCCATACTTTCCTCACTTCCAAGCCCTGTGCGATGATGAGCCCCATCCACATTCAACAGATGAAGCATCAAAAGAGATGGCATTCTGTTTTCGATGATAAATGATGCAGTCTCAGTCCAAACACTATCGCGTCCGGCCCTGCTTCGGTTCCAAAGTGCGAAGTTAGTAGCATCCTTAAGAATTTCAGCTTCTACAATTTCCCACAACAGGTCGTCTGTCATATGCCCCACACTATTGGGTGTATCGGGAAAGCTGTCGTGCAGAGTTCCGGCATTTCTGGTTACCGGCCAGTTCACCTCTGCCGTGCGGAGTCCATTTTCATAGGCAATGTCATATAGAGTCGGTACTGAGAGGAGCTCTTCTCTGTCTACAGCAGTATGTACTCGGACAGGTAGTCCTTTGCCACTTCGCTTCAGTTTTCCATTAAAGAGTACATGATGTCTGTCTGCGCCCACTCCCGTCACCAATGTTGTATGTGATGGCCAGGTATTGGTAGGATTGGAGGTAGTCATCGCTTTTGCACGAGCCCCTTTTTTAGCCAGCTCCCTGATGACAGGTACGGGAGTATCCTCGTTATTCAGCACATTGGCAGAAAATCCATCGATGGATATTATCACCACGTGATTATTTTCTTCAGCTTCTACTGATAAACTTTGAGCCTCACCAGTATAAAACTGAATAAAAACAAGCAGGATCGGTAGTAACTTGAACATAGTATAGTCAGAACAATTTATTGTAACCTGCTAAATATACTATTCGCATGAATATTACGTGAAATCGCCGATCAGTAGATCTTTCTGGAATCGCAAACTCCGATCCTGATTATTCATACCGATACCCTGAATGGATTACCTCTCTCTCCACCCTGCACGATCGTATATCCCTTTACGTGATTCAACCGCACGCCCAATCAGATCTTCCATAGATTCGTAGCGCATACGTCCCTCCCACTTTTTAATCTCCCCGTTCACCATCACCATCTCTACGTTTGTACGGTCCATGCCGTTTACCACTGCTCCATAGAGATCATTGAGAGGCACCGTATTGAGCTGATTTGGATTCAGGATGATCAGGTCTGCCCTCTTTCCCGAATTTAGAGAGCCTGTAATTTCATCAAGCCCGTTGTGAAGGGCTCCATTTATGGTGGCATATTTCAACACATCCCGAGAGGTTAGAAGTTCAACAGACTCTTTTTGATTGAGCTCTTCCGCATTTAGTCGAAGCATTCGCTGCAGAGACAGCACCGATCTCATCTGCGTGAACATATTGGATGGAACCGTCGTCTCGACATCCACACTAAGACTGGTTGAGACACCAAACTCCAGCACCTTCATCACGGGCGGTACGCCATGCCCCATAATCATCTCAACAGGTGCTGATATAGAGACACCGGTACCCTTCTCAGAAAGCAGTTCCCACTCTTCATCAAGAAGCTTGCAGCAGTGAATGCAGGTAACATCAGGGCCCAGGTAGTCGGCCAATGGAAGCAGATCTCCTGTACCATTTACGTGTACCGAAATTCGGGCGTTGACGCTCCTTGCCAGCTCCCACTGCTGCTGATTGATCCCGGCACCTATAGCAAGTGTAAGAAGAGGATCATTATCAGGAATCTGTTCTTCACGAACTCTGAGAAGATCATCCGGAAAGCGATTCTCCGGAGTGTCTGATCCGGTACCCGCCGCGTAAACCGCTCTGATCCCACTCTCCCGAAGACCTCGGATTGCCGAATCGGTATGTTCGGGGCTGTTTCCGATATGCGACCAGTCGAGAACCGTTGTCACACCCGTCTCCAAGGCAGATATCGCAGATAGAAGATTACCGATATATGCATCATCCGGCCTGAAAACGGATCGGGCCTCGCCCGTTACAACGCGCATATAGTCACTAAGCTCTCCATTTGGCAGCACGTTTCGAAGGACTCCCTGCCACATATGGCGGTGGCTGTCTACAAAACCGGGCATCACAATTTTGCCAGAGGCGTCAATAACCTCTGCGTCGGTGGAGTCCAGATCCTTACCTACATCAGATATGGTGTCTCCTTCTATCAGAACATCACCAGACAGCAGATCCTCTGCCCACTCATCCATTGTTAAAACATATCCTCCCTTAATGAGGATCTTATCCGTTACTGGCGGTTCAGAGTCGGTAGTCTTTTCGGCTGAAGAGGTAAACTTGCCTGCTGCAATTCCCGCCGACATCCACGCTGCTGAACTCAAAAATTCTTTTCTGCTAAACGCTTTACTCGTCATAAGCTACAGGGTTTAATCTATCTGAAAAATGGGTGATTCTATCAGATCTTTCAACCCAAACCTTTTCCGATACATTCACTTAAAAAGCGATTGGCCCTGTGCTTCGAAGGAGCCTTACTGCCCTGTCAATGAATATTGATAGATCTGCTGGTTGTCGCGACCTGTTATGTAGAGATGTTTATACTCGGGGTGAATGCTTAAGCCTCGCGGATCATCACTCTGCCCGCTAACATCTAAAGAGCTGTAAAAAGAGGCTGTTTCCAATTCATATGGGACTTCCATCACATACTGCAGAACCTCTTTGCGAACCGTATCGAGCAACAACATAATCCGGCCATCGGCAATGATCTCAATTCCTCTCACCTCCTCTTCCAGATCACTGATGTCGAGCGTGTAGTGCCAGGTGCCGCTGGTAATATCCCACGGCTCTGAGAGGTGCATTTCGTGTACAGCCTGCGCATTTCTGTCATCAATAAATATCTTGGTACCCTCTGGGTTGAAATCTACATCGTGGCCGCGAAGTACAAAATCACTGAGATCGAAATTGTGCCGTACCGTTGCCGATGCTACCTCCCACGGCTCGTTCAGGGTATAGGCCCAAATCTCTGTCCGATTAAAAACCCACTTCTTCAATCCATCCTCACGAAAGTAGAGACCATGTGCCCGGGAAATTCCGGTGGTTGACCCAAACTCTTCGGACAGATCAAATTCACCCGTAAAAACAGCGCCTGTTAAATTCCACGGCTCCGGCAGATCGTAGGAAGCTACATTTTCTGTAAAACGACCTGTAACAAAAATTCTGCTGCCATCAGGTTTCCAGAATGTGGCACGCGCATTCTCCGTCTCTTCAGAGATATCGAGGTAGACTCCGCTGTAGGTGTAGTTTTCAAAATTGAGGGGCTCGAATTGATCCGTTTCTGCCGTGCATGAAATGAGCAGAAACAGACAAATGATCGCTGAAAAATAGCCGCGAAGTAGTGTTGATCTCATAACCGAATAACGGGTTTAAGGTTTGGCTTTGAATTGAATGCAAAGAAACTAATACCCTGATGTTAACCCATCATTATCAAAACGCGACAATTTCATTGAAATCTGATCAGACTATTCTTCTGCTTTTTATCAAAATACTAACATTCCATTTTGTGGAAGCGGTGCCATTATTTAATATCAACAACTTGCAGACCTGTATAGCTCCTATCTGATTGTAATTCAACTAATTCCGCCTTTTATTTGCCTTAAGACTCCCTACATCATTGCCTTCAAAAATGAACTATCATACAGGTAAGACGTCCATTCTCTCTTTTCTCCGGATACAGACGTATCCATGATTAACTTAATTTATTCGCTCCCTGCCTTTTTTTTCGACATAGCTAAATGATAAGTTTGATGTCCTGAACGATCCCGATGAGGTGGTGATCGATTTTAAAGAGAGCCGAATTGTCGATATGTCTGCCATTGAGGCACTCAACAAGCTAACGGAGAGGTATCAAAAAAACGGAAAGCGCGTTCGCCTCAGGCATCTCAGCAAAGATTGCCAACGGCTTCTGGATAATGCCGAAAAGCTTATACAGGTTAATGTAATTGAAGACCCAACCTATAAACTGGTTACCGATAAGATTTAAAAACAGTCTGTCTGTATCTGAAGAGCCGATTTTTCACAATTTGATTAAAATCGATTCGATTCTGTAACAATCCCTTGATCTCCGACTCCTTTTTAAAAGAGGCTGAGAATCTACGGGCCTTCCGATCAGAAACTGAACATCAGATACAGAATTATGGCAAACGGGATATACGCTGAAAAGGCGACAACGAACGGGGCGGTTAGGACAAAAAAAAGAGCCGGCATGTTCGACATGTTCTATAACGACATTGCCATTGATCTGGGAACAGCCAACACACTTATCTCCTCCAGGCGTGAGGGAATCGTATTACGCGAACCATCCATCGTTGCCTTCAACACAAAGGGCGCACCGGTTAGTATCGGTTTGGAGGCTTGGAAGATGCATGAAAAATCACACAATGGTGTACGCACCGTCAGACCACTTCGTGATGGCGTGATTGCCGACTTTGAAGCGGCAGAGCATATGATCAGCGGCATGATCAAAAGCGTGAAGCAGCGGTGGTACTCCACCACACGAATCATTGTGGTCTGCGTGCCGAGTGGCATCACACCGGTTGAACGGGAAGCCGTTCGCGACAGTGCTGAGCACGTTGGTGCAAAGGAGGTCTATCTGGTTGAAGAGCCAATGGCCGCCGCAATTGGTGCCGGTATCGACGTACATCAACCTGATGGACAGATGATTGTTGATATCGGGGGCGGCACTACAGAGATAGCGGTAATCTCCCTGTCTGGTGTGGTTCATGCCGATTCTGTTCGTATGGCAGGCGATAAGCTCTCCGAAGATATTATCAACTATTACAGACGCCACCACAATCTGCTTATTGGTGAGAGAACCGCGGAGCGTATCAAATGCGAAATCGGTTCGGCGGCGCCGCTGGATGAAGAGCTTGTTATGAATATTAAAGGGCGCGACCTGGTCAACGGGATTCCCAAAAACCTTCAGGCAACATCATCGGATGTACGCGAGGCGATCGGTGCATCGGTGAACCTGATTGTGGAGTCAATTCTGAAATCGCTTGAGAGCACTCCCCCTGAGCTCTCCGCAGATATTGTTGACAACGGGATTACCCTTGCCGGTGGCGGTGCCCTGCTTAAGAATCTGGACAAACGGATTACGCAGCTTACCGACCTGCCTGTACAGATTGCGGATGATCCACTGACCGCTGTGGTTCGAGGCACCGGTGCCGTACTTGACGATCTGGACTACTACCGCGCCGTAGTCTCCTGATCCAGATCAAACGTAAGAGTTCCCCTTAGATAAAGCCCGATTCGGAATTTCCGGTCGGGCTTTCATTTTTTCCATAGCAGGGCAACATCATTTATTTGGTGGCTGAATAAATCTCCCCTCGAGGGGAGTCCACGCCTTGGCGTGGGAGGGGTGTTCAGCTCGTTAATTAGAAGCATTTTTCAATCTATCAATGGTACCCTTCACTGCACCCATTGTAATTAATTCTCCAGGTTTAATTTCTGCCCGAGAGCTAATATCCAGAAAACAACTACCTCACGCCTTTGCAGGCAGCTCCATTTCGTGCATTTCATCTACCCATGAGGCGGATTCGGCCAGAGTCATGCTCCCGGTGATATTGGTGCCGTGATGCGGCTCAACATGAATATCTCCCCGGTAGGAAGAGTAATCACCGTTGTGGCGCTTCATCGATACAAACTTACCATTAAAAGCATATGCTGCCGATTGAGGCGTGGAGCACGATACAGGAGGATTTGTAAACCCGTGTAGCGTGTAGCCGGGCAGAGGGAAATCTTCGTTGGGATATCCGTGCCAGTGTGAAATTGAGAGTCCGTTTTCCTGCAGAGACTCTGTAAACGAAGCATCCGGATGGAGTGCCTTCAGGATACTCGCAACAATCAGATTTCCTGTGGCATGTGCAAGAATTGCATAGGTGTCGTAAGAGGGTCTGCACTCTTTCTTTGAACTCTCAGGGGGTACATCCAGCGTTATTTCTCCATCTTTAAGCCCAAGTCTCAAAATATCTCTGCGGGGATTCAGATCGGTTTTATTGCATCCGGACCTGGTTGATAGTAACCATATATCTGGAATCTCAATTTTCCAGTATTTGTCGAGTGCAAACACCGTGGCATAGAGCTTTTCTCCCTCTCTTCTCAACATTCTGCCATTTTTCCAGTGTGTGGATGCCCCCTCCATAGCCGGCTTTACAACCGTAGGCAGCTGCTTGACCAGAAACCCATAGCTCATCCCGGTTCTGTGGTCCAGATACTGCGATACAATCCGTTTGTAGAATCGATTCCGGTATTCCAGATCCTCAATTGAGGTGTGGGCTAACATCAAACCGTTATCGCGCCAGATTTTGGCCGCTTCCATAAAATCGTTGATATAGGATGAGTAACCCATCTTCTCGGCATCAAACTTATTTTCCCGATATATGATCTCATCCCGTTTGGGAGGCATCACCTGAGCCGCAAGTTTGGGAATCAGAGAGTGAAGTATATCCTCTTTGGGATTAGCAGGGTTATTACACTCTATTACAGCACCGTTCATTGTGCAGATAGTCCAGCGATCCTCCTCAAGAAAAATGGGCACATGAGCCAGGTTCCAAGCTAGTACACCCACAATACTATCGAGAGTCTCCTGCAGCGTTGGATTTTCGGGAATGGGCGGGCTGGCATCCATAATGTTTACCACCGGGTTGTGATAAAGGCTGGATACTTTTCTTATTGCAAGCTGATCATCAGCACCTTCACCCTGTTCAATGATTATAACTCCCTCTTTTACTTTATCGGGTTCATCATCTCTAAACGCCTCTTCCCATGGAAGAACTGTAACGCCAAGATCGATGAATGCCTCTTTGAGTCTCGCAGAGAAACGATTTAAACGCTCCGATTTCTGGTGTACAGGGTGAAATGTGACCACCATTTGCTCTGCCATCTCATGGACAGTAAGTGGTACACTCTTTGAGATATCCAACAGTTCGAAAATGAGATCTGAATTTTTCATGGCATCTACCTCTCTGAATTTCAGTTAACGAACAGGGAAATGAAAACTAATATCAATTGAGATCATATGGAAAACATTGCCCACGAGTGACTTAACCTGTTACTATATAATAATATAGAGATATAAAAAGTTCAATACGGGGAAGAGAAGCCTTGAATCGAGACTTCTGAAGGTGCACTTAGCCCTTATGGTTGCCGGCTCTATATTCCGAATGCCAGCCCATAACCTCCAACCGGTTCTGTCTCTATTCGCTCACCAAACCCGGCTATTAACGAACGCCCCTCTTTGATGGCTTCTTGCACCGATGGCTGAGAAAGCGACGCTCCATGACTCTCCTTATCATCCCAAACTTCTGTTATCCATAGTGCGTCTTCATCTTCTGAATCTTTTGAAATAATATAGCTCAGGCAGCCAGGCATGTCCGCTGTACCTTTTAGCAGGATTTGTATTAGTTTCTCCCGATGGCCGGCTTTTGCCATCATCTTTCCTATCAATCCGTACATATTTCTTGATTTTTAAATTGTTGAAATGAATTAAAGTCTTGGATATAACACACCCAAAGCCCTCTATTCCAGAATTGCTTTAAGCAGTATAGCATAAAAAGAATAGATCTCTCTTCTATTAGCTGTGAGATTCTGGTGAATCTTAAAAATCATTAACCACCAAATCGCATACTATTGCCACCGAGGCACTGAAGACTCCGTGCTCCTCTGTGCTTCCGTGGCATTTTCAAATATTTTTATTTTGAACTCATTTCTTGGCTTCGCAGCGTTGTTCCGCTCTTTGATTACAAGCATTTTCAGTCTGTCACTGGTAGCCATTAATTTTGCCCAGATGCTGGGCAACACTATTGAGGAGGGGACAGAACTGATCTCTCTTTTTGAGGCTTTAAGATTCAGATGAATCTCCTTGAAGGCGTCCTCTATCTACACAGATCCTTCATTACGTTCGCTATGCTCACTTCATTCAGGATGACGCATTCCGCTGTTTTAAATAGCCGGGTATGAGTACTATGCCAAGAATCACGTTCTTCCAAACCCGGCCGCACCCCCAATTCTCGGTTGCGGCGTATGACACATTCTTCAAAACACAGATACTGATACGCCGCCTCTAATTTAAGGCAAACTGGTCATCCTGAATGTAGCAAAGCGAAATGAAGGATCTGTAGGGGAGATGGTTTATAATTGAGAAGAGCATAAAAAAAGGCAGAGCTTTACGAAAAAGCACTGCCTTTTAATATGTAGCGTGGGAGGGACTTGAACCGCGAAGCACTGCTTCGCAACATCAACGCTCGGATCTTTTTGTTTAAACGAATATTCAGAAGAACAAAAAAACCCAACCCAGAATAATCCGGATTGGGTTTTAATATTGTAGCGTGGGAGGGACTTGAACCCTCGACCTCCGGGTTATGAATCCGACGCTCTTACCACCTGAGCTACCACGCCATAACGTTTGATCACTCTTTTTGGAGTTAGATGAAATTTTAATCACCATCTCTGCAACCTAGCTGCACCTCCAAAATCAGAGAGCCTCAAATATAGGCACTTTTTAAGTTAAGGGTAAAATCTAAACACGATCTTTTTCCACTTTTTTGAGGAACTGCTCTCAATAGCTCATATAGAGACGATAACACCTCAATTACCGCTTTATCTTCAACAGTTCTTAGGGTATTTTGCATCAGATAAAGAAAAACAGCTAACCAGTTTATTCACCGACAGATGGCGAAAAAAATCACCGACAGAAGCAAAGACTATTCACAATGGTACCTCGATGTGGTACGCGAGGCTGAACTTGCAGAGCACTCACCGGTACGTGGCTGCATGGTTGTGCGACCCACCGGATATGCACTTTGGGAGAATATGAAGAAGGAGCTCGACCGAATGTTCAAGGAGACCGGCCACGAGAATGCCTATTTCCCTCTATTTATACCGAAATCGTTTCTGTCGAAAGAGGCCCAGCATGTTGAGGGATTCGCCAAAGAGTGCGCTGTTGTTACCCACAGCCGGCTGAAAAGTGTTGAAGGCGGTGTTGAGGTAGATCCCGAATCCAAGCTGGATGAAGAGCTCATTGTCCGCCCCACTTCCGAAACCATTATCTGGGATTCCTACCGAAACTGGATCCAGTCATACCGCGACCTGCCCATTCTTATTAATCAGTGGGCCAATGTTGTACGCTGGGAGATGCGAACCCGTCTCTTTCTTCGAACCATGGAGTTTCTCTGGCAAGAGGGGCATACCGCCCACGCCACCCGTGAAGAGGCCGTAGAGGAGACCGAACGGATGTTGGAAGTCTACCGAACATTTGCCGAAGAGTATATGGCGATGCCGGTGATTACCGGAGTTAAGAGTGAGTCTGAACGTTTTGCTGGTGCAGAGGAGACCTACTGTATTGAGGCTCTGATGCAGGATGGAAAAGCGCTGCAGGCGGGAACCTCTCACTTTCTGGGACAAAATTTTGCCAAAGCTTTCGATGTTAAGTTTCAGGATCAGGATGGTGAGCACAAATATGTATGGGCTACCAGCTGGGGTGTCTCCACTCGTCTGATTGGCGGACTGATCATGACACACTCAGACGACAACGGACTGGTTATTCCACCCCGCCTCGCCCCCACTCAGATTGTGGTTGTGCCGATCTATCGCAGCGACGAACAGAAGAGTGCTGTACTCGAATATGCGGAACCGATCATCGAGAGTATCCGTGAAAAGGGTATCTCGATAAAGCTGGACGACCGCGACAACTTCAAGCCGGGCTGGAAATTTGCAGAGCATGAGGCGAAAGGAATTCCGCTGAGAATTGCCATCGGTCCCCGCGATGTGGAGAATGGAAATCTGGAGCTGGCCCGTCGCGACACCCTCGAAAAGTCGATTGTACCCTCCACAGGAATTGCCGAATATGTGGATGAGCTACTTGAAACCATTCAGAAAGAGCTCTTTGAAACAGCTAAGGACCGAATGGAGAGCCGAACCCGCGTGGCCAACAGCTACGACGAGTTCCGTGAAGAGATTGAAAAGGGCGGATTTATCTATGCCCACTGGGATGGCACACCCGAAACAGAGGAGAAGATCAAGGAGGAGACCAAAGCAACGATTCGCTGTATCCCACTCAATAGCGAACCTGACCCGGGTGAATGCATCGTTACCGGCAAGCGTTCTGAACGAAGAGTACTATTCGCCAGAGCCTATTAACAAACATGAACCTACCCGACTACATACCGGACTCCCTCAAACTGGTTTCGGCTGAACAGAGCCGTGAGATTGACCAAAAAACGATTCAGGAGTTCGGTATAAGCGGGTTTACACTTATGGAGGTTGCAGCAACAGGAGCTGCCGACCGAATTGAGCAGATAGTGCCTCACTCCTCTTCCGGACTCTATATTGCCGGAAAAGGAAATAACGGGGGCGATGCTCTCGCACTGGCAAGGATTTTATCTCAGCGGCGGAACCATTCCGTAACCATCTATATGGCCCTGGGATCCGCTGATCTCAGTGATGATGCCCAAACCAATCTCGATCTGCTCAAAAAATGCAGTGAAGCCGGCAGCGATATTCATATCGTCAACTCCTCAGATCCGTTGCCCGATCCCTCCGGATTCGACTACGTCGTGGACGGCCTCTTTGGAACCGGCCTCAGCAGCGATGTGCGCAGCCCCATCGACGGGATTATCGAGAGACTCAATGAGTCGGGACAAACCATCTTCTCCATGGACATTCCTTCAGGCCTGCACGGGGATAGTGGCAAAATCATGGGTAGTGCCGTTCGGGCAGATCACACCTTTGTATTCGGCACCATGAAAACCGGACTTTGGTGTGGTGAGGCGGCAACTGTTCGAGGTGATGCGCAATTCGTACCTCTACCCTTTCCAAAAGGGTTTCGAAATTACAGAGCTACGCTTATATCAGAGGAGATTGAAACTTATTTGCCTGAAATCACGCGCACTGCCCGCCATAAGTATGAGAACGGCGTTGTACATCTGGTTGCAGGTTCGCGTGGAATGACGGGTGCGGCAATCATGGCCGCCCGTGCCGCCTGGAAACACGGAGCAGGTGCTGTTTTCCTCTATGCTCCTGTTGACCTGCTACCCCTCTACGAACAGACGCTTCCACAAGTGATCAAGGTTCCGGTGGGACAATCCGGTCACAATTTATATCGTGAAGAGCATATTGAGACCATCCTCTCCCGTATGGAGCAGAAACCGGGAGTGCTGCTTGCAGGTCCCGGTGTGGGACGCGATGAGCAGACCGTAAAGATGATCCGCAAACTCCTGGATTCCTACAACGGCCCGGCTGTAGTTGATGCAGATGGACTTGCAGCCATTTCACCTGATCATGATCGATCACCCAATTCTAACCGAAACCGGATTCTGACCCCGCACCCCGGGGAAGCCGCACACTGGTTTGGCCTCAGCTCAGATGATGACGCTCTGAGAATGAACAATCTGGAAGATTTTACTAAAAAGAGTGGCTATACCATTCTCTCCAAGGGTAACCCTACTATGCTCAGTTCGCCGGATAAAGGTCTCTACCTTACCGGATACGACACCTCGCCCTTTTCGAGAGCCGGTTTTGGTGATGTGCTGGCCGGAACAATTTCGGCTTATTACGGAATAACCGGTATGAAGGAGCTCTCAATCATCAGCGCACTCCTATACGGCTACCGTAGCCAAATCAACCACACCTCCGGTACCCCATTCGGCCCCGAACACCTTTTATGATTGAAAAATTGATTCTTTTTTTTCTGAGGCATAAAATCATCTCGCTAATTATTCTTGGGCTGATCACTATCGTCATTCTTTACCTAACCCTGATGCCTCCAAGTAGAATTGGGAGCCACCCTCTTTACAGTTATGATAAAGCCGGACACTTCATGATGTTCTTTGGCTGGACATTTGTATTTGGCCTTATCTCCTTTGCCATGAGAGGGGTTCGTAAAACAGGGCTTCTGGCTATATTTTTAATCGGATCCCTTTTTGGCATCTCTATTGAGATTGCTCAAGGTATTTTGCCATACGGCAGGTCTGCCAGTTTTTACGATGCGATTGCTGATATCCTTGGGTGCCTCACCGCTGTACTACTGCTTCGATACGTCAGAGAGGCAATTCTTAATAACTGACACAAAGAACATTTGTGAACGATCTGAGCTTTAACTACATTATTAGTACTACATGACTCACAATACGTGGAGTTGTACGGATTAATTCTCGTAATGTGATACTTTATACGATGAAAGCCTTTTGATTCGTTGGACAATTAGCACTAAATCGATTATACTTGACGTAGTGTGATAATTTTAAACCGACACGTACTATGACTGAACGTAAAAAACCTGATGCTGACTTAAGAAATTACTACACGGTTTTTCTTGAGTTAGGCTTACTTGTAACTCTCGTAATCTTCATCATTGCGGTGAGAGTAGATATTACCAGCCTCGCTCCAGACGAGTATGTTCTGGAAGAACAGGAGATCGTAGAGATGGAGGAGATCATTCAGACTCGACAGATTGAGACTCCCCCGCCTCCGCCGCGTCCTCCTGTACCGGTAGAAGTACCAAACGATGAAATTATTGATGATGTCGATATCGACATCGGTGGAGATCTTGACTTTGGCAGCACACTTGATATGCCACCACCACCTGCTGCCGACGAAGATGACGATGAAGAGGATTTCTTCGTTGTTGTAGAGGATATGCCGGAATTGATTGGAGGTCTTGAAGCGCTTCAGAGAGATATCCGATATCCTGAAATGGCACGACGTGCCGGAATTGAAGGCCGTGTTTACATCCAGTTCATCGTGAATGAGCAGGGTCAGGTTGAAGATCCACAGGTAATTCGTGGAATTGGCGGTGGTGCTGATGAAGAAGCACTCCGTGTTGTGAGCCAGGCTGAGTTCCGTCCCGGTATGCAGCGTGGACGTCCGGTTAGAGTCCAGTACTCTCTCCCAATCTTCTTCCGTCTGCAGAACTAAACCGTTCAGTCAGAATTTGAAAAAAGGCTACCTTGGAAACAGGGTGGCCTTTTTTTATTTGGATTAGGAATGAACCTGCGCCAATAGAGGAAACCACAACGAACACGAAGGGTGGAAAGGCTGAACATAAAGCCCGAAGCAGTTCAGGAATCAAATGAGGGTTGAAATTTCCCCCTTTTCAAGGGGGGACACAGGGGGGTTCATAAGGGCACATTATCAAAGACAGGTACATCTGTGATCACGGGGATTTTTCACCCGAAAACCTCCTTGCCGATTGCCTCCCACTGCGCCTCGGTTAACTCAGTTCTTTTTCTTCAACCACTCCTCGGCGCGGACTTGGCGTCGCCTTTACAGGCCCGGGGCGTTGCCCCGGGTTGGATTGGAGCGCCCTTTCAGGGCTGAGAAGGTAGCTGAAAAGCATAAACTGGAAGCCGGAAGATTGAATTTAGTTAAGGGGTTAATGAATCCTTCATACACATTGTGCCGTACTTTGCTCTCTTTGTGGTTATCACCTACCCTGAATAAACTCCCTAAATCTCTCCAGCACAATCTGCAGATTCTTATAACCCACCATCTTTTCAGCATCATATAAGGGCACCCATTTCAACTCCGTAATGCCCTCCTCTTCCTGAGGTGTGAATGTATCCCTTCCTCCGTTCTTCTCCATCATAGCGTACCAGTCGGTAACTTTCCCAACTTCTGCCTCTCCCTCTTTATACTCATGATAGGTTTCCGTTAGATAGCCCCCTATTTGAAGACCATCTGCGCCTGTCTCTTCCGAAACCTCCCGTATGGCGCACTCCTCCACAGACTCCCCCTCTTCAAATTTCCCCTTTGGCAGATCCCAAACGCCGTTTCTTTTGATCATAAGCACGATGGGGTCTCCACTCTTTAACCTGTAGAGAACCCCTCCTGCTGCGCGAATCTCAACTTTTTTCATTCTTTCTTTTTTGATGCGGAGTCCGCAGATGGCTTGTTACCTTTCTTCTCATCCGCATAGTTGAGTCTCAGGTTGGTCAGTGTTTGGTTGAGGTAACTTCGGATCTCTTCAGGCAGATTTCCTTTGGTAAACTTCTCCAGCATTACCAGTGTATCGATCGCATATTTCGCCGCTTTCAAATCGCGTTCCGCTTTTTCCGTTTCCGGATTCACCTGCTTGCCCATCCCCATCATCGCGATCTGCTCATGCTGCTGGATAAGCATCACAAAGAGAAGCTGTTGCTGCTGATCTTCACTCAGTTTCTCACCTTTGTTACCGCTTTTCTGTTGATCACTCATGGTCTCGTTTTCTTTTGTTAAAATTGGATTTAATTACGATGAAAAGGCTCAGAGTTTGTATACTTAAGCTCACTTGAAAATACAAAAAACCGACCGACTTAATGGCAATAATTCACCCGTTCAGAGGCTGGCTGCCAAAGATCGAGCATGCCGATGAAGTGGCCAGTGTTCCTTACGACGTAATCAGCACAGAAGAGGCTCGTGAGATGGCCAAAAATCGCCCCAACAGCTTTCTTCACGTAATCAGGCCCGAGATTGACCTGCCCGATAATATCCCGTTTAATGATGATCGGGTATATGAAAAGGGAGCTCAAAACCTAAAAGAACTCCTGCAGTCCGATCTCTACCTTCAGGATGAAAGGCCTTCACTCTATCTCTATCAGCTCGAATCCGGAGATCATATACAGACAGGTCTGTTTACCTGTGCATCCGTTCAGGACTATGACAATGATGTAATCCTGAAACATGAGCTTACCCGTCCCGATAAAGAGGACGATCGTACCCGCCATATTTTAACCCAAAGCGCTCATGCCGAACCGGTAATGCTGACGTTTAGGGCCACCGAAGAGATCCGCCTTCTGATTGAAAAAACAACAATTACCAGAGCCCCCTATATCAACCATGAAGGTGACGACGGCGTTATTCACCGTATCTGGAAAGTTGATGCTCCTGCAGATTTTGTTGAGGAGTTCTCGAAGGTGCAGCACCTCTATATCGCCGATGGACACCATCGCTGCAAGAGCGCCTCGCGGGCGGCCGAAAAACTTCGCAACGAGCAAAAAATCTTCCCTGGTGAAGCGGAGTTTGAATACTTCCCGGTAGTGCTCTTTCCTATGGAGGAGATGAAAATACTGCCATACAACCGGATCATCTATAGCGCCTCACCAGAACAGAAAGAGAAGCTAAAGAAGAGACTGAACCTGAAGAAAACGGATCAAAAAAGTCCGAATAAGCAGGGAACCGCCTCTTTCTACTTTGATAGTACCTGGTGGATTGGTGAACTTCCCAAAAATGACAGCAACAATGTTGCCGACACCCTTGATGTGGCCCGCCTTCAGCAAGGTGTGCTCACCCCTCTTTTTGGAATCGAAAATCCGCGAACGGACAATAACATCAGTTTTGTTGGCGGTATACGCGGCACATCGGAGTTGGAGCGGCTTGTGGATAGTGACAAGGCAGATCTGGCCATCAGCATGTATCCCACCTCCATTGAGGAGCTGCTGAAGGTTTCAGACAACAATGAGCTGATGCCGCCTAAGTCAACCTGGTTCGAGCCGAAAATCAAATCGGGATTCATCGTCCACACCTTTTAAACTCATCAAACCCAAAAAATCAACTGCTACGATGAAACGAGTACACAATTTTAGCGCCGGTCCGGCCACGTTGCCCCTCTCTGTTTTGGAGAAAGCACAAAATGAGCTTACTAACTATCAGGGACGCGGAACCTCGATTATTGAGGTGAGCCACCGAAGCCCGGAGTACACTCAGATTAACGAAGAGGCCACAACGCGACTGAAAGAGATTACAGGAGCGGGTGACGACTGGGAGGTTCTGTTTCTGCAGGGCGGGGCAAGCTCACAGTTCATGATGACCGCTCACAACTTTCTGAACACAAAACGAACCGCAAATTATATCGATACCGGTGCATGGTCGGCCAAAGCGATTAAGGAGGCGAAGCTGTTTGGAAACGTGCACACCTCTTTTTCAGGTAAGGAGGAGAATTATACGCGTCTGCCTGAGAGTTCAGAGCTCAGTTTTGCTGATGATGCCATCTACACACACATCACCAGCAACAACACCATTTTTGGCACTCAGTTTCAAAGTGAGCCTGAAAACGGCGGAGCCCCACTGGTGTGTGATGCATCTTCCGATTTCCTCTCGCGCCCCATTGACCTCGACCGATATGGACTGATCTACGCCGGAGCACAAAAAAATCTCGGTCCGGCCGGGGTTACCGTGGTGATGGTTCGAAAATCATTTATGGAGAAACAGCGTCCGGAAGCGATCCCCACCATCCTGAACTACAACACACACATCGCGAAGCTGTTCAATACACCTCCGGTCTTTTCCGTATATATGGTGAACTACGTGCTTGAGTGGATTCAGGAGAAAGGCGGCATCAGCCATTTTGCAGAGTTCAATGAAAAGAAAGCGGATCTGCTCTATAGCGAAATCGATCGCGACGACTTCTACAGTGGCACCGTGGCAAAAGAGTCACGTTCCAGAATGAACGTCACCTTCCGCCTGGAGAGTGAAGAGCTTGAAAAACAGTTTCTATCCGAAGCAGCTGAGCACGATTTGGTTGCCCTGAAGGGTCACCGAAGCGTGGGTGGTATCCGCGCCAGCATCTACAACGCCTGCGAGATGGAGAGCGTGAAAGCACTGACCGGCTTTATGAAGGAGTTCCGGAATGTGAATGGGTGAGTTCGCTCTTCGAGCTCACTGAGTTGCAGGTTGCAGGTTGCAGGTTGCGAGTTACAGGGTGTTGACCTTGCAGCGTGCTAAGCTCATGCGAGCGTCTATTAACCACAAAGGAAGCAAAGTACGACACAATGTGCACGAAGAGTTCATTAAACCCTAAGTGAAAACCTTCGTGCCCATTGTGGCTTCCCTCACAGACGCCGGCAGATCCTCCGCTTCGCTCCGGTGCTACCAGGTCTCAACACTCCCACTCTCCCATTTCCCC
>JAFIFA010000193.1 GCA_020832225.1 Balneolaceae bacterium
TCTGCGAGAAATATCTGATGAGCAAATCAAAACCGTCGAGCGTCACCTGAACAATCGACCTATTCGAAAATTTGATTACCTTTCACCCATACAGCAAACACTAAAACACCGCGCTGTTGCACTAGTGACTTGAACACAGCCTGCTAAATCATCTTGACATCAAAGCATTCACGGCACTTCTTGAATCTTGGGATGTAAGAATCTTTGCAAAAGACTCACCCGATTTAATCATTTTCACAACTGCATTCAGTTGTTTAAGGTGCTCCTGTTTATCGAGATTTTTTGGACTTACAAAAACTAAAACTATATGTGCCTGATTCGCAGTGCCTTTTATATTTATACCCTCTTTGCTTACACCCACATATAGCTTTTGCTGATCTGTTTTCGTGGTTCTTGCTTCATAGAGTAGAACACCCGGCATAACCTCAGGAGTATAACTCTCTGAATTTTCAAGTAGCCGTTCAACTAGCTGCCGGGATTTCTTCTGATCATTATCCCGGTCTATGCTGACAATGTCAGAAAGTATTTCCTCAACGGGTTTTTGCTGCAACTCCATGAGTATTCGTTCTGCTGAAACAAAACTTTGGTCTTGGGCGATTGAACCATGAATCATAGTTGATTCAACTTCAACCTCTGATGGGTAAACAGTAATAAAACTTAAATCGGGAAACTTCTGGGCAATTACTCTAGGAAGTCGATCGAGTCCGGGCCTCCATGAAATGGAACCTTCATGAGCACTGATTAAAACAAATAAATCATCATCTCTTAAGTTTTTATCCATCCAAACCGGCAAATCCCCCCAACTTTTAACCGGTGAAAATTCAATATCAAACTCAGGTTTAATCACTTCTACCCTTTTTTGAACTACCGGCAATCTTTCTTCTGTCACTGCTACTACGCAATCCGCGCCCAGTTGTTGGGCCATCAGTTTTAAGGGACGGATTGCGCCGGCAAAACCTACCTCAAGTGCTGAAAATGGAGGTACAGCGATAACAATCCGTTTAAGTGTATTAACCGGCTTTTCAATCTTACACACCATTACCATTTCATCAAGATCTGTAAGCAGCTGATCAAGTATTGAACCAAATACTCTTTGCCTTGTAGAGACCTGACCATTCCAGCCAATAATCACACTTGAAATTCGCTTCTCGTTAACTGCTCGTTTGATACCACTGGCAATATTAAGATCTATTCTGGTCATTGGGCTAACCGGTACTTCAGCTGAGGCAGCATGAATTACTGAATGGCTCAGTAGTTTTTCTCCCTTTGCCACCTCTGCGTCAGAATCTACACTATCACGGGCAACAGTGAGCGGATATAAAGGTTCCGGTGAGTCCTTATCCCGAACCATAAAAGCAATATCCATCAATGCATCTGAAGTCTCTGGATTGGCCAGCGGTACCAGAATTCGTTGTGGGGCATCCGATGGATCATACGGCTTTTGCTCTTCTTCCAGCGCGAGTTTTTTACCATATTTCTCTGTTAGAATTGGTGAAACTATGCATGTAACCAATATCATCAATACAGAACCATTCAATACGGCATCCCCAAAATCACCAAATATTCCCCGATCGTAAGCTACAAGCACAACTGCAAGTGTTGCTGCTGCCTGTGCCACACTCAGACCGTACATCGACATCATTTCGTTATGATTGTACTTGAGTGATTTGGATGTGACCCACGCAGCGGCATACTTTCCAGTAAGAGCTACAGCTACCATAAAACCGGCAACTATCCAGGCATCAATCCCGGCAAAGAATGCCCTCACATCTACAATCATTCCCACTGAAATCAGGAAAAATGGTATAAAAAGGGAGTTACCCACGAAATGAATACGGTTCATAAGCGTACCACTTTCAGGTATAAGCCGGTTCACGGCTAGTCCCGCCATAAAAGCACCAATAATGGCTTCAACACCGGCAACTTCAGCAAGGAAGGAGATTGAAAAAGCGACGGCCATCACAAATACAAATTCCAGATAGCTCTCCTCACTCACTGTTTGAAAGAACCATCTGGTAATTTTTGGTATAGCCCAAAAAGTGAAGAACGTGAAAAGTGAAAGTGAAAAACCCAATGTAAGCCAAAAGCCCACTCCAACTGCTCCTCCATCCATCGCAATGATTACCGCAAGTACGAGTAGCGCGGCAGTATCGGTTATGATCGTTCCGCCAATAGTCGTTGTTATCGCCGTATTTTTTGTGATACCTAACTTACTCGCAATCGGATAGGATACAAGCGTATGTGAAGCAAACATACTTGCCAAAAGTATCGCAGCAGGCCAGGTAAATCCAAGCAAATAAACAGCCAACACTGCACCACCCACCTGGGGAATAAAAAAGGTCCATGAACCAAATACAATACTATGATTTTTATATTTCAGAAATCGTTTAACATCGATCTCCAGTCCGGCCATAAACATCAGATAAAGCAGACCAACTGTACCCAAAAGCACAATCGTTGCGTCTCTCTCCATCAAACCGGTAACACTTGGACCAACCACAACTCCCGCCAGAATAAATCCAATAATACTGGGAACCTTCACTCTGCTGAATACAAGCGGAGTCAAAAGAATGATCAGCATCATCGTAGCGAAGATCAAAACCGGATCTTGAAACGGAATTGAAAAGTGTGATTCGTGCATAGGTTTAGTCAGGTCAGTATTAATAAACTTTTATCCAAAACTCTGCTTCAAAGAATTTTGGATGAAAATATAACACATCTTAGAGGATTTAGTTCGAATAATCTCCTCGTGTTGTTTTTAAACACTCTGATTTTACTATGCGATATTTTGGAAGGGTATAATGATATGCCGAGCAATCTATAATGGAAGAGTTAAGCAATAGAGTTACAAATAACTTTTTGAAACCGTTTGTCTCAAATTTTTCACCTGTTCGCTTCCAAAAATTCCTCTATATAGCCAATCCCCACCGCATACGTAATGCCGTATCGAATTCTTCTCTCCATTCTCAGATAAAGCGGCCCCTCATACTCAATCTCCTGATTGAACTCTTCACCTGCAAGAACCTCATCCGGTCCCAGAAAATACTCTCTTTCAGCGTAGGCGGCCGATAACACACCAATCCACTCGAGCCCGCTGCCGTCTCCCCGAATGGCAAAGAGTGGTCCCCCGCTAAATCCGCGATTCATGGAAGAGTCTACCATAAAGCGCAACCGGGCCTCTGCAGAAGGCGACTTACTGATCATGCCGGTCGTCACCATCTGAAACCCCTTTGGATAGCCAAGCGCATAAAACCGGTCGGCCCACTCCAGCTCCTTCTGATTGCCTTTAGGTATCTGAATCGGGGAAAAACCGGGATCCTCTTCAGCTCTCCAGCTTTTCCGAAGCAACGCCAAATCCCTTCGACTGTCGGCTTTCCATACTTCAAAATTGCTCATCCCCTGCGGACCAAATCTATAGTGAGTTGAATACTCCTTAATGGAGACAGCCCGAACATTTCGATCATCATTATCTACAGCTTGATTACTGTAGTGCCAGATCGTGTCGGGATGAGACACCGAATGGGCAGCAGTCAACATTAGCGTCTCTCCATTTCCATGTTCGATTATCACTCCCGTTCCCGCATTGGAGTGAACATCAGAGAAAGAGTCTGCGGCATACTGCTCTATACCCAATAGTATCAATTCGTTGGCAGAAAAAGCATTCTCCGGGTCAAAAATATAGGTTCTGTAGGAGACCTGATTATGAAGCCTGATCACCGATTCAAACCCCTCCTTTATCTGGGCTCTGATCTGCTCAGACCCCGGATGACTCAGGTAATAACCGGTCTCCTCTTCTGGAGAAACAACCTCTTCAGTTGAGCTGCAGGCGGCAGTTACCACAAAAGATATTAGAATCAAAAAAATAGAATGTCGGGGGCTAAAGCTGATCACTTGATACAGGTCAGGAAGTTTTGTTTAAATTTTTGGTGATGGGTATGTCTGTTAACGAAAATTCATGCTAATACTTTCATATGTAACTCATTTTAACTGTACTTCGTTGAATAGGGCGGTATCTGATACGATTAATCTTAACTTTTTATAATCCACTCAATCTTCATTTTTCAGAAGAATTGCTTACTCTTTTATTCTAATTACTTTCCAGCAATCAAGCATAGAACCGGATCAAAATGTCTTTTAGAGTACTACTAATCACCCTTTTCTCTTTCGTATTTGTTCAGACAACTACTCTCCCTCTTCAGGCACAAAATGGAGCAGCCGACCAGATCCAAAACATCATCTCCCAGCAAAGTATTGAGTTTGATATCTACTTCCTTGCTGCTGATGAATTTCTGGGAAGGGATACGGGCACCAATGAGCTCGATATCGCTTCCAGGTATGTGGCCACAACCTTTCAGACCCTCGGTGTGCAAATGGCGCCCGGTTACGACAGCTACTTTCAGAATGTGCCGTTTGAACGGCTTCCGGCTGCCGAAGAGGCACAGTTTACCTTTGCAGACTCCGTGTATAGTTTACGAGAACATATGATCCCGCTGAACAGCGTTAGGGATGATATCAGCGCGCCGGTGATCTTTCTTGAACACGCAACGGAAGCAGAAATTGAGGAGCACGGTGTGGAGGGCAAAATTGTGGTTGCTAATGCAGGCCTCCCCGGGCAGACCGCACCCCAGCAGTTCTTCGCAGCAGCACCCGAAAAGCTTGAATGGGTGAAGGAGGCAGGCGGAGTTGCTTTGGTCGAGCTCTACTCCAATATGCAGTTTCCCTGGCAGATACTTGTCGACTTTCTTGGCGGCGACAGGCTTGTACTCAGGGATACTCTCGAAGATGCTGATGACCAACTCCCTGAAGAGACCGGCACAGAGATCCCGCACCTCTGGCTCGACGCAACCCACAATCATGCTGAGGAGCATTTCAGCAGCAAAGAGCGGGAATCGGGCATTCTAACCCTCACCGGTCCTGAGCCGGAGAAGTTCTACAGCAGAAATGTGGTGGGTGTGATTGAAGGTAGCGATCCTGACCTCAAGGATGAGTATGTCCTTCTGTCGGCCCATTACGACCATATTGGCGTTGTAAACAACCACCCTGAGCCGATCACTAGTGAGTATATCTATAACGGAGCCAGGGACAACGCAGTTGGCACCAGTGGCGTGCTCTCTGCTGCCCGTTACTTTGCCAAAAATCCTCCACGCCGCTCCGTTCTTTTGGCCGCATGGACCGCCGAGGAGATCGGGTTGCTGGGAAGCGGCTATTTTGCTGAGAACCCTATGGTTCCGCTTGAACAGATTGTCTACAATCTCAATATCGATGGAGCTGGTTATAACGACACCACCAAGGTAACCGTGATCGGGCTGGGCAGAACCGATGCGGATGATGAGATGATCTCTGCCGCATCCGCTTTCGACCTGGAGGCGATTCCCGATCCCGTACCGGATCAGAACCTGTTTGACCGTTCCGACAACGTAAGCTTCGCCAGACAGGGTATTCCGGCGCCAACCTATAGCATGGGCCTCACTGCGTTTGACGACGAAATCAACTACTACTACCACCAGGTAACCGATGAGCCAGACACGATCGATTATGGATACGTAACAAGCTATATACGCTCCTTTGTGAAGGCAGCACTGTTGATTGCAGATCGTGATGAGGCGCCTTTCTGGGTTCCGGGTGATGTCTATGAAGAGGCGGGCAAGGAACTTTACGGTATTGAAGTATCAAACTGATTCATCTCTGAATCTATCAGAGAAGGCCCGACCCTGTCACTCATCAGGGATCGGGCTTTTTTATGCTCAACACCTCACCTTGACATTACAAGACGCACTCATCCCATTTTTGATGACACCATTTTACTGCCCGCTGCGCTATTAGAAGAAGAAATAACCTGTCTGTAATCAACGGAATTGTGATAATCGGCAGCGATTGGTTTTTAGTCCAATTCTTCCAAGATCGTCACAATGTTTGATCAAAAGTCAGTTTCACACTAACCTAACTTCAGAAAAATGAAAAAAACAGTACTTCTTGCGGGCGTTCTCATCGTCACACTTTTAACAGCACCGGCCCTGGTTGCGCAACAAGCCGCCAACTCCGACCGTGAACTCTCATTCGGCGTGCGCGGTGGTCTTTCTCTTTACAGTATTGAGTCGGAAGTGAGCGGTGGCTTCTTCGGGAATGTATCGGAGACATCCGGGTCAAAGATTGGGTTTGCTGCAGGCGTATTCGCCGAAATTCCGATCAACAACATTCTCTCATTTCAGCCTGAACTCCTCTTTGTTCAGAAAGGCGGATCTGATGGAGGCGACCCGTTTGATGGTGACGACTTCTTCGACGATGATGAAGATATAAGCCTGACGCTGAACTACATCGACCTGCCCCTTCTTGCGAGGGCTAACGTTCCACTTGAGGGCAACCTCACACCATACCTGGTTGCGGGCCCGTCTGTAGGTTTCCTGGTAAGCGCCAGTGAATCTTCGGGACAGGATGGAGATATCACCGAGTTCTTTAAGTCTACAAATTTCGGCTTCGTGATTGGAGCCGGTATCGATATCGGAAATATCACTGTAGATCTGCGTTACGACATTGGACTAACCAACATCCTCGACGACTCTATTTTCGATGATGAGTTTGATGATGACGATGACTTTTTCGATGACATCTTCGACGATATCGACTTCACCCAAAAAACCAGCGGAATCCAACTGACGGTTGGTCTTCGGTTCTAATGGAGGGTATATAAACCACAATGGGTACAAAGAACTTCGTGCTCGTTGTGGTTTAAAACCGAGAACTTAGTAATGGGCCAATATTGAATCTCACTCAGTTTTACCGCTGCGATCGCTGAGAAGTCGCGGAGACCGCTGAGGGAAAATTGACTGTATGAAACGCTGCGTCCCTCGGCGCCTACTCTGCGTTCACTGCGGTTTAATCACCCCAAAATTAAAATCTGAACGAATTGGTAAATCGGCCCGTCTTAGTTAGGGTCTTTACTATACCCTGAACGGGGGTAGTTTTTTACCACAATAGACTCTAAGAATTTTTAGTGACCTCAGATTGTTAAAACTTCGTGCCCACTGTGGTAAATAAAAAAAGCCATCACCGGTAATCCCCGTGATGGCTTTATTCTTTTGATCAGGAAACGGATTAACCGTTGTTCTTGATATCCTGAATTTCAAGACGAATCTCCTGGGAAAGCTTCTTAAGATCCTGAAGCTGTTTTCTGGCACGGGTACCCGCAGCTTTGTTGCTCTTGTTGTAAAACTTGTCCAGATCTTGCTCCAACTCAGATACCAGGTTCTTTACTTCGTCAATTCTACTCATTGTAATCTCCAGTTATATTGTAATTAAAACGATGAATAAGATTCATCACATGTAGGTTAAGTAAGATTATTATACATCCCTGTACAACAAAACTCGCTCAATTTAACATTCTAAGCATTAAATACACGCTTTAACACTCATTTTAAATGGTAAGGCTTCTTATCGTAGTCCTAAAGGGCGTTTCCACCTTTAGCCAGCACCCTTTAATTCAACGCAAGTAGCTGTTATTATTTTATTTAACACCCATCCCAAGAGGCGCCCACAATTGAGGAGTTTTACCGATTCTCCAATACTCAGAGCGGATAATCTGTTAATTGTGGAAAATTAATAGGTGCGGGATTGGTTAATTCTGTTCGCGATAGTCATCAGCGACGTCAGTACCGCGCTTTTCATTCACAAAAAGGCAGACCACAATAGCAACCAAAAAGAGTGAAGCGCAAAAGAGTACGGACTTTTGCAGACCGAACTGTGCCTGAAGAAGTCCGAGTCCGATTATCCCAAATACACCCGCTATTTTATTGAAAAGCCCCCAGAACCCAAAAAATTCCGCTGCCTTTGCCTGTGGGCTAAAGAGACCGACGAGGGCACGGCTGGCCGACTGACTTGACCCCAGACTCAAACCGGCAATCACACCGATATAGAGGAAAACATACTGCATTTCAAACTCTGTTCCGAAAGTGAGGTTTAGCCACTCTGTAACCCCTTCAACTCCATAAATCCCCATCACCCCGATAAACCAGAGACCCAGAGTCAGGTTGTAGGTCAGTTTCGCACCGATTTTATCCTGAATGAAGCCGAACCCAAAGGCGCCTGCCGCAGCGGTAATCTGTACAACTACGAACATAAGTACCCGAACCTCTTCATCCCACCGCACAACCTGGTCTCCATAGATAAACGCGAAGGTGATGATGATATAGATTCCCGCCATGGCAAAGAATACCGAGATGAGGAATATACCGAGGTCACGAAACTGACGAATCTCGTTTACGGTCTTTCCAAGCCTCGCAAATCCAACCGATAGGTAGCTCTCCCCCTTTGGCAGCTCCTTCCGTGCTCCGGGCTCCTTCAGCCAGATAAATGTGGGTATGGCCGCCAGCATAAAGAAGAGCGCTGCATATGGGCCCACCCATCGTATCCGTTCAAAGTTATCTGCGGTTGGATCACCAAGGTATAGAATCACAAAACCGGCGGAAAAGAGACCGCCCACGTAACCCAGGGCCCACCCAAAACCTGAGATTTTACCCAGATCCGAAGGCGGACCCAGGCTTGGCAGAAAGGAAGCAATGAAATTTTCCCCAATAGAGTAGGCGAAGTTGGAGATGATGATCAGGATCACCCCCCTCACCACAAGGCCCGGCTCTACAAAATAGAGCATCGCCGTACTCACGATGGTGAGCGAGTAGCTGTAGAACAGGAATTTCTTTTTGAGCGCCGAGTAGTCCATGATCGCCCCGAAAACAGGACCACTCAGAACAACAAGGATGTAGCTGCTGGCAAGAGCAACACTCCACAAAAGGTTGCCCAACCGGTAGTCTGCCTCGGCATCACCGACAATCACGGTGGTGAACAGCACCGGAAAAATCACCGTAATAATCAGAAGGGTGTAGGCCTGATTGGCAAAATCGAACATGGCCCATCCGAAAATCTCTTTCTTCGGGGCCCGGGGCGTGTCTTTTCGTGCTTTATGTATGCTCATCAGGTCATTTTATTAATCAACACATCACAGATACCAAAAAGCTTGCGGGATTACAACCCGTCAATCAGGAGTTCTGAAATTTCTTCGACTCCATTACCGCAATTTCATCGACGCGGTTGTTGAGTTCATCATCGGAATGCCCCTTCACCTTAATCCAGCTTACCTGATGTTTTGCCGTAGCGGCGAGCATCTCCTCCCAAAGCTCACGGTTCTCAACCGGTTTCTTGTCGGCCTTTTTCCAGCCGCGCCTCTGCCAGTTATCGATCCACCCCTTTTTGAAGGCGTTGATGATGAGCGCGCTATCGCTGTGCACTTTCACATGACAAGATCTTTTCAGCGCTTTAAATCCCTCAATGATCGCACGCATCTCCATCCGGTTATTGGTCGTATGGGCCTCGCCTCCGCTCAACTCCTTCTCCTTGCCATTCCAGATGAGCAGTGCTCCCCAGCCTCCCGGACCGGGGTTTCCGCTGCAGGCTCCGTCTGTGTACAAAATTACTTCAGGCAGTTTTTTCGGCATACTTCTCAAATAGGGGGTTTATCATCCGATTCATCTCTACTACTTTCCGGGACACCATCTCTTCCCAGTTCTCTTCATCACCACCTGCGTATATGATCGACCTTGAAGAGTTAAAAAGCGGGTAACCTCTGTGATTGGCAAGCACGTTCGCCATCTCACTTATTGATCCCCCCTGTGTACCTAGACCGGGAATCAAAAGATGCGCATCACGATTTGCGGCCAGTACGGGATCCAGGTCACGCGCCTGGGTGGCGCCAACAACCATCCCCAGGTGGGTTTCTGAGATGTGCTGCATTTTCCCCAGCTCCTCAGATATATATTCGGCCAGACTGGTTCGGCCTTCAAAACGTCGCTGCAGGAACTCAGAGGCTCCCTTATTGGAGGTCATCACAAGAACAAAGAGTGCCTTTTCCGGATAGGATAGAAATGGCTTGAGGGTTTCTAATCCCATCAAAGGGTTGAGTGTGACGGCATCACAGTCGAGATGACTAAAGAAGGCTTTGCGATAGTGATCCGACGTATTGCCGATATCACCCCGCTTTGCATCGGCAATCAGAATACGGTTAGACGGTACTGCGTCTACCACACGTTCGAGTACCTCCCAACCACGGCTACCCATCGATTCAAAAAAGGCCATGTTTGGTTTAAAAGCGCACACCGTTGGTTTTGTAATGGTGATGATACGCCGGCAGAATTCAAAGATCAGTTCCGAATCGTCGCTATATTGCTGTTTAAGGGGTGCCGGTATTTTTTCTAAAACCGGGTCGAGACCCACACAGAGCAGCGATCCTGATGATTGAACCGATCTCTTTAGCTTATCTGTAAAATTCATTTATCCGTTTTTTTCACAAGGTTTTGGAAGATAATGATTAAAAGCCTAAGATTGGGCGGCGATTTCCGATCATACTGAAACTAAACAGTGACATCCTATGAGCTGGTTTGAAGAGTGGTTCGACAGTCCACTCTATGAAAAACTCTACTCCAACCGTAATGAAACCGAGGCCGCCATGCTGGCCGATCGGATCGAGGCAGAAATTCCTCTTCCCCGTTTTCGCGAGGTGCTCGATCTTGGTTGCGGCAGAGGACGCCATTCCCTTACGCTGGCCGAGCGTGGCTACAGCGTAACCGGCATTGATCTTTCCCCCTCGGCTATTGAGAAAGCAACCCTGTTGGCACAAAAAAGAGAGTTATCCAATGTGCAATTTGAAGTAAGGGATATGCGTGAGCCTCTGGAAAAGCAGTTTGACGCAGTAGTAAACCTATTTACCACCTTCGGCTATTTTCTGGATGATGATGAGAACCGCTCCGTCATCGAGAGCGTCTGTAGTATGCTAAAGCCGGACGGCATCTTCATCATGGACTATCTCAATCCGGATCATGTAAAACGAAATCTGGTCGACTCTGAGGAGGGAGAGTATGGGGTCTACAGCTATCGCATCAAGCGTAAAATTGAGGATGGGATGGTTTTTAAAACGATTCGCTTTGAAGGTGGAGATCTGGAAGAACCGGTTGTCTATCAGGAGCGCGTTAAGCTTTACGACCTGAATTGGTTTAAAACCGTTTATCAAAAACATGGGCTCACCCTGCAGAAGACTATGGGTAACTACAGCGGATCCGAGTTCGTGGAGGGCGATAGCCCCCGAATGGTGATGATCAGCAGCAAACAGAGTTCAGTATAGCGCTTATTAAAGCACCGTTTCCGGAAAGACCTCTTCTGCTCCGTGGGGAGGACGATCCAGCGTCCATGTCTCAAAGTAAAACTTTCGTTCAGAACGGATACGTTTCCCATTTATACTGAAGAATCGAAACTGATCATTCAGCAGGCTCCGGAACGGTTCAAAAAAGAGCGGATAGATATTCTTCTCCGAAAAAAGGTGGAGATCAAAACCCTGATGCGCTTTCTCCTTATAGAGAACCAGATCACCTGCCTGCAGCACTTCCGCCAGTTCACTCTTCTTATGGCCTACATTGCTGTCGTCATCCAGGTCCAGCGGTGTATCTGCCCACCGATTTTCATCACCGGTTGAAAGGATTATTGCCCTTCCGATCTCCTCGGTTTCTATCAACTCATTAAGCGGCGCCCTTTTTCTGCCGGTAAATGCATGATAGAGATTTAGTGAGTTGCATAACGCCTCTTTAACCTCTTGGTAATGGCTGATCTGGTCGATACCGAAGAGTTCATCCGGCAGTAGCGTGCCGGTAAAATAGAACTTGGAGTAGGTTGGGTCCGGCTTCAGGAAAGCCTCAATCGAACCAGACACCTCCTGAGTTGAGCGGTCCAGCTTTCTTTCACGAAGTTGATCGAGTCTGAGGTCGTGTTCAAAAAAGAGTTTAAAAATGTCCATTCAGAAAGCGTTTTGAGAGTTTTTGAAAGGAATCGAGCTCTTTTGCAGAACGAGAAAATCAGTTAAACTCGTTCATTGCGATATCAATTCCGGCTCTGAGAAAGGTAAAGACCGCCTCGGAAGCCCTCTCCAGGGTTTGATCGATGGTGATTCGGTCGTCTTGATCAAACGGTGAGAGCACATAGCGAGCCTGCTGCCCCCTGCCGAAATCGCTGCCAATGCCAATTCGAAGCCTGGCGAAATCTCTTGTCTGCAGCTCGGATATGATGTCTGATATACCGTTGTGTCCCCCGGCGCTGCCTCCGGGCCGAAGGCGTACAGTACCCACGTCGAGGTGGATGTCGTCGTAGCAGACCAGCAGCTGATCTGTATTATAGCCATACCTGTTGAGAGCACGCTGAACCGCTTTCCCACTACGGTTCATGAATGTAGTGGGTTTGATCAGCGTAATTTGACGCCCCTTAAAACGGCCTTCACACTTCTGGTAAAGGCCGCTGTCGGATTCAAAAGATAGGGAGAGACTGGCCGCAATCAGATCGACCAGTTCAAAGCCTACGTTATGGCGGGTTTTCTCATATTCAGTGCCCGGATTTCCCAGGCCCGCAATCAGTGCCATAACAGGTTGTAAGTGAGTAGATTACTCTTTTGTCTCTTCGCCTTCTGCAGCTTCCTCGCCCTCTTCAGTAGGCTCTTCACCTTCTGCCAGTGCTTCTGCACCTTCTTCCTCAAGCTCATCTTCATCTGCAATAGAGGAGGTAAAGAGGCTTTCGGATTTCGGAGGAGCAATCGTTACGATGGTTCTGCGGGGATCGTCGATTGGAATAATACCATCCATCTCGAGCTCCGATACGTGGAGAGAGTCTCCAATGTCGAGAGCGGAGATATCGAGCACAAACTGAGCAGGAATTCGATCCGGCAGCACCTTGATACGAACGATTCGGAGTGTCTGGAAGACACGGCCGCCGCCGTCGCGAACGCCCTTCGCAGTACCTGTAATACGGATAGGAATCTTGAGCTTAACCGGAGTATTCTCATCCAGAAGATAGAAATCGGCGTGAAGCACTCGATCTGTAACCGGATCAAACTCAACATTTTTCAGAAGAGTGTTGTACTTGGTTCCGTCAATCTCCAGTTCCTGAAGCTTGGTTTCACTCTTGGAGAGAATTTTTTCAATGTCCGATTCCAGAATGGAGAAATGGACGTTCTCTTTTACTTTTGGACCGTAGAGAACTGCAGGAATACGAAGTTCATCTCGCAGGGTAGTCGCTGAACGGCTCCCCACCTCTCTTTTAACGCCTTCGAGTTGGTATTTTTCCGGTTGAGTCATGGTTTTATCAATTATTGATTAATCATCAAAAAGTGCACTGATCGTATCGTTTGTATGGATACGCTGTATGGCTTCGGCAAAAATTCCGGCCACACTTAGAACTTTAATCTTATCTGACGGCTTCCTCAGGGGAACCGTGTCGGTAACCAGGAGCTGATCGATCGGTGAATCTTCAATTCTCTGATATGCCGGACCCGAAAGAATCGGGTGTGTACATGTTGTAACAATATTTAATGCACCACGCTCTTTCAGAGCAACGGCCGCATTGGTGATGGTGCCTGCTGTATCGATCAGATCATCCACGATCAATACATTCTTCCCTTCAACTTCACCGATGATATTCATCACTTCGGCTACATTCTGTTTGGGTCTTCGCTTGTCGATAAACGCGAGTGTTGCTCCCAGTTTCTTGGAGTAGGCACGAGCCATCTTCAGGCTGCCCACATCGGGTGCTACAACTACGAGGTTATCAATCGGGTTCTTGGTAAAGTGCTCGATAAAAATTCTGCTTGCGTAGAGATGATCGAGCGGTATATCAAAGAACCCTTGTATCTGTGAAGCGTGCAGATCCATTGTCAAAATTCGGTCGGCACCTGCTTCCACCAAAATGTTTGCCATCAGCTTGGATGCAATCGACACCCGTGGCTGGTCTTTCCGATCCTGCCTGGCATACCCAAAATAGGGAATTACCGCTGTTACCCTCTTTACGGATGCTCGCTTTGCGGCATCCAGAAGCAGCAACAGCTCGATGATGTTATCACCGGGCGGCGGAGTAGACTGTATAATAAAAATATCTTCGCCCCGTATGCTCTGTTCATACTTGGCATAGAGCTCACCATCAGAAAACGACTTGATCGTGGCTTCACCCAATTCGGCTCCGTACTGTTCTGCGATGGCACGTGCTAGTGCTTGATTGCTTCTCCCTGCAAATATTGCTAAAGGCGTATCCAAAGAAACCGGGATTGAATGGTATTTGTTTAAAAAAGAAAAAGGAGTACCAATAAGGCATCCTTTTGTTGAGATGTTGCCCGGGGAGGATTCGAACCCCCACTGACTGGACCAAAACCAGCTGTCCTGCCATTAGACGACCGGGCATTCACTGTATTGACAGATTCCAAAGATAGAAACAAACAAAATCTGAGTCAAGAACGAATTGAACATTTAAACACTTCACACTCACTGCATCGCCCCTCCTTGCAATACCTTTTGTATTGATGAACCAACCCCGGGCTCCCTTTTCCGCTAACACCAGAAAAGCCCGCCTTCCTGAAAGTTCTCCATACCCTTCCCGGAATCACCATCTT
>JAFIFA010000194.1 GCA_020832225.1 Balneolaceae bacterium
GGGCATCACTCACCCACGCCTATTCCGGACTCTACCGGATTGGCTGGAATCTATCGAACAACCCCGGTGAGCTGATAAACCGCAGGTTGGGAGCGTATACAGTAGAGGATTTTCGGGCGGAATTTGATCCATCATCGGTCAATGTCGAGAAACGTTTTTCGCCACTGCTGCAGCTAAATGTGACATGGGAGAACGGTCTTAGAACCCAGATAGGTTACGAAACGAGCAACATCACCAGTCTCTCACTATCCAACTCACAGGTAACCGAACGAGTCTCCAAAGGACTCAGAATGCAGGTGGCCTACACGCTCAGAAACTTCAGGTTGCCCTTCTTCAGGCAGCTCACCAACAATGTGGACCTCAGCCTTACAGGAAACTACATTGAAGATACAGAGCAACGATTCCTGCTTGATGCGGATCTGGAGAGGGCATTGAGAGAGGATGCGGATGTCATCAATCGGGATCCGTCTGCTTACGATTTCAACCCTCGTCCACAAACGGGACAGACACGAATTAATACACAGCTGGTTGTTGGCTATCGCTTTTCGAACACGATCAACGCCAACTTTGAGTATGGCTTCAGTCAGATTCTGCCCAAATCCTCAAGAACATTCAAGAGAACCAATCACGATATTCGCTTCAACGTCAGAATCAATATTCGATCTACCTGATCTAAAAGTTGACTTACAGGCGCTGTGGAAGTCAAACTCTGTTAGCGTTGAAATATGTCATGTTGAATTCTAATGTTTCGGAGCTCTTTCTAATTTTTAACATTAGAATATTTTAATAATATAATCGCCGTGATGATAACAAGTATGGTTGGGAACAGGTTTTAGGAAGCAAGAGAAGTATGGTTACCCACCTCAATAACACTCTATAATGAGATCTGCAATGGTGAAACTAACGATCTGTTTACTGTTTGCGGTATTTGCAGGCACTCCGCTGTTTGGTGCCATAAGCGTTCAGGAAGATCCCGTAAATACCCAGAGAGGTGGTACTTATTATATACATGACCCTGTAGAGGATGTTTTTAATACAGTCATTGTGGAAGAGGCTACGGTTGACAGTCTCCTCGATCTGGGATATGAATCGAGGAACAGTAACTCACGTCTTTCATATCATCTGGCAAATGAGGCGCTCGCCATGTCAGAAATTCTTGACTACCGGCTTGGAATAACGGAGTCCACAAATCTTTTGGGAATCAAGCATCTCGATTTTGGACAGTATGATTCTGCATTGAAATACTTCCTTTCTGCGAAAGAGATGAACAGGGAACTCGATCGCAGAGAGATGGATCCCGTATTCCTCAACAATATCGCACTTGTACATATTCAGCAAGAGGATTATGAAAGGGCAGCGGCTTATCTGAACCACAGTATGGAGATGGACCGCGAGTTGGGTCAGTTTGAAGATGGGTATCTCTCAATGAATAACCTCGGTGTGATTTATCGAAGACAGGGGCTTTATGAACAGGCACTTGAACAATTCAGAAAGTCGAAAAAGTTGTCTTATGAGGCCGGAGATAATCCGCTTCTTCATCATATTGCAATCCTTAACATTGGCAACACCTACAGGAATCTGGAGCGGTTTGATGAGTCGCTCGCCTATATGACACGAGCTCTCGATTACTTTGAAAACTCAGACAATCGGGTGCAACTGATCACAACCTATCTATTCCTTGGGCAGCTCCACAAAGATCTTGGCGATTTTGATAAAGCGTTGGAATATGGGGGGATGAGCCTTGAACAGGCGAGCTACTCTCTCTACAGAGACAGAATCAGGGATGCCCACGAGCTGCTTTCTGAGATATATGAAGCGCGAGGCAATTATCAATTAGCATATGCACATTACAAAAATTTCCACGCTGCCAGCGACTCTCTGATGAATGCGGAAAGGTCGAACATGATCAATGAAATGCAGATCCGGTTTGATGTGCAGCAGAAGAATAGGGAGATAGAAGTTTTGAACCAGGAGGCCAGGTTACAGGAGGCACAGTTGTCTCAGCAGGTTCTTCAGCAGTGGTTTTTAATTGCGGTTCTGGCACTGATGGTGATTATTGCGGCGCTTCTTTTTTACACAAACCATCAGAAAAAAGCGTCCAACAGGATCCTCAGAAAACGCCGGGAAGAGATAGAGAAGAAAAACAGGGAGCTGGAGAAGCTGAATAAGCAGAAAGATGATTTCCTTGGAATGGCTGCTCATGATCTACGAAACCCGCTATCCGGAATCAGATCTGCCACGGAGTTGATCAATATGGAAGAGAAGGCGGATATGAAACTGATACGTGAGTATACGTCGATGATTCAAATCTCCTCAGACCGTATGCTCAATCTGCTGAATCAGCTTCTGGATATTCAATCAATCAATGAGCATGCGAACCGCTCTTTGCAGGAAAAACTCATTCTCTCCGATACGCTTCAGCAGTCGGTCAGTAATTATGAAACAACGGCATCTGCCAAAGAGATTACGCTCGAAGTCGATATCGAGGATGAAAATCTTGAGGTGATAGGAAATATTAATAATGTGACACGCATTTTTGATAATCTGATCTCCAACGCAATTAAATACTCACCTGCCGGTAGCCGGGTTGGTATACGTCAAACCAGAATAGATAATAGTGCTGTTGTGGAGGTGAAGGATTACGGACCGGGTATAAGTGAGGAGGATCAGGAGAAGCTTTTTGGAAGGTACACCCGACTCTCCAATGTCCCAACCGGTGATGAAAAGTCAACAGGCCTCGGTCTCTATATCGTCAAAAAACTGGTTACATCTATGAACGGCAGGGTGACCTGTGAAAGCAAACAGGGTGAGGGTTCTCTCTTTACCGTTTCCTTTCCGCTTGCAGAAGAGAATCCGGCTTTAGTTCGTGAAGAGGGAGCCTACGCCTGAGAGACACCCTTTTTGCTGAAATCACCCGGCAGAGCTTCTGGCTGCTATAGTGCTTGGTGAACTTAAACAGAGCTTTATCAAATCTTTCATGCATTGAAAAACCGCTTTTCCTCTTCACTATCTTCACCTTGCGGAATTGATGCATCTGTTGTAACCTTGTTCCCTTGCACCCTCACAGGCGCAATACCCTGAAATCGGGACACACCAAGTTGAACAGAAAGACTAAGTAAAAGGAAAAGATACGTGGATCTACTAATTCTTACTCCATTGGCTGCCATCATTGCCTTGATTGCTGCTTTCATTCTTGCCAGAGGTGTGCTGAGCGCTCCGTCTGGTGATGAAACCATGAATAGCATCGCCGATGCCATTCGCGAAGGGGCCAACGCATACATGAACCGCCAATATACGACGATTACCTATGTTGCTATTTCAATTGTAGTAGTTTTTGCCATTATATCCCTTCTTCAGGAAGGTGATGCTGCTGTTACCTGGTGGTGGACAACCATTGGTTTTGCAGTGGGTGCACTCTTCTCAGCACTAAGTGGATATGCCGGTATGACCATCGCGGTACGATCCAACGTTAGGGTTGCTGAAGCGGCCAAAAGCGGTCTGCCGGGCGCCCTAAAGCTTGCCTTTAATGGCGGTGCCGTATCCGGACTCGCAGTAGCCGGTTTGGCACTTCTCGGAGTTGCAGGATTTTTCTATCTCTTTCATTCCGTTCTGGGGCTGGCTGATCCGGTAAATCCCCTTGTCGGATTTGCATTTGGTTCCTGTCTGATCTCGCTCTTTGCCCGTGTGGGTGGTGGAATCTATACAAAAGCGGCCGATGTGGGCGCAGATCTTGTTGGTAAAGTGGAAGCCGGTATTCCCGAAGATGATCCCCGAAACCCGGCCGTAATTGCTGATAATGTGGGCGACAATGTGGGCGACTGTGCCGGTATGGGTGCTGACCTCTTTGAAACCTATGCCGTAACCGCTATTGGTGCCGTACTCCTGGGTTACCTTCTCCCGGATGTAGCTGCAGTGACAGAACTTGTGACCTATCCGCTCTTTCTTGGAGCCTTTGCAATTTTAGCGAGCATCATCTCTGTTTTCTTTGTGCGAATGGGAAGCGACGGAAATATCATGAAAGCCCTCTACAAAGGGATGTATGCCAGTGCCGTTATCTCTATTGCCGGTTTTGCCTATATCACCTGGGCGATGTTTGCTGATTTTGATTATTCCCTTGTGGCTCATCTGAGCAATGCACCAACAGGCTGGCTGGATATCTTCTGGTCTACCGTGATTGGAATTCTGGTCGTGATCGGCCTCGTACTCATAACAGAGTACTACACCTCAACGCATTATAAGCCGGTCAAGAAGATTGCGAAGGCTTCTGAGACAGGAGCTGCAACCAACATCATCAGTGGTTTGGCCGTTGGAATGGAGAGTACATTTGTGCCCACCATCATTCTGGTAGTGGCGCTTTTCCTCTCTTACAGCTTTGCGGGTATCTACGGAATTGCGATCGCTGCGGTAGCGATGCTTAGTGTAACCGGTATGATTATCGCTATGGACACTTACGGACCGATTACAGACAATGCCGGTGGTATTGCTGAAATGAGTAACCTCCCGGAAGAGGTGCGAGAGAATACAGACGCCCTCGATGCGGTTGGAAACACTACTAAAGCCGTTACCAAAGGGTATGCGATCGGTTCTGCAGCTCTGGCGGCACTTGTACTCTTTGCCGACTACATCTTCAACCTGGAAAAGGTAGTTGGGGAAGGGGAGACCATCGTCTTCCTGCTGAACGACCCGATCGTATTGGTTGGAGTATTCATCGGCGGTATGCTGCCGTTCCTCTTTGCCTCATTCCTGATGGAGTCTGTAGGTAAGGCTGCCGGTGCGGTGATTGAGGAGGTTCGACGCCAGTTCCGTGAAATGCCCGGAATTATGAAAGGAGAGCAGAAGCCGGATTACGGTACCTGCGTGGATATCGTAACTAAATCGGCCCTTAAAGAGATGGTCGTGCCCGGGTTGATGGCTGTATTGGCTCCGCTCGTTGTAGGCTTTCTGTGGGGACCTCTCGCACTCGGTGGACTTCTTATCGGGGTTATCGCTTCCGGTTTGATGGTGGCGCTGATGATGTCGAACGGTGGTGGCGCCTGGGATAACGCCAAGAAGTATATTGAAGATGGCAACCATGGCGGCAAAGGTAGTGATGCCCATGCGGCTGCAGTTGTTGGCGATACTGTCGGTGATCCTTACAAGGATACAGCAGGGCCTTCGATCAATCCGCTGATCAAGGTGATCAACACGGTGGCCCTGATCTTTGCCACACTAATCGCTTCCGTTGGTGGTATTCTGCTCTGATAACCGGAGTATTAAGAGATTAAAAAAACCCGTTCTTCTCAGAAGGACGGGTTTTTTTGTTTTTGGTATATATCGATTAGTGCGGGTGAAAAATTTTTCAGCAAAGCACCAAAATCCCCCCTAATAAGGGGAGACTGAGGGGCTTACATTACCCATGTAAATTATTGACATAACTAAAATTATTCGCTTGAGCTTGACCCGGCCTTGAATCAATTGGCGGGAAAAGGGCGGCTGGCGGGTGACGAATAGAAAAATTTCATCAGCCGGAAATGAATGCTAAGAAGGAATTTAAATCAAATCGGCCTTGAAATTTTTCCGTCGCCCAGAAGCACCCGCCGCCAAGTGATTCACAGCCTTGATCTTTTGGTTCGTTTTGGATCAAGCCAAAATGAACAACAGTCTTATCGAACGCATTATATCGTGATCCAACAACACTTTTATTTTAGACACTAATCAACATTGAGCCCATCTATCTTTTATCCTTTTCAAATAGCCCCGAATATGTATATTCATTCATAATTCTGAACTGCATCATTACCATTCTACTATGGAAAAAAGGATATTATATATTCTTACCGCCCTATTTATCTTCGCTTTTTTGACTTTTTCCTGCGACACCTCATCAACCGACCCCGGTATTAATGATCTGCCGGAGCCGGTACTTGTATCAAGCTCCTCTATGAGAACCATCACGGCAAATCAACTCCGCCAGCTGTGGGGATTTCTGGATAGTGACGCCGCCGATTTTGCACAGTATGATGTGGATCTCTACCGTGTAGTCTACAACTCGATCGATGGTGCGGGCAATCCACTGGAGCTCTCGGGTGCCATTCTTGTTCCACGGGAAGCAGATAGCCCGGGGCTTCTCTCGATTCAGCACGCAACCATTTTCTCCAACGATGAAGCTCCCTCCGTTGACCGCAGTTCCGGTACGGATTTCTCCGTCGCCACCCGTAAAGCGATCTTTGCGTCGGCGGGTAACGTGGTTTTTCTGCCCGATTACATCGGATATGGAATAACTGAGGATCTGCTTCATCCCTATCAGCAGGCGTCGACCCTGGCCTCAGCTTCCTACGATATGATACTGGCCGGGCTAGAGTTCGTGGAGGAGAGAGGCATAACCGCTACCGATCAGCCGGTGGATATGATTGGCTATTCGGAAGGGGCCTATGCTACCCTGGCGCTAGCAGAGCTGACCGAAAAAAGCGATTCACCCTTCTCGCCTGGCTTGCTATCAATGGGAGCTCCGATCTTCGATCTTTCAGCTACAATGGATGAGATTATCAACAACATCGATCAGCCGTCAGAGTGCCTGGCATGTTACGGCTACTTTCTCTACACCTATCACCAGATCTACGATCTGCCGCTTCCGCTGAGCGACTATTTTCAGTCGCCATATGATGAACGAATTGCCGACGGGCTCTTTCGCGGCGGTTTTACCAACAGTCAGGTAAGGCAACAGCTGCCTGAGTTGGGATCTGAGCTTTTTACCGCAGAGTTTATTTCAAGATATCAGAATGGCGAAGAGCAACAGCTTCTGGATGCCGTAGTGGAGAATGACCTTTTCTACATACCGGATGCGGATGTGCTGCTTGTTCATGGAGATGCAGATGGCGTGGCGCCAATATTTAACAGTGATGATTTTGCAGAGAGAGCAGAAAACGGAGGAAAAAGCAACATCGAATATTTGCGTGAACCCGGTGTTACTCACGGAAACGGCATTTTCCCGTGGGGAGTAGAGACGCTTCAAGCGATTGGTGTACGCTCAAAAGCCATTGCATTAAACTGAATATTGATTAAAGATTGGCTGTGTTCAAGTCACTAGTGCAACAGCGCGGTGTTTTAGTGTTTGCTGTATGGGTGAAAGGTAATCAAATTTTCGAATAGGTCGATTGTTCAGGTGACGCTCGACGGTTTTGATTTGCTCATCAGATATTTCTCGCAGA
>JAFIFA010000195.1 GCA_020832225.1 Balneolaceae bacterium
ACCATGATCGGTTGGCGTCTAATGTAAGACAAGTTGGGAATATGGTGCAGTCAATTCTATCCAACACACCAAATGACGAGGCCCCCAATTGGCCCGATGCCCTCAAGACCCGTATTCAACAGTTATTTGATTCTGCAAATGATGTTGAATTACCGCCCCAAAGTGCAATTTGGACTCAGCTAGCCAATTTACACAATATTGTGATCGGAATGGATGATGGTATTAATGTGGAGCGTGAGTACTCTCTGGAGGTTTGTGATACATGGTCGGTCTCGAACTCCGGCGGTGCTCAAGGCACCCTTGATCGGTGGGATATCAGCGCAATTCCTGAGGGTGCAGTATTTGATATACGATATGATGCCCGAAGCGTTCCGGACCGGTATGAAGTGGACTACCCTTTAGGTAACAGGGTTCTGGATACAGGTTGGAGAGGTAGCCAAAGATATGCTGGATCCAGATATCCTGGTGGAATTCGTGGGCAGGGAAGAGGAACGTCTTCAGATATTTTCCAAAAGCGTGGTGTGAATCAATTTGTTGTTCGTGTATTTGGCGGAGCTTCAGGAACCCTTTGGGACTATCAAATTCGATGTAGAATACCTGAATAGAGCGTAGGTAACTCATAAAATTAACAAGCCATGAGCATTAATTACATTTCAATCACTGTTGCACTGATGCTTTCAGCATACGGTACACATTTACTTTCCGGCTCTGAAAAAGATGAGATATATCTGATCACTCCTTCATCAGATACCTGCTACTACTTTGTTGAAACAACTCTCGATCGCGGAGAATTTTGGAATAATCGTCCATCTCTTTCATACCTCATTTCAAACGTTGTGCCGGCTAGTTGTAATTCAGGGGGAGGAACCAGGAACGATATTTTGAATCAGTTCAATGAAGCGGTGAAAGCGGATGGGAAATATGCCGACGCAAAGTTAGCACGAATTGCATTCGGACCATACAGGTCAAGAAGTGATGGATTGAGAGCCCATCGCAGGCATATAGGAAATTATCTCTCAAACAACCATGTCGTTACTGACTTTTCATTCAGGTATTACAGGCGGGATTAAATTGTATTTAAAACAATAATTAAAGACACGATTCATAGAATAGGCTCCAAATAAAAAATCACATGAAAAATATATCTCCGCTTAGCTTAATCCTGATTTTATTATTCGCCGGATGCCAATCAGAATTGGATCGTGATCATGTTGCCATGCCCGATCACACGGAAGTTTCCCGGGCAGCAGCCTCTTCATCAGAATCTTTAGATGCATCCAAACCGGTTGATAAACTGATAAAAGAGGGGAGAGTTAGTTTCCGGACAGACGATATCAATGTAACTCGCGAATCCATTACAGCAGCCCTTTATGAGTATGACGCCTATATCTCTTCAGATCGTGAACAGCAACGTTCAGATCGTGTAACTGCAACAGTGGTGATTCGGGTGCCGGCAGACAGTTTTGATCGCTTTTTGGCATCTGCAACCCATGGTGTGGGAGAGTTTGCAAGCAAAGAGATTAACGTAAGAGATGTAACAGAGGAGTTTGTTGATGCTGAAGCACGTCTGAGAACCAAAAGAGAGCTGGAGCTGAGATATGTAAACCTGCTCGATCGCGCCAATAGTGTGACAGAAATACTTGAGGTAGAAGGTCAACTGGGGGCATTGCGATCCGATATCGAATCAATCGAAGGCAGGCTGCAATACCTCAATGACCGGGTCCAATTCTCAACACTCACGCTCTCCTTTTATCAGGTTCAGGCTGAGTCGACCTATACTCTCTCTTTTATTGATGGATTTAAAAATGGCTGGGGATTCTTTGTTGAGTTTCTATTTCTGCTGGTCAACCTATGGCCCTTTATTGTAATGATGGTCGGTTCTGTAGCAGGGTTCAAATATTACAGAAAGAGGAAAGCTACAAAAAGTTAACCACCTGGAAACAGTATTAAACAGTGCTTTATGAAACATACGACTCAATTAACCAGATTTTTTATTGCTTTCGTTGTTGCCATCGTATTTCAGGCAATCATCATACTGGCTTATAACTCACTCCAACCAGCGGGTAATGAATCTTTGTTACGAATATCAATTCTGCTTGGTGGTGATATTGCAAATGGTGGATACATCCAGTTCTTGACCTACCTGACATTTGTATGGGGTGTTCTTGAAGTCGGTCATTTCTCTTTTTGGGCAAACTTTGAGAGGAAATACCTGAATATTGATTTATTGCCGGGTGAAGAGCATGCTGTGTTGGGGCCCACGGAGATCAATTCGATTCGAATCAACAGTGCAAACTACATCAAGAATAAAGAGGATGCCAGAGAGGAGGGAAATTACTATTTGCTCCAGCTCATTAAAAAAGCTTGTACAAAGTTCAGGTCTGACCACTCCTCGCAATCAGCTTTTTTGATTGTTGAATCACAAAGCCGGATAAACCGGGAGAAAGCTGAGTCCAGCCAGTCAGGTATCCGGTACATTCTGTGGGCTATTCCGTCAATCGGTTTTATAGGTACCATTCTTGGCATATCACAATCACTGAGTATAGCTGCCACCGCTCCCATCGAAGAGATTACAGCGGCTCTGGGTATTGCGTTTGATACAACCCTGCTTGCTTTGGTACTCAGCGTAATATTGATGTTTGTATACCATGGGCTGCAGGAGAAAACGGAAGTTCTGCACCATGATATTGAAGAGTTTGTGATAGAAAATCTGATTAATAAAATAGATGTGAGCTAATGGCGCGCAAAGAAATCAATGTATTTGGTGCAAGCTTCCTCGACCTGTTGTCTGGTGCCCTTGGTGCGGTCATTATATTGTACGTAATAGTACCCAAACTTACCGCCGAACAGTCTGACCTTCTTGATCAGGTGGAGGGCCTCGAGACAGAGATAACTGAAATTACAACCATTCTTGAGCAGTTTAGACAGTCTGTACCGGAAGAGATGTATGACGAACTGATGGCTCGATTTGAGGCAATGGAAAGTCAGATACAGGATCTTCAGCAACATGTTCAGGAAGTGACCCAGGAGCTTGCGGAAAGCCGGGCTGAAGCAGATGATCTCCGTAGTGAGCTTGAACAGACCTCTCAGGAGCTCGAAGATGCGCTTGAACAGCTTGAGGGTGAAAACCACTCGATAGCCCAGCTGGAGGATGAGCTTCAGGCAGCAAAGGAGATGCTCGCTCAAACGTTTCTGGTTATTTATATCCAATGGCCCGAAAGAGGGGTAGATGTTGATCTGCACGTTACCGACCCCGAAGGAGCTGAGTTTTATTATGCACGGCGAACACACCCCGACAGACCCGGGATTCTGACTGAAGATGTCACCAATGGCCCCGGCGCCGAAGTGTGGGAGGTACGTGTTGCCGATGCTGGTTCATACCTGGTTGAAGCGAACTTGTTCAGCCTCCCTGAGGGTACCAGATCCTCTTCGGTGAGAGGGCGGATTTTCTACCGGGATGGAAGCAGAGAGATTGATCAAATCACGCTTACAGAGCCAAGCCAAAAAAGAACCCTTCTTCAATTTACAGTAGACAGTGACGGTGATGTGATATTCCACTAAACAAAACTAACGAAGACTATGGCAAATAAAGCTACAAAATCACTTACGGCAGGAATGAAAGTATTGGGCGGGGCAAATATCCCAACCTATACACTCGAATATTTAACAGGTACAAAGGGAAAAAAGCAGGGCGAATTTGAAACCATAGTCGTTCCTTATGTCGAAATGGGAAGAGATTCAAAGTGTGGTGTTCGATTCGGGGCCGATACACCTACTGTAAGCAGGAAACATGCTGCGATCTCCAGGGAGAATGGTGAGACAAAAATCCACAATCTTTCAAAATCCAATCCAACGCTGGTCAACGGTCGTCCGGTAAAGGATTCATACTATCTGAATAACGGAGACGAAATACAGCTCTCAATGGAAGGCCCACGGCTTCGGTATAACACAACCAAGAGTGGCACAGCAAAGATTGGGTTCACCAGCAAGATGAATCTGGTGATGCAACAGGCTGTAAAACCCTACAAAACAGTTTTAATAGCATTCCTTGTCATGTTCTTGTCAGTTACGTCTGTTGGGGGTGTTTTTATTTATGATGTTATGAAACAGACAGATGAACAAAGAAAACTCTTGGAAGTTCAGGAACAGATGCTGGTTGAGCAGTCGGAAACAATGGAAGAGCAGACTGCTAATTATTTGAGGGAGTTGGCTAACCTGCAATCTGCAAATGTGGATTTAAGTAGTTTGATTAGCGATCTGCAAGGTGAGCTGGAAGATGTTCGAATTAATGCTGCGACCGGATCTACTGCGGCTTCAGATATTTATCAATCGATGAAAGACGATGTCTATTTTCTTCACTCCTATGTTGTAACCAGGACAACCCCTTCCGGACAACGCTTTAGAGATGAACTTGGGAGTACATGTACCGGTTTCCTGCTCGATGATGGAAAGTTTGTTACTGCAAGACACTGTCTACAACTTTGGCGATATCCCTATCCTCCAGATCATGTTACAACCATTCTGAATAGAGAAGAAATGTCAGGGACAAATATAGAAATTGAATTTACAGCAACCAGTCCAAGAGATGAATTTCGACTAAAGCTATCTGATTTTCAGTATGATGAGAGCCAAGACAGGGTCAGGACTATTGATTCTGAGAGAATGAGAATTGCTGAACTTGATTATACAGATTGGGCATACGTGCAATTGGATAGAAGAAATGGAGCGATGGAATATGATCCCGAACTTTCCAGGAATCTGTCTGCAGGTAGCAGAATATTCATTTTAGGGTATTCTTATGGACTTGGTGGTGCGAATGTAAGTTCAAATGTTGCTCCATTATTAAGTGAATCAAGTATTGCTCAAGATGGGCTTGATAACAGAGGCTATATAACCTTAACAGGTCGTGGATTTGGGCAGGGTAATTCGGGCGGACCTGCCTTTGTATTGTCAGATGATGGTATACAAGCTGTCGGTATTGTATCGGCTGGTATTGGTGCCGAAATCGGTCGAATTGTGCCCTTATCCGCAATGGATCTTTAATCATTATTAAGTCTACTCTTCTAAATGAAATTTTCAATCTTCGCGGTTACGAATAGTGGTTTGGTAAGAACCCATAATGAGGACGATTTTGCCGTTTGCAAAGATCTGCAGGCAAATGACTGGTCGTTTAAACGAGGTGAAACCACGGAGCTGTCAGACACCGGCGCTTTGATGGTGGTTGCTGATGGTATGGGTGGAACCAATGCCGGGGAGGTGGCTGCAAATCTTGCTCAACTCTCAGTAAAAGAGAAGTTTGAGTCAGTTAGAGATTTGACTGAAAGCGTGGCTGAAAGAGAAGAGTTCCTGAAAAAATTGATTCTGGATGCGCATAAACGGGTTGTTGAGCATCAGCACAATCATCTAGATACTGCGGGAATGGGCACAACCCTGGTTGTTTCCTGGGTTATTGAAAATGTAATGCATGTTGCCTGGTCGGGCGACAGCCGATGCTATCTCTATAGCGAAGAGGATGGATTAAAAATGGTTACACAAGACCACTCCATGATTTGGGAGATGGTCAAGGCCGGTAAAATGAGTGCTGAAGAGGCCCGTGTTCACCCGGAAAGCAATGTAATTACTCAAAGCCTGGGCACAGAAGGGGACCCTCCAAAACCTGAATCAGTGACCATTGCGTTGGCTGAAAATGACAGGGTACTACTTTGCAGTGATGGACTTAATGGAATGGTCAGCGATCAGGATATTGAGAGGATACTTCAAAAGCGAACAGGTGTAGCTGATACATGCCATGAGCTGGTAAAGGCAGCCAACGAAGCGGGAGGTGAAGATAATATCACCTGCACTCTTATGGATATAATTGAAGGACCGAAGCGAGGTGAAAAACGGGATCTTGATGATACGCTTATCATTAAACCTAAAAAATCACTTTTTAGTAAGCTGTTTATAACCGCTCTATTGGCAGCTGTCTTGATTGGGGGCACATATTTTGTTCTTGAATCAACTTCTAAAAGTACCAATGGGGAGGGATTACCTGTTGACCCCGGCACTTCTCAACAAGATTTGGATGGTTCTGACGAACCGGATAGTGAAGGTGGTTCAAATGGTGACAAAGAACCGGGAACCTCTGGTGAGGTCGAGCCGGGAGTAGAATCACGGCCAACTGAAGCTGAACCGGGGGAATCTGAGCTAAATCAAACCTATCCACCCACGGAAGTGCCGGTAGAAAATGAGGATCGTCTTAACACTACGGAAAGCGACTCTTTGGCAAAACCGGTTGACTTAGAATCAGTTCTACCGGAGAAGAGTGATTCTATCCGAACAACAGACAGTAGTCTGTTTGCTGATACCCTTTCAAATTTGAGATTCATTAACTCAGCAATCCATAACACGAGGTAATTCTATGAGGTGCTACGAATGTGGTCATATCAATCAGTCGGGTACAAAAGTCTGTATCAAATGTGGAACGAAGATTTCATCCGTTCAGAAACAGTCGCCGAAACCTGATGCAGGCAGTGCAAATAGTGGTAAACATACAATTGTAGGAAAAGCTTCGGATGCTCCTGCTTGGGATTCTAAACCTTCTGATCACTCTCCCTCGAAAAGCCAGGGTTCTCAAAAAAGAAAGTCTGTTCCTGAATGTTCTGCTTGTGGATATTATCCTCTTCGTGAGCTTCCTTCGAAGGCAAAACCATGTGTAAACTGTGGATTTACCGGAGATACTCAAAACAATAGAGAGTCGGATTCAAACAGACACAGTACCCCAGCGGGTAACAGTTCCTCCAAAACAGTTAAAATTGGCTCTGTGAACTTGGGCAAGAAGCCCCCCAGGCCAAAAGTGGTACTGCACGATGAGAACACAGGAAAAAGCATTCAATTTGAGGGAGATAAGATAGTACTCAATCGGGGCAGTCTCGATCCCGATAATCCGTCAATTTCATCTAAAGAGCATGCCATTCTTCACTTGAAAGAGGGGAAAATAGAGATTGAAGATAGAAGCAGTAATCAGGCGACCTTTATACAAGCTACCGGAAAGAGGGAAATTGCCGTCAACTCCCTGATCATCGTTGGCGATAAAGTCTACAAAGTTGATATAAAAAATTAATCTGTGTCTGCACCCTCATCAATAAATATCGACCATAATACCCGGATCCATTCTCAAAGGAAGACCTACTCAGTTCAGGGTGAACTTGGAGAAGGTGGGTTTGGAAGCGTCTATAAAGTAGATGATGGTGCAAATACATATGCCTTAAAAATCACGAAAATGTGGACATTCATGCCGAATGAAAGGCTTGAATATGCTAAGCGATTCCGGCAGGAGTTTGAGTACAGTTCATCCATACAGAGCAACTACATCGTTAAATGCTTTGATTTCGATACCTACGAGGGCAACCCCTTTATGGTACTCGAATTGTGTGATGGTGGAAATTTGAGTGATTGGATCGGACAAACCATTCCTGATCAAAAACTGAATAAACTGGCGTATGAAATACTATGCGGGTTACACGATCTGCACAGCGAGGGAATCATTCACCGTGATATAAAACCCGAAAACATTCTGTTTGGGAGCGATCAAATCCCCAAGCTGGCAGATTTTGGAATTTCAGCATCCGTAAAAAAGAGGCACACGGTAGCCAACTTTATGGGTCATGCAAAGGAGGTGTTTGCGACAGGTACATACTCTCCACCTGAGCAGATTGACCCTGCAAAAGCGATGAAAGTAATGGGGCCCACAAATGATATTTATGCATTTGGGGCTGTGATGTATGAGTTGATCACTGAAGGGGCGCTGCCATTTGGCGGTTTTGAAGAGTTTATGTCGAATATGCCTTCCTATGAGATGAAAAAAAGGGAGGAGGATTGGGATCGTGAAACACTCTCCCGGTTCGCCAAAGATCCGAAATGGACATCAATCATCTCAAAATGTTTGCGGTATAAAGCCGAAGATCGATACCAAACGGTGCAGGAGCTTATCAGTGATCTGGGGTACAATTTGCAGGAAAACAGGGACCATGTGAAAGTGGATGCCAATTCTGTGTGGTCATTGCGGGTACAAAATGGTGAAGAGATAGGGAGAGAGTATAATCTCACGAATCTCTCTAAAAATTTACGGAAGAATCTGCTCACCATCGGTTGGTTCAATGAGGATCATCCGTTCACGAATGATATTGGTATTGCAGAATATTTTACGGAGTACATCTCAAATTACCATGCAACTCTGCAGTTCGACACCTCCACTCTTCATTGGGTTATAAAGGATGGTCAGTTTAGGCAGGATAAGCAGCCTGAGGGCTGGTATGCCTCAACCAACGGTATTCTGGTACAGGGGAAAGCGGTAGATCGTGACGGAGTAGAACTAAAACCCAATGATATCATCATCATAGGGGATACAACATTTAAAGTGCTGGTTGAATAAAGATTTAAATAGAATTCAGGATCAACTATGTCAGATAATTTTCAGAAAGGACAGATACTAAGCAACCGCTATCAGCTATTGGAGCCATTGGGCAAAGGCGGCTTTTCAGTAGTCTGGCTTGTGGAGGATACAGTTTCGGGCACGGAGGCGGCTATCAAGATCTACGCCCCTGATAAAGGCCTCGATCAGGACGGGCTGGATCAGTTCCGCAAAGAGTATGGTCGCACAAGGGGCCTGCAGCACCCGCACCTGCTGGTACCCGACCATCTGGATATTCTTCCAGAAACGCAGTCACCCTATCTTAAAATGCGCTATTGCTCCAACGGG
>JAFIFA010000200.1 GCA_020832225.1 Balneolaceae bacterium
CACATGCATCACAACAACCTGTTTGGCCAACACGCTCTTGAGATATTTGGCGCACCTGAGGAGGACCTGGAAGGTTTTCAGCATGAGGCGATGACGATGCTTACGCTCCATGAAATTGGCCATACGCTTGGGCTCAACCACAACATGCAGGCGAGTACACTCCATTCACCCGATGAGATCCACGATCTGGAGCTTGCCAATACCGTTGGCCTTACCGGTTCGGTAATGGACTACTCTTCCGTGAACGTTAATCCCGATCGTGAAAATCAGGGACGGTACTACGACATCAAGCCGGGTCCGTACGATATCTGGGCGATCCGTTTTGGCTACTCACCGGCCCTCGATGATCCTGAAGCGGAGAAAGAGCGGCTTGAGGAGATTCTCTCAGAGTCTACCAAACCGGAGCACGCATTTGGTAACGACGCAGATGATATGAGATCGCCGGGTGGAGGAATCGACCCCAGAGTAATGATTGGCGATATGTCGAGTGATCCCGTAGCCTACGGTGTACAGCGAATGGATCTGGTTAAAGAGCTGAAGGACGGACTGCTGGAGAAGTTTGGCACCCGTGAGGGGCAATCCTACCAGGAGCTGCGCAACGCCTACATGATGCTGATGAACCAATACCGGACACAGACCGGTGTGATTTCACGTCAGATTGGTGGTGTTTACAGAGACAGGGCAAAAATCGGACAGGAGGGAGGCGATATTCCTTTCAGAGCGGTGCCCGCAGCCCAGCAGCAGGAGGCGATGGATTATCTGTCGCGATACCTTTTTGCTCCGGATGCATTTGCCACATCACATGAGGTCTATAACTACCTGCAAATTCAGCGAAGGGGATTCAACTTCTTTGGCACCAACGAGGATCCGAAAATTCACGATCAGGTACTGATCATGCAGAATAACGTGTTGAATCATCTTCTGCATCAGAACACCCTGCTTCGTCTCACCGACTCACGCACGTATGGCAATGAGTACGCCGTAGCTGATATGGTGTCGGATCTGACAGGGGCGGTCTTTAACGCAGATGCTCGCAGCAATGTGAATACGTTCCGTCAAAATCTTCAGGTAGATTATGTGGAACGACTGATTGCGATGACCGAAAATGGCGCCTATGATCACGTTGCCAAGTCGGCTGCACTTTACAGCCTGCAGACGATCCGCTCAATGATGGATAACCGTGGCAGTGTAAATGCGGAGACACGTGCGCATACAGCCCATATCAAACACCTGATTGACAAGGCGCTGGATTAAACGGCAGCCACTTAAAAGTTGATGATATTCAAAATCCGCAGGGTGTTCTCCTTGCGGATTTTTTATTTGAAGAAGAGTTGATGCTGAACGGGAAGCTGTTCAGACATGGCTGCTATGTACTCCCTTTTCGATCCTGCCAGTTCTCGTAATCGCCCTGCTGCTGTTCTTTCCGGTTTTCGGGGATTTCTCTGAGAGGCTCACACTCTTTTAGCGATTCGTGAAGCTGTTGCGGAAGCCGTTGATACCAGCCAGTTCCCTCTGTTTTCCAGTTGGCCATCTCATCGGTTACATCCTTTACAATCTTTCCGGGATTTCCGACAACCACTTTTCGGTCGGGAATTTGCATCCCCTCCTTAATAAATGCCAGGGCACCGATCACGCACTCTTTTCCGATGGTTACGCGATCCATCACCACGGCATTCATACCTACGAGGGTGTTTTCGCCGATAGTAGCACCATGTATGATTGCGCCATGACCAACATGTGCAGCTTTGTGCAAAGTCACGGTTACACCGGGAAACATGTGGATGGTGCAGTTCTCCTGAACGTTACAGCCATCTTCGATCACGATCTTTCCCCAGTCTCCGCGTATAGCTGCCCCGGGCCCGATATAGACATCTCTGCCGATAATCACATTTCCGGTAACTGCAGCCTGCGGATGAACAAAAGAAGATTCATGAACGACAGGTTTGTAGCCGTTGAATTCGTAGAACATAGTTTGGAGGTGTCTTTCGGTTTTGTGATGAACCACGGGGCACAGAGAACACAGCGGTATTTTTCCATTAGAAAGAAACCATCAAGCCTCAAAATTCTCTGAGCTTTCTATGATTTTATTAATGCCGCGGAGACAAGGAGTTCACAGAGAGGTCTGCCCATGAGAAAGCAATCTTCAAGTCCATAAAACCTCTGAGTACTCTGTGCACTCTGTGGTTCCTAAGTATGCTGTGCTACCTAATTATGTGACGGAGACAATGAATTCATTGAGGTATCTAACTATTAGAAAAGCACTTTTCAAACCCAAAAAAAACTCTGAGCTCTCTGTGCCCTCTGTGGTTAAATACTATCCATTCCCCTTCGGCGTGAATGCCTGTATGCCCGTGATCTCCCGACCGAGGATCAGTCCATGGATGTCGTAAGTTCCTTCATAGGTGTTTACCGACTCCAGGTTCACCATGTGGTGGATAACGCGATACTCTCCGGTGATGCCGTTGCCGCCGTGCATGTCGCGCGCCACTCTGGCAATATCGAGAGCTTTGCCGACATTGTTCCGTTTGGCCAGTGAGACCATGGAAGGGTGAAGGCGTCCCTGATCTTTAAGCTGACCGAGTCGCCAGGCCAGCATCTGCATGGAGGTGATGTCGGTTAGCATATTGGCCAGTTTGGTTTGCGGCAGCTGGTTGGCTGCAATTGGCTGACCAAACTGCTTTCGTTCGCCTACATACTGACGTGCCCGCTGGTAGCAGTACTCAGCCGCTCCGATGGCGCCCCAGGCGATTCCATATCGTGCACTGTTGAGGCACATGAATGGGCCTTTGAGTCCGCGAATTTCAGGAAATGCATTTTCGTCCGGTACAAAAACATCCTCAAAAACCATTTCGCCGGTGGAGGATGCACGTAGACTCATCTTATGTTTTGTGACGGGGGTAGAGTAACCCTCCATCTCTTTTTCAACGATAAAGCCGCGAATAACGGGTTTGTCATCTTTATGCTCTTTGGCTTTTGCCCAAACGATTCCCACATCTGAAACGGGTGAGTTGGTGATCCACATCTTGGCACCGTTCAGAATCCATCCGCCGTCGGTTTTGATTGCGTTGGTGACCATCGAACCGGGGTCGGAACCATGATCGGGTTCGGTGAGGCCGAAGCATCCGATAATCTCTCCGGTAGCCAATCTTGGCAAAAAGCGCTGCTTCTGTTCTTCGGTACCAAACTGAGAGATCGGGTACATCACCAGGGATGACTGCACCGACATGAAAGAGCGGTATCCAGAGTCGACCCGCTCCACTTCACGGGCAACGAGTCCATATGCGGTTTCGCTGGCACCAACTCCGCCATATTTGGGATCGATGGTGGCACCGAGTAATCCGAGATCGCCCATCTCTTTGGCGATATCCATATCAAAAATCTCTTCCTGGTTACCCTTTAGAGCGCGTGGTTCGAGCTTGGTTTGAGCGTATTCACGAGCCGTCTCCATGATCATTCTATCATCTTCGGAGAGTTCAGACTCAAAGAGGTATGCGTCGTCTATATTAAATTGTTTTTTGGCCATTCTATGAGGTGTTTTAAGCGGTTGATCGGTCAAATCGTAGCATTCTTAACGTAAGGTAATGATTTAAGTATCTGAAATCATGGAAAGAGAGAAGATTTTGGAAATTTTTTAAGAAAATATTTATTATTTTAAAAAAACCTCACTACTGCTACGATATAATTCAAAATATCGCAAAAATCCGGATGATTACTGTCAAGTTTTGATTTCGGACGATGCGGTAGCGTTTATCTGAAAAGCCGCTTTCTGAATAAGGGAGTGGCTTTTCTGTTTTTGGACGCAGAATTACATTGATTCAGAACACTGAGTTGTTTGAAGCAAATGCCCCCCCTTCATTAAAAAATTAAATTGAGAAAAGCCGGAATGCGCCTCAAAAAAAAGCCACACCCTGATAAAGAGCGCGGCTTAGCTAATCTCACAGAGCTGTCGGGTTATTAACTGTTATAACCCAGCTCATTCTTAATCTCACGCGCGAGAATCAGTCTCTGAATTTCAGAGGTACCCTCACCGATGGTCATCAGTTTGGAGTCGCGCAAAAACCGTTCCACGTGATACTCCTTGGTGTAGCCATATCCGCCATGGATCTGGATAGCATCGAGGGCGGCACGCTCGGATAACTCTGAAGCAAAGAGTTTTGCCATGGATGCCTCCTTGGTGTATGGGCGTCCGTTGTCTTTCAGCCACGCAGCGCGGTGCACCAGGAGTCGGGCCGCGTCAATTTCGACGGCCATATTCACCATTTTGTGCTCAATCGCCTGGAAATCACCGATCGATTTTCCAAACTGCTTGCGCTCTTTTGCATATTTCATGGACTCTTCGAGGGCTCCGCGGGCAATTCCCACAGAGAGGGCGCCAATTCCAATACGCCCGCCATCAAGCACCTGCATCGTATCGACAAAGCCTTTTCCAAGTTCACCAAGCAGGTTTTCACCCGGAACACGGACATTCTCAAAATAGACCTCGGTGGTGTCGGATGAGTTCATACCGAGCTTGTGCATCGGTTCACCCGGTTTTACACCTTCCATTTCGCGCTCAACAATAAAGGCGCTGATTCCTTTGGTGCCGAGAGTAGGGTCGGTTTTGGCTAAAACAACATAGGTGTCTCCTACAGATCCTTGGGTAATAAAGATTTTTGCTCCGTTGATGATCCAGTCGTCGCCATCTTTCACCGCTGTCGTCTTCATATCGGACGCATCACTTCCAGATCCGGGCTCTGTAAGGCACCAGGCACCCAATTTTTCACCCTTTGTGAGTGGAGTCAGATATTTTCTTTTTTGGGCATCATTTCCGGCATGTGCAATGTGTCCGCTGCCAAGTGAGGTGTGCGATGCAATTGTGAGTGCAAGGGAGGCGTCCCAGCGCGCAATCTCTTCGAGTGCAAGGCAGAAGCTTACGGTATCGAACCCGGCCCCTCCATACTTCTCCTCATGGTAGATGCCAAGCAGGCCCTGATCGGCAAGCATCTTAACAATATCGTGAGGAAACGTCTTGTTCATATCCCGCTCAATCACACCGGGTGCAATATGACGGGTGGCAAAGTCGCGAACCGTGTCGCGAATCATAACCTGATCGTCAGTCAGGTCGAAGGAGAGAGAGGTCGATTTTTCGAGTACGTCTAAATTCATTTCTGTATCTGATTAATTAATTGGAACCGCTTCCAAAGATAACGATTTCCTCAGGAAATTCATCAGTAGTTCCGTAAAGAAGCGGGAATTTTCCATCGTTCTGTATTTGTCTGCCTTAGAAACAGTAAGAGATGGTGAATCGTTTAAAATTTAAGTTTCATTCAAAAATCTTGAAACTTTTTTATACCTTAGCGCTAAGATGATTGTACTTCTAACAGAATTTTAAATTTCTACCCGGAACCCATAAATTAAATTTACCATGTCTCATAAAGCACTATTTTTTGCCATTACCATTCTGATGTTCGTAGGCGTTGCCTGCGGGAGTTCAGGCCCTATGTCTTCTGAAGATCAGACTGCACTAACCGGTGTTGTTCTGGACCATGAATCATGGGATAGAATTGCAGATGCTACTGTACGCCTGGTTGATGAGGATAACTCTCAGGTAACCAATGAAAACGGCATCTTCGCATTTATCGGAGTGGGCGTTGGTTCTCATACCGTTGAGGTTGAAGCTGAAGGATATGGCACCTCACAGCACACTGTCGAAGTTGAAGCCGGCGGTACGCGAGTTCAGCTTAAAATCGGCAGTTAACGGATTTAGAGCCTACAAAAGGTTTAAAAACCCGGCCCTTTTTGGGAGCCGGGTTTTTTTATGGGAAAAATTTTAAAAACAAACTCTCTATGTTGGAAACTATTTCCTTTTCTCTGAGTTAATTCACCTACGCAGTTTGACCAGCTGCACTTATCACATAAAAATAAAACAGGAGAATTCATGATGATGAATAAAACCGTCATGACGATAGTCCTGCTGTCCGCAGCCGCTCTTTTCTGGACAGCAGCACTAAATACTACTACAGCAGATAATTATTTGCCTGAACTGGAAATATCAGGAAGCGTACACGATGCGGAGAATGGAGATGCCATAGAGGGTGCTCAGGTAATGCTGAACGACGATGGAGAATCTGCAGTCACCAACGAGTATGGTGAATTTCTGTTTTCCGGTGTAGAACCGGGAACACATACGCTACGTGTCGATGCTGAAGGCTACAATGCAACTTCCCGTCAGGTTGAGGTTGAGGATGACAGCGTTGCTGTTACGATCGATCTCTACCCGGAAGATGATGATGCAGGAATGGATCTGCACCGTTAATTTTAAGGATTAGACATTTGATCCGTAAGGATCATAAGGAAGGGGGGATGTAAAAAATCCGCCCCTTTTTTTGTTTAGAAGAGATTACCCGTAATTCCATGTTACGCCACGCCCGATCTCAGGGTCCGGGAATTCCCAGCTTACCGCTCCCTGATCACACGCATACATACAGGTACCGCACTCAATGCAGTCTTCAACCTGAAAGTGCACCTTACCTTGCTCATCTTTGGTATAGCAGTTGGCCGGGCAGACGTAGGTCGTGCATTTGTGGGGACAGGTGGAGTTGCAGATGTCGGTATCCACCTTAATATGTGGCTTAATATCCGATTTTGCCTGGTTGCGATAACTCACAAGTCCAAGTCGCTCGGGAAGAGATAGTAATTTCATGGTGGTGGTGGCTTCTGTTTAGTGACAAGTTCAGTTTAACGTAATGTTGATAATCAGAACAGGGGCAATGGGTTTGAAGGAATTAGTTGGCAGATGACAAATCAATAAAAGGTATTAAGTTGTTATTGCTGTATTTATTTTCGAAATATGATTCTCATTGCAAAGTAGTCTACTGTCTACTGTCTACTGTCTATTAACTACAACGCTTTCGCTCCCTTCGCTCCAAGCTTGATCAGCTCCCAATAGGAGGCGTGTCGCTTGATGGCACCGCGAAGCATATCGCGCGATTTTGGAGTCGGTTCATTCTTGATGCTGAAGAAATTTCGTCCAAAGTCGCAGATTAGGTTGGGCACTTTCTGTGTCATTACCGGATCGTGCAGCAGGTGAACGGCATCCTGGAAATTGTTGATGTCTTTCATAACATAACTCTCATCAAGGGTATCCTGGTATGCCTTCATGGCCAACTCACCAAAATCCTCTTTCTCTTTGGCGCCTACAATTGTTTCAGCTGCCAGAATCCCCGACCGTATTGCGTAATCCATACCCTGAATCGCCTTTCCGGCGTTCATGAGCAGATTGGCTGCTTCACCACAAACCAGGAGACCCGCTTTGTAGAGTTGCTTCGGCATTACACGTTTATCACCAGAAGAGACAATGTGTGCGGAATACTCAACAACTTCACCTCCGCGAATTGTATCGGCTACGGCAGGGTGTTTTTTGAACTCATTGAGGATGTCGTGCGGCTTCTGCTCTTTTTCACGCAGATCCTTCAGCCCCAGTACCAACCCGAGTGAAATGGTATCCTTATTTGTGTAGAGAAACCCACCGCCCTCCACGCCATTGGTGGCAAAGCCTACAAATTCGTTGCTCATACCGCTTTTGCCGTTGAGCTGAAACCGGTTCTCAAGCACATCCTGATCGAACCGGATAATCTCCTTGACGCCCGTCAGCATATGATCTGCGGGAACATATTTATCCTGCAATCCTACCTGACGAGTCAGCAGATTGTTTACACCTTCTGCAATGATGACCGAATCGGCGTAGAACTTATCCTCACCGGTACGGATTCCCACAACCTTGCCATCTTCCTGCAAAACCTCTTCAACGAGGATATTTGGGGCGATGAAGGAGTCCATAGCGTAATCACTCTTGTCAATCGCCTCCTGTACCTTGTCGGCCAGCCATCGGTCGAACTTGGATCGCAGAACAACTACTCCCGTATAGGGTGGTTCATTGAAATGTGAGGATTTGAAATCGATAGAGAAGGATGATTGTTCATCCAGAAAGGTGAGGCGTCTCTGATTAATGAAGCGGTCCCAGCCGGCATCCTCTTCCCAGTAGTTGGGAACGAGTTTGGCCAGGTCGTTACCCCACAATACGCCACCGGAGACATTCTTGGCCCCGGGAAACTCTCCTTTTTCAATCAGGAGAAATTTCATGTTGTTGTTGGCAAGCGTCATGGCCGCGGCTAATCCGGCTACACCGGCTCCCACGATGATACAGTCAAATTTTTCGTCCATAATTTGATAGTCTTTAGTCTTGAGTCGTGAGTCTTGAGAAGTTTGGGTAATTAGAAGCAGAGAATTCCACTCAAATTAGAAACCTAAGTCTGTTAAGTGGGTTCACCCTCAAGACTCAGGTCTCATGACTCACGACTATTTTTCACTTTTCACTTTCTTTATTTCCTCAATAAACGGCGGGAGAACTTTGTAGAGGTCACCGACCAGTCCGTAATCAGCAATGTCGAAGATCGGCGCATCGGGGTCTTTGTTGATCGCCACGATCACTTTGCTGTTGGCCATGCCGGCCACGTGCTGTATAGCTCCCGAGATACCAATGCCGATATAGAGCTGGGGTGAGACCACTTTTCCGGTCTGACCTATCTGAAGGCTTGGGTCGTAATCACCTGCCTCGGTTAGTGCCCGTGAGGCTCCAACGCCCGCATTCAGAACAGATGCGAGTTCAGAGATCAGATTTCGGCCCTCCTCATCTTTAACACCACGTCCGGCCGCAATCACCACTTCCGCTTCTGAGAGATCGATGCGGTCTGAAGAAGAGCTGATGATCTCCTTTAGCGTAAGCCGGAGTTCATCATCGCTGAAGCTGAAGTCGATCGGCTCAACGGATGTATCGCCCTCTTGTTCAACCACATCGTAAGAACCGGAACGAACGGTGATCATCACACATTCTCCTTCCGCTTCCACGGCAGAGATGATTTTGGAGGCCATCACAGGTCGTTTTCCCTTTACACCATTATCCGTGAGCTCAAATTCAGACATATCGGCAAGAGCAGAAGCTCTACGGTTTGCAGCCAGCGCTCCCAGAATATCTTTTGAGCCTTCGGTTGACGCAAAAGCAACCAGCTTCGGGTTAATCTTTTCAACTGCTGCGGAAAGTGCTTTCAGTAGGGGGGTGTTGAGGTGGTTTTTGAAGATCGGATTCTCAATGGTGTAGATCACTGAGGGACCATACTTCTTCAGCGTATCGGTAACCGCTCCCGGATTCTGATCAACAACCAGCGCAGCGGAGGTGAGTCCCTTCTCTTTGGCAAGTTGATTGCAGCGTGAGAGAACTTCAAGTGATGAACGTTTGATCTTTCCGTCGTTAACAGAGATATAAGTTAGCAGAGTACTCATTGGATTGATGATATTCGTTGTTTTGTGTTAAATGACGCTTTCAGCACTGTCCAGCAGGCGGGCTACTTCGCGGGCAATCTCTTCCGGCTCGCCCTCATACTTCTTGCCCGGCTCGCGCTCCGGCTTCTCTTCGAAAGAGAGTACGCGCGTCTTCACATCATCTGCTGAAACTCCTGCATCGATATCTGCGACGGAAATCGTCTCTACCGGCTTACGTTTCGACTGCATAATGCCTTTGAGGCTCGGTATCCGCGGATCATTCATGTCATTAGAGCAGGTAACAACTCCCGGTGATGGAACCTCAATCATCTCCTGACCTGCATCACCCTGACGTTTTACAGTAAGGGTTTCGCCTTCAAGTTTGAGGCCAACCGCGTTGGTTACATATGGTTTGTCGAGCAGCTCAGCGAGGATGGAGCCGGTAAGCCCTGAATCCGTATCCTGACTTTGTTTGCCGCAAAGAATAAAATTGTACTCCTTATCGCTGAAAAATTTAGCGAGGATTTTACCAAAGGAGAAAGAGTCGAACGGTTCGTCACCGCTTGTAACGATATGAGTTCCTTTATGAGCTCCCATAGCCAGTGCTTTTCGGAGCGTCTCTTTTGCTTTTTCGGGTCCGGCAAGTACCACTTCCACTTCGCCGCCGTGCGCCTCAGTAAGTACGAGTGCCTCTTCTACTGCCGAAGCGTCATATGCATTCAGGATATTGCGGTCGGCATCCTGAACCAATTTGCCGTCTTTGATCTGCAGTGGGGCGTTTACATCAGGTACTTGCTTAATACAAACGTAAAATTTCATGCTTGATGGTTTGTTTTTCAGTTAGCTTATGAAACCGCTTTTTTAGGATTTTAGGAATATACAAAACCTGAGTCAAAAAACTGCACCGACAAGCCGGAACCGATGCTCTGGTGGTCATTCCATCTTTGTATATGCAACCGAAGTTTTTATGGAACATTTTGTGTTGTGTGCGGTTAATCCACTCTCTCATTAAGCTGAGAAACCTCTTATTCTTGTTCTCAGAAGTATTAATAATTTGTTCTTTCAAACCTATCGGTGTTCTTAATTTTGAAGTGGAGTCTCCAGTCCCTTTCTGATTTCATTTGGTTTACCCCTTTTGAAAAGAATTTCAAAAATTTTGTAACAAATCACCTACATGTTTCTCTTGTAAGCAGGGGGTATCCATTATGGAAACAAATTTAACCGCGTTATCCGTGAAGAAAATTCTGATTGTTGAAGACGATCTGATCATCGCTCTGTCTACCGAGAAAATGGTTGAGAAGATTGGACATGACGTCATAGACCGTGTTACAACGGGCGAACAGGCAATCGATGTGGCTCTGAAAGAGAAACCGGATCTTATCTTAATGGATATCCGGTTGGCGGGTAAACTCGATGGAATCGATGCCACAAAAAAGATCAAAAGTGAAATGGATGATATTAAGATCGTCTACCTGACCGGAAACACAGACCCTGCCTACAGGGAGCGTGCCAACGGTACCGGTTACGAGGCCTACCTCATCAAGCCAATCACTTATAAAGACCTGGAGAAGATTATCTCTTAACAAGGTCGGATCTATCCCGTATATTCAGGGCTTTCACCCCGAAAGCCCAACTAAAGTTAGACGATTGTCACCCTTCATAAAGCGAACTCCGCTATTAACAACCATTGTGGCACTCATTGTGCTTGCGATGGGACTCTCATGGACCGGTGACTACTCTGCAGGCGAGCGGATCGTTACGGTTCGATATCTGCTTTTTGCCCTTTCCGGCTTCATCGCCTTTGCCACTCCCTATCTCTTCTTTCCAGATAAAAATACTCCGATACTGCAACAGGGGAATATGAGAGGAGGTGCTTTTTTGGGCTATTTGATGCAGAAGCAATCCCGTTTCTACAGCCCTTTCTGTTTCTTGCTGGCTGTTCTGCTTTTTGGAGATCTGAACGATCCAACAGGCTCCCTTGGGCTTAAGGCCGGTCATTTTATCTACGCAGTAACATTTACAACTGCACTTAATTTAATGGCCCTCAGCAGGTATGTAAAAAGTGGCCGAGACTCTCAGTTTTGGCAGGAGTCAGAAAAAGGCAGGGAGATGAGGCGTAAGGTGGCCTACTATTTTAAGTACCCAATCGATCCGGGTTCAATACCGAGCCTTATTAATACCCTTCTGCTTACAACTGCCGGAATGGTGATTGTGATTGCGGGTGCATTACTGGAATCTCTGCCGGGTGCCATTGCCGAACCGGTAACCGGACTCCTGTTTTTGGCTTTTGGTGCTGCCATGACGATGAAACTTCGGGATGAACCTGGGCGACACTTTTACCCCACAAACGCCTTCTTTAGTGAATTTTTTGGAGGAGGCGCTAAGGAAGACTCAGTTACCGAACGCAGAGAGGCAGAACAGCTTTGGTGGGTACCCTCTCCAATCAGGGCAAATGTGTGGCAGTTTCTACAGCAAACCGATCGTCGCATACCGGCCGGCCGGGTGGTTGCTGCCGGACACGCATTGGTCTGGTTTATAGCCTATCAAAGGCCTGAGGAGGAGTTTCTGACGACTATCTGGGTACTTTTTGCCATTAGCCATCACTTTTTTGTGCTTTTGACCATGCAGGGATCGATCTCTCCGTCGTGGCTGCACAGATGGATGGGGTCACCGTTCAGCTGGCTTATGAGCCGCTTCTGGATGCAGGTGAGATGGATTTTGCCGCTCGTAGTAAGTATGAGTACACAGCTATTTGTTTTCGGGGTTCCCGGCTTTGCTGCACAGGGCCTCGTGTTGGCTGTCTTTCTGACTACCGGCTTTGCCCTGGCATCGCTCGGGGCATTCAGGCTGAAAAGAGAGGTTTCCTAAGTTTTTCAAACGAACTCAAACAGGATAAATAGATGTTGAGTGTAAACAATCTGACAAAACAGTATAAGGCAGGGCAGCCTGTGTTTCAGAACTATAGCCACGATTTTCGTCCGGGTACAGGAGTAGGAATAACCGGACCCAATGGATCGGGCAAGACCACGTTTTTAAGGATACTATCGGTGAACTCGTTTCCGACCTCAGGTGAGGTGCTCTATAATGGCATCAACATACACGACAAACCGGGAAGCTATCTGGAACATGTTGGTATTGTCCACGATGAAGAGTCACTTCCTCAACATCTTACTGCAGCTGAGCTGATGGAGTGGATTCTGAGAAACAGGAAGCGGTGGAGTTCGGAATCTGAAGGCCGGATCAGGGAGGTCTTTAACCGGCTATCCCTCGATGCGATTGATGATCAGATCGGCACCTACTCCACGGGTATGAAGAAGAAGACTCAAATTGCCGCCGCGCTGATACTGGAACCGGCGTTGCTCATTATGGATGAGCCTATGAGGGGCCTCGATCGCGAGACCCGTCAGGTTGTGGCCGAAGAATTGAAACGGGCAAAAAGCAGAGATACCCTTATCTTAATGTCCTCACACTACCTCGATACGGGGAGCGATCTTTTTGATGAGATGATTGAGTTTCCCCTTAAGAATGAGAATCAAAACGAAAAACAGAACATCTGAAGCTATGTCTGAGATCAAAATTCCTGAAGTAGAACTCAATATCTACACGCCGAAAGATCCCGTTGAGGTAAAGGTGGTGGAGAACTACATCGTCACAAAAGAGTCGAGTCCGAACTATGTTCGTCATATCACGTTTGATGTATCGGGTACTGAACTTGAGAATAAGGTAAGGGTTGGTCAGTCGGTAGGAATTCTCCCGCCCGGAAAAAATGAGAAGGGAAGGGCTCACAAACTGAGGCTCTATTCGGTCTCATCTCCCACGAAGGGTGAAAATGGCAATCCTCATCTTGTTTCAACAACGGTTAAGAGAACGATTGAGGAGCTGGAAAACAAAATCTATCTGGGAGTGGCTTCAAACTATCTGGCGGATCTCAAGCCGGGAGATACGGTGAAAATGACCGGGCCAAGCGGGAAAAGGTTTCTCCTTCCTGAAAATGCGAAAGATTTCAACTACCTCTTTTTTGCTACGGGAACCGGAATTGCACCTTTCCGGGGTATGATTATGGAGCTGTTTGGTGATGGGGATTATAAAAATGACTGCTCACTTGTGTTTGGTTGCCCATATCGAACCGATCTGCTCTATGCCGATTTCTTTGAGAAAATTGACTCAGAGCACAGCAATTTTCACTATCTGCCCAGTATTTCCCGGGAGTCTCGAAGGCCAGATGGATCCAAGTATTACGTCCAGACCAAGCTTGAGGATGAGTCGGACCTTCTTCTGCCGATACTGAAGAAGAAGAATACCCTGATCTATATCTGCGGGCTTAAAGGGATGGAGTATGGGATCTATATGGAGCTGCTGAAAATGGGTCTAAATGAATACCTTGAGATCCGAAAAGAGCTTCCTGAAGATCTGAATGAGATTCCGCTTGATAAGTTCAAACGGTACATCAAGCCGTCTGACCGCATTTTTGAAGAGGTTTATTAAGGGTAACGAGCCTTTAAATTGCCACTGCTCATCTTTTGAACGCGAAGCGAAACACTGAAAAGCAGAGAATTCTCCGTGCCTCGGTGGCAATTTTTAGATCAACATTCGGGGATGGATCTTATCATATATAGACCATATCCCCTACAGGTCCTTCATTTCACTTGCTGCTACTTCTCTTCCTTTTTAACGTTATCGACTTCAGGGGTTCCAAGCGCAAAGTTTTTGAGCGAAACAAACTTGTAGGGGAGAATTCGTCCGCCAAACTTTTCCGTATATACCTGCGTGAAAACAGCACCCAGAAGGATGGTCTGTATATTGTAATAGACCCAAATGATGAAGACGACCAAAGACCCCGCCGCCCTGTAGGTGGCTTCAATTCCGGTTGCAGAGAAGAAGTAACCAATCAGGAATTTTCCAAGCAGAAAGAGAGCGGTAGTCACCAAAGCCCCAATTAGTACATCTTTCCATCTTGCATGTACATCGGGCAGTATTTTAAAGATCAGGGTAAAAAAGAGTACGGCAAAGATCATGGTGCCAAATCGTGAGGCAAACCGATAGACCTCTACTTCAATTTCAGGAACCAGATCTACAAAAAAACCGGCAACAACAGCAATGGCAGCCTCGGCCACAAGGGATGAGATCAGAAGCAGACTGAAGATGATGATCATGCCAAATGATAGGGCACGGTTGATCAGAAAGTGGAACACCGAATTGATTTTTATATCGGATACGTTCCAGATTCGGTTTAGGGTCGTTTTAAGCTGACTAATTACAGTAGTAGCTCCAAATATGACGGTTCCAAGCGCGATGATTGTGGTCAATGTTCCGCCGGCACTCTCCGTACGTGCAGCCAGAAACTCGTTTAGGGTGGCGATCATATCATCATCCAGATAATCACCCAGCTGCTCCTGAACCTGAGCGGTAATCAGTTCCTCACTTAGAAAAAGTCCGCCAAGTGAGACAATCAATATAAAAAGTGGCGCAATCGAAAAGATGGTGTAAAAGGCGATCGCAGCCCCCTGAGTGATGATATCGTCATCAATTGCTTTTTTGAATGTGAGACGGATCAGGTCCCATGTATCCTGCAATACGGTCTTTATCATGAATGACGGTTATTTGGTCAAAGCTTCTATGGCGTGATCGATCTCTTCAGTACTGTTATAAAAGTGGGGTGAAATACGAATCATTCCTTCTCTTGCAGAAATAGTGATCTTTATCTGTTTCAATAGGTTAACGGTCTCCTCCGGATTGCTGATCCCGGGTATTATGAAAGTAACGATTCCGGCGCGTGATTTCTCTTCAGTAGGTGTAATTAGCTCGGCCCCTTTTTCGGTAAGTTGACTAATGGCATGATTGGTTAGATGGTTGATCTGTTGACCAATCCTTTTGCTACCGATCTCCAGAAGCGTCTCCATAGATGCTTTTAGTCCGGTGATACCCAGCATATTGGGGGTTCCTGTCTCCAGATGTTGAGATACAGGAAGCCAGGGCTGATCATAATTGAGCATATCCCAAGGCTCTTCAACAGAGAGCCATCCCGTCTTTGCCGGCTTCAGAAGCTCCGCCATCCGTTCCGATAGCCATAGGATCCCGCACCCCATCGGACCCATCAGCCACTTATGCGAGCCGCTCGCAATAACGTCAATACCCGCCTCTTGCGGCTTGATGGGCATAGCTCCAAGCTGTTGGATGCCATCAACCATAAAGAAAATGTCGTGTGCCCTGCAGAGTTCGCCAATCTCCTCAAGATCTGCACGAAAGCCGCTCAGAAACTGGACCGCACTTACAGAGAGCAGGCGCGTTCTGGGTGTGATTTTACTCTCCAGATGCTCCGCGGTGATTCGATGACCCGGAGTCTCGGTCATCACCACCTTCACACCTCGTGGCTGCAGTGCACGAAAAGGGTGAACATTAGATGGAAACTCCATTGTGTTGAGAAGCACTTCATCACCCGCCCCCCAGGGAAACCCTTCTGCGACGGCAGAGATGGCATCAGAGGTGTTTCCCAGAAATGTGATGTGATCATTTTGAGGCACATCAAGGTAGTTGGCCGCAAGCTTTCGTGCAGAACTGAGTATCTCCATTCCCCCTTCAAAATTTTCAATGGACCCCTCATGTCGTTCAGTGATAAAGCTGTTGATTGCCTCCACAACCCGGGTAGAGAGCGGGCTGATGGCAGCGTGATTCAAATAGACATGTCCGTTTCCTATGTGTGGAAAGAGGTTGCGTAAATGGTTTAGTTCATCCTCTGAAAAGGGTGATTCAGACATTTTGATCACTGTTTGAGTTCTCTTCAATATGGGTAACACCGGCGCTTACGGCAAACTTCATCGCATCGGCCGGATTCACATCGATAGGGGTTACTTTATCTGGGTGAACCAGAAAGAGATTGCCGGAGAAGTTGTAGGAGTGTGGAAAGTATACGGCCACACGATCTTTTATCTGAAGGAGTGAGAGGTTCTCTTCTGTGAGGAAACCGATGCGGTCAACTCCATCAACAATCTGGACAATTACAGGGCGATTAAATTTTTTCTTCTCACCGACAAACGCCTCCATGAAATCCTTAAAGGCGGTGTAGACGATCTTAAAGATGGGAATCCGCGCAAAAATTGCTTCGGACCATGAGAAGAGCGGTCTGGTAATAGCGAATGAGATTGCAAAACCGAGCAGGGCAATGACAAAAAAGGCGGTAAGGATGCCAAGGCCGGGAATCTGAACCGGTAGCCAGTTGAACAGAATATTGTTGAGCGAGTGGTTGAGCCAGTTTACCAGAATCACCAGCACGTAGAGTGTGAAAAAGAGAGGGGCTACAAAAAGGAGTCCCCGAAAAAAGTAATTCAGTATAGTTTTCATTAATGCAGGATCAGTTCAGCCGTTTATCATCGGAATATGCGCATAATGCGGAAGAAATGGTATGTGGGATGATTGGGCGATCGGTTCCCGATAAGTCCCGAGGTTTCGCAATCTAAGGCAGAGTAATTCCGCATCACTCACCGATTTTTGCTATTTTTGAAGATTGAAGAAAAAACCCTTTTTAATTGAATACGAACTATGTCTTTTAAAACATCAGAGCAGATCCGCGCTGAATTTCTCGAATTTTTTAAGAAAAAGGATCACCTGATCGTAGAGAGTGCCCCTGTTGTGCCGCTGAACGATCCTTCGCTGCTCTTTACCAATGCCGGTATGAATCAATTCAAGCCGATCTTTCTGGGAGATGAAGAGGGGCTGAAAGAGTCGGGCAAACTGTGGAAACGTGCCGCCGATACCCAGAAATGTATCCGGGTAAGCGGTAAGCATAACGACCTTGAAGAGGTGGGACACGATACTTACCACCACACGCTCTTTGAGATGCTTGGAAACTGGTCGTTTGGAGACTATTTCAAGGAGGAGGCGATTGAGTGGGCCTGGGAACTGCTGGTTGATGAGTGGGGACTCGATCCGGATCGTCTCTATGTTACCGTATTTGAGGGTGACGACCAGGACGGCTTGCCGGTTGATAATGAGTCGATTGAACTCTGGAAATCCAAGACAGGGATATCACCCGATCATATCCTCAAATTTAACAAGAAAGATAACTTCTGGGAGATGGGCGATACCGGTCCGTGTGGCCCCTGTTCCGAGGTGCATGTGGATCTTCGAACCGATGAGGAGCGAAAAAAGAAGCCGGGTTCGGAGCTGGTGAATATGGACGATCCCCGTGTGATGGAGATCTGGAACCTGGTATTTATTCAATTTAACAGACAGAGCGACGGTTCACTTGAAAAGCTGCCGGCGCAGCATGTGGATACCGGGATGGGTTTCGAGCGGATCTGTGCCGTGCTTCAGGGCAAAACGTCCAACTACGATACGGATGTCTTTCAGCCTGTGATCCGGTCGATCGCAAAAATGGCTGGCGTAAAGTATGGCGACGATGAAGAGAAAGATATCGCCATGAGGGTTATAGCCGATCACATCCGTGCGGTCAGTTTTGCAATAGCTGATGGCGCCTCACCATCTAACGAAGGACAGGGTTATGTAATCCGCAGAATCCTCCGTCGTGCAATCAGATATGGCTGGGATCGACTGGGTTTCAAAGAGCCTTTCATGTTCAAGCTTAGCGCGGTGCTGGCTGAACAGATGGGAGCTACATTCCGCGAGCTGCCGGCTCAGATCGAATATATTCAGAACGTGATTCGATCGGAAGAGAAGAGCTTTATCAAGACTTTGGGGCAGGGAATCGAGCTCTTTAATGAGATGATTGAGGAGAGCGGAAGCCTCTCTGGTGATGACGCATTTAAACTGCATGATACATTCGGTTTTCCGATCGACCTTACCAGCCTGATGGCCCGAGAAAAGGGTGTGGAGGTAGATAGTGAACGTTTTGACGAGCTCATGAAAGAGCAGAAAGAGCGGGCAAGAGCTGCCGGAAAGTTCGCCGCATCTGAAAAGAGTGACCTCGACTGGAAGGTGCTCAAGGATGGTGAATCACGATTTGTGGGTTACGACCACCTAAAAACAGAGACCGGAATTCTCGCTGTTGCTGCAGGTGACGGTAAGGGATACATCATTCTGGAGAGTACACCATTCTATGCGGAAGCGGGTGGACAAGTTGCCGATTTGGGAACCATCAGCAGCGGAAAGGAGATATTGAAGGTGACCAATGTACGGAAGTCGGCACAGGGGAGCGTGCACACTGTTAACAGATTACCCAAAGATCCCTCCGGCAGATGGACAGCTGCCGTGGATAAGGCTCATCGATCAGAGGTAGAGAAACATCACACGGCCACACACCTAATGCATGCCGCACTGCGCGACATTCTCGGCGATCATGTAGCTCAGAAAGGTTCGCTGGTTGCTCCCGATCGGCTCCGTTTCGACTTTTCCCATTTTGAAGCAGTGACCGATAACGAGCTGAATCGCATTGAGGAGCAGGTGAATCGCAAGATCCGTGAAAACATCCCGCTTCTTGAGGAGAGAAATATCCCGATTGACGATGCGCGCGAACGAGGTGCAATGATGCTGTTCGGTGAGAAGTATGGTGATTTTGTGAGGGTCATTACATTCGATCCCGACTACTCTGTTGAGCTTTGTGGTGGAACCCACGTAAACGCGACGGGTGAGATCGGCTACTTCCGGTTTGTAAATGAAACCTCTGTAGCAGCCGGAATCCGCAGGGTGGAAGCGGTGGCGGGGATGGCTGCCGATCTGGAGCTTCGAAGCGAAAAAGAGCAGATCAGTAAGTTGAGATCACTGCTTGGAAATCAGAAAGAGCCGGTGAATGGCGTAGAAGAGCTAATTGCCAATAACCGGGAGCTTGAGAAAGAGCTGGATCGATTGAAACAGAAACAGGCAGGTGGAGCGCTCGACTCTGTACTCAGCAGCGGAACGGAAGTTGATGGAATCTCCCTTTATCGGGGAGAGATAGCCGGAGCCGATATGGATGCTCTCAAGCAGCTTGGCTACGATGCGCTACAGAAAAAGGCAAAAAGTACTGTTGTTGTTCTGGCCGCCAAAGACACGGACGAGGGAAAGGTCTACCTGATGGCCGCAATCACCGACGATCTGGTTAAGCGAGGTCTGAAAGCCGGCGCATTGGTTTCCGTACTTGGTAAAATTGTTGGCGGAGGCGGAGGAGGGCAACCCACACTTGCCACCGCGGGTGGACGCTTTCCGGAGAAAGTGGATGAAGCCCTTGAGAGTGTTGAGGGGTGGGTTCGGGAGAATCTGGGATAAAACCGGGGCTCCCGATCTGAAAACTTCTCAAATATTGGGTATATTAGAAAACTAACCTGAAAACGAATTACACGATCACATTTTAGTATGGCGAAAAAACAGAAGGAAGCGTTTTTCACACCGATCGGTACGGACGAGAGCAATAACGGTAAAATTGATAAAGCCGTAAAGCTGCCGAAACCTACCAAGAAGAAACACAAAGATCTGGGTCTGAGCGATGATGATGTCCTTGAAATGTATGAGCAGATGTATCTGCAGAGACGTTTTGAGGAGAGAGCGATGCAGATGTACCAGAAAGGAAAGTTTGGCGGATTCCTCCACCTCTATATTGGACAGGAGGCCGTTTCAACAGGTACGGTTTTCGCCTTAAACGATGATGACGACATCATCACAGCCTATCGTGATCACGGTTGGGGACTTGTTCGGGGCGTAAGTGCCAACGAGGGGATGGCTGAGCTCTATGGAAAAGCTACCGGCTGCTCCAAAGGAAAGGGAGGCTCCATGCACTTTGCCAATGTTGAGAACCATTTCTGGGGCGGATATGGTATTGTGGGAGGTCACATCCCGATTGGCGGCGGACTCGCTTTCGCTAACAAATACCAGGAAAATGATCGTGTAACAGCCTGCTTCATGGGTGATGGTGCCGTAGACCAGGGTGCACTCCACGAAACCCTCAATATGAGTCAGCTTTGGAAACTCCCTGCCATCTATGTGGTGGAGAACAATGGCTACTCGATGGGTACCGCTGCCTACCGCCACACAGTAAATGAGATCCATGAGCGTTCGAAGGGTTACGGTATGAAGAGTGCTGTATTCAACGGAATGGATGTATTTACCGTCTATGAGAATATGAAAAAGATCGCTGATGAGGTTCGTGAAGATAGCATGCCATGGTTCGTTGAGATTCGGACTTACCGCTACCGCGGCCACTCCATGTCCGATCCGCAGAAGTACAGAACCAAAGAGGAGCTCAAAGAGTATCAGAAGACCGATCCGATTGAGCGTATGAAAACATACATCCTTGATGAGAAGATTGCGGCTGAAAAAGATCTGGATAAGATCAATGACCGCATTGAAGAAGAAGTTCTTGAAGCGGTTGAGTTTGCAGAAAACTCCGACTTCCCTGCCGATGAAGCGCTATGGGAAGATATGTTTGCGGATGAGCCCCATTTCCACGACCGGAAAGAGGCGTAGTCAGGCAGCGGCAACAAAAAAATTAAAGAAAAACAGTTCTAAAAATGGCCGAATTACAATTCCGAGAAGCAATCCGTGACGCAATTGATGAAGAGATGGACCGTGATGAGTCGGTCTTCCTGATGGGGGAAGAGGTGGCTGAGTACAATGGTGCCTATAAAGCTTCAGAAGGGCTGCTTGATAAATATGGTTTTAAACGTGTGATTGATACCCCGATCTCTGAACTTGGCTTTGCAGGCATTGGCGTTGGAGCGGCGATGAACGGCCTTCGTCCAATTGTGGAGTTCATGACGTTCAATTTCGCAGTTCTGGCTGCCGATCAGATCATCAATCATGCTTCCAAGGCACGCTATATGCTTGGCGGACAGCTAAGCGTACCGATGGTATTTCGCGGGCCAAACGGTTCAGCGGGACAGCTTGGAGCCACCCACTCCGTTGCGTACGACTCCATGTACGCACAGTTTCCGGGTCTTTCGGTGATCTATCCATCTGAACCTGATGATGCAAAAGGACTTCTGAAGTCTGCCATCAGAAATGATGACACCGTTCTCTTTATGGAGTCGGAGCAGATGTATGGAATGAAAGGTGAGGTTTCCGATGATGACGACTACACCATACCGATCGGCAAGGCTAAAATTAAGCGTGAAGGCGACGACGTAACAATCGTTGCTACCGGTAAGATGTACCACATTGCGAAGCAGGCGGCTCAGCAGCTCGCCAAGGATGGTGTTGAGGCGGAAATTATCGATCCGCGCACCATCAAGCCGTTCGATATTGAGGCGGTTGTTAAGTCGGTGAAGAAGACAAATCGATGCGTGGTTGTTGATGAAGCGCATCCTTTTGGAGGACTCGCCTCTGAAGTCGGATTTCTGATTCAAAGGGAAGCATTTGACTACCTGGACGCACCCGTTCAGCGGGTAACGCTCCCGGATGTGAACGCTCCGTTTTCAAAACCGCTTTTTGATCTTTGGCTGCCCGACGCTAAAGAGGTGATTGAGGCGGTTAATGCGGTAACATACCGCGGATAAGAGCAAACGACTACAGATACGGCCGGAAACTAAAGCCGGCCGCTTTTCATCTTTGCGTTTTGTTCATGCTCTTACTACTCTTTTACAGGGAAACTGAAAAATATCCAATAATTTTCGCATAAAACTCAGATTATGGCCATCAAAATTGAAATGCCGAAGCTCAGCGACACCATGGAAGAAGGGGTGATCGCCAAGTGGAATATTAAGGAAGGGGACAAAGTGGACGCCGGTGATGTGATCGCCGAAGTGGAGACCGACAAGGCAACCATGGAGGTGGAAGCGTTCGATCCCGGTACTGTTCTTAAAATTATAGTCAACGAAGGTGATGCGGTTCCTCTTGGAGGCATAATGGCCATCATTGGTGATGAGGGAGAAGATATCAGCGATCTGCTGGATGGCGCAGATTCTGGTGACTCTGCAAAATCGGACGACTCCGGTGAAGAGAAGAAGGAGAGTAAGAAGTCCGGCAAGGATGAGTCGAAAAAAGATTTTGACCCGATTCTGGGGGATGTAGGAAAGGAAAAGAGTAAAAAGGAGACATCATCTTCCGATAGTAAAAAAGCGGATGACGGTGACGGCCGAATTAAGGCATCTCCTCTGGCACGCAGCATGGCGGAAGATAAAGGAATTGATCTGGCAAATGTTGAGGGGTCGGGCCCCGACGGTCGGATCATCAAAAAGGATATTGAGAGCTACAAGCCATCTGAAAAACCGAAGAGTGCAGCGGTAGCCTCTTTCGAATCGCAGGAGTCTGAGGATGTGAAGGTTTCCCAGATGCGGAAGGTAATTGCAAGACGTCTGTCTGAAAGTAAATTCACCAATCCGCACTTCTACGAAACGATTGATATCGATATGGAAGCGGCAATTGAGGCGCGTAAGAAGCTCAATGAAGTTAGCGATGTCAAGATCAGCTTCAACGACATTGTGGTGAAGGCTTGTGCGGCTGCGCTTCGGCGGCACCCAGACATCAACTCCTCCTGGCTGGATGATGTAATCCGCAAGCATGGTGACGTGAATGTTGCAGTTGCCGTAGCGGTCGATGAAGGACTTATGACGCCGGTAATTCAGCATGCAGATCGTAAAAACCTGCGTCAGATTTCAACTGAGACGCGGGAGCTTGCCGGACTTGCACGAGACCGAAAACTTCAGCCCGAGCAGATGGAAGGCAGCACGTTTACCATCAGTAACCTCGGAATGTTCGGTATTGAGGAGTTTACAGCAATCATCAATCCGCCAAATGCCTGTATTCTGGCCGTTGGAGCTATCCGCGACGTGCCCGTTGTGAAAGATGGCGCGGTTGTGCCCGGAAAAAGAATGAAAGTAACCCTCTCCAGTGATCACAGGGTAGTGGATGGAGCCAAGGCGGCTCAGTTCCTCAACACGTTGAGACAAATGGTGGAGAGTCCGCTCTCTATGCTTCTCTAATCCGGAAGTTTTTCCACTTTAAAAGCCGGTATTCCGACAGGGATTCCGGCTTTTTTTATGCCTTTATGACGTCTCAGGAGTATTTATCCGGGGGAAGGAAAATATTTCCGCTTCTCATTTAAAATCGGCCATTCCCATCCGATAAGGTCAATGAGCCCGGTCTCCCGCTTTACGATTAATGTCTGGAGATACCTGGGAAAATCTAATTGTTGTAAAAGCGCTTCGGGTGAGATCGTTTAAGCGATTATCGCGGAGGTGTGCCGCACCTTTAAATATTATAATTTTTTAATGTTATAAAATTGTAATAATATGCGTTTAAGAAAGAGACCTAGGGGGGTGATATGAAAAGATCAATTATGTTTTTAATTGTAATCTTCTTCATGACTGCAGCGAAGCTGATGTCACAATCAACATCGGTTTCTGTTATGGAGGTAAGAGTAGAAGTGGTAGCTGGAGTATCCATTGCCACAGCAGATACCATACGTCCGTTCGATCCAAATGAGAACGACGTTGTATACGGAGAGTTTGAAGTGAACCTTCCGGAAGGAGTTGAAATTGTTGCCAAGGCAGAGAACAAGGTGAAAATGGTAAACGGAACCACAACCTGGACGCTAAATAGCGAACTCTCGGTTGTAGAAGATACAGACGGCCGTTACCGCTTTACGTTCATCACAAGAGACAATCAAAAAGTAGACAGAGGTATTCATAGAGGTATACAGACGGCTACTATAGAATACATCTGAGTCCCCCTTGAAAAAGGTGCCTTCCGAAAAGAGGGCACCTTTTCTTTTTTTATCCATCTTCTATCGAATTTCAGAATACATCCGATAAATAAGATGAACGGATCATCATATTCTGCTCTTGACAAAATGGAGCCGATGTTATAGCGTTGTGTAGCTATTACATGTTATCATCGCAGGAGGTAGTTATGAAGGAGAAATCAGAGCTTTCACTCAATCTTTTCACAAAAGTTGGGGATGATCTCGAAAAACGCCGGTATATCATTCTGGCTGAGCTGCAGAGAATCTCTGCCGAGTTTCAGTATTATAAGATTTATCCCCACCTCAGCAGAATTACGGAGCTTCACCGAACGCTCACCGAAATTCTGACCCGTCTGTCCGATCTGAGGAGTAAATTTCCAAAACGGATCAGCAAGATCGACTGGGTGAACCAGACGATTGAGCATGAAGTGGTATTTGTGGATGGTACCGATCTGAGCGCGGTAGAAGATCTCATTCAATGGACTCTGCCACAACTGGAGAAAGTAATTCAGGAGGGCGTGGCCATTCACGAATTTGTGGAGAAAGAGCTTAATGTGGAGCATGTCGGTATTCTGCCCAACTACAGGGAGGAGGGATACTTCTTTCTTCCGGATAACAGGTCGCGAAAACTGAACCTGTTTCGGTTCGAAATCTCCATTTTTCACAGTTCCGAAGATCGCTACAGATCACTAAAAACCCGTCTGCTTAAATCCCTCAAGCAGGGAGATGCACACCTTAGCCCGGGTTCCATTAAGCTGGACCTGATCAGAGAGGAACGGGAGTTGCCAAATCCGGCAACATATTCGTTTGATATATCACTCGACTTCCCGTTCGATCAAACCGTTCTTCCGGTGGCAAAACGTAAACTGATGCAGGCTATTTCAGACTGAACTGAATAGATATTTTTCTGTTTGATGCAGACTGAGGCGAAAAGCGCTTCCCTCTTTCATTTATTCTGTTATTTTAGGTATTCCGCTACATAACGGATAACCGATGATGAACAGGAAAACTTTTATTAAGAGGCTAGCGCTGGCAACAGGTGGATCAGCTCTTATGCCAATACCATTCAGTTTGATGAAATCTGACAAGAATAGCCCGGAAAACGAACTCTTTTTTAAGATCTCACTGGCACAGTGGTCGCTGCACCGTACCTATTTTGGCGACTCGCTGGAGGGTGGATTTGAGAACTTTTTTGCGACACTGCAATCGAATCCGGACGACCTTCTCCGAGGCAGCGAGGATCCACTCTACTTTGCAAAGTTCAGCAAAGAGAAGTTTGGCATCGATGCTGTTGAATATGTGAACACCTTCTACTTTGATAAGGCGGAAGATCAGGGATATCTCAATGAAATGAAACGGATTGCTGATGGTGAAGGTGTAAAGAGCGTACTCATCATGTGTGATGCGGAGGGCGCTCTCGGGGCTGCCGGGGAGAGCGAGAGGCTTCAGGCTGCAGAGAATCACTATAAATGGGTTGATATGGCCAAATTTCTGGGCTGTCACTCAATTCGGGTTAATGCCTTCAGTGAGGGTAGCTATGATGAACAGATGGAGCGGTGCGCTGCCGGACTTCGGGTTTTGGCAGAGTATGCTGCCAAAGAGGATATGAAGATCATGGTTGAGAACCACGGCGGCCTCTCAAGCAATGCCCGGTGGCTGGCAGATACCATTGCCATGGTTGATATGCCAAACTGCGGCACACTTCCCGACTTTGGAAATTTCACCATTTCAGAAAATGAAACCTACGATCACTATCAGGGAACGGAAGAGCTGATGCCCGCTGCATTCGGGGTTAGCGCAAAAACACACTCATTTGATGAGGATGGAAATGAAGAGAATCTCGATTACATGCGTTTGATGGGTATCGTGAAGGATGCCGGCTACACCGGACATGTGGGAATTGAGTATGAAGGTGATCAGCTCAGTGAAAATGACGGGATCAGAGCCACAAAAGAGCTGCTGATTCGGGTTGGGCGTGAACTTAACAGTTGAAAATTTATAAATTAGAAACGGATGAAGATGGAACCGAATAAAGACCAGATTTCAAGAAAAGAAGCGATCAAACGAACAGGTGCTCTGCTGGGAGGGGTAATCTTTGCCCCAAATATTTTGGGGCTGCTGAACGGTTGTACGGCTCGCCCGGATGTGGATTGGGAGCCGGTGCTCTTTAACCGAAGACAGGCACGGCTGGTTTCAACACTCGCCGACGTCATTTTGCCGGAAGATGATACCCCATCCGCGAGTCAGGCTGGCGTACCGGCATTTATCGAATCGATGGTCAATGAGGTCTACAACGATGAGCAGCGTGAACTCTTTCTGACAGGTCTGGATCGCTTTGACGAAGAATCAACGATTCAGCTTGAGGGTGATTTCTACGATATGACCGACGAAGTGAAATATGAATACACACACGGAATCAATCGGGTTGCTCTTGAAAATGGACGGGATGAAGATGGAAATGCTCCGTTTATCATGATATTTCGTGAACTGACGCTTCTGGGATATTTCCGGTCTGAGCCGGGAGCTACACAGGTTCTTCGCTACGAGCCTACTCCGGGACGCTATGAAGGCTGTGTGCCATTTGAGGAGATCGGCCGTACCTGGGCCATTTAACGCTTTAGTATCAGAATAAACTGAAGGCATGCCCTTGTGAGAGAGCATGCCTTTTTCATTTAAAAATAATTGATATCCAATGAGACCCTATAACCTCTCTGATTCGAGCTGGAAAGAGATAGAGACACAGGAAATTGATCTGGTTATTCTTCCCTGGGGAGCCACAGAAGCACATAACTACCATCTTCCTTATGGAACAGACAACATCCAGGCAGACCATATAGCCGATGAAGCCGCACGTAAGGCGTGGGAAAACGGTGCCAAGGTGATGGTTCTGCCAACCATTCCGTTTGGGGTGAACACCGGTCAGACCGATATTCGACTCGATATCAATCTGCACCCCAGCACGCAGCTCAAGATTTTGGATGATATTGTTGAAGTGCTGAACAGCCAAACATTCCGAAAGCTGCTGGTGTTGAACGGGCATGGCGGTAACGACTTCAAAACAATGCTCCGGGAGCTGGGTGTAAAGTATCCGGAGATGCTCCTCACTACATGCAACTGGTTTCAGGCGCTGGATAAATCGAACTATTTTGAACATGAGGGTGATCATGCCGATGAGATGGAGACCAGCCTTATGTTGTATATCGCCGGAGAGCTGGTGCACCCTCTGAAAGTTGCCGGAGACGGGCGGGAGCGTGAACCCAAAGTGAAAGCGTTTAAAGAGTCGTGGGCATGGAGCGAGCGAAAATGGTCTCAGGTAACCGATGATACCGGCATCGGTGATCCTTCAGCCTCATCAGCAGAGAAGGGAGAGCGGTTTTTCAATGATCTTACCGACAAACTGGCCGGGTTTTTCTCCGAACTCTCTTCTGTTGATCCGGATAACCTCTATACATAAATAAATCCCTCTCCGGGACGAAGAGGGATTTATTAAAGTGGTCAATCTCTGGTTATTATAGATTCCCCTTTTTGATCTCTTCAGCAGCGTAATTGGCAGCACGTGCCGTTAATGCCATGAACATAAGTGAGGGGTTCTGAATGGAAAAGGATGTCATACAGGCGCCATCTGTTACAAAAACATTCTTGCAGGTATGTACCTGATTCCACTTGTTCAGAACAGAGTTGCCCGGGTCTTTACCCATGCGTGCACCACCCATTTCATGGATGTCGAGACCGGGAGCCTGTTTGCTGTCACTGGTCCAGATATTTTTGCATCCGGCTGCATCGAGCATCTCTTGTCCCTGCTCAAGGAAATCCTCGAGCATCTTCTCATCGTTGTCATCGTAGTCTACGTCAGTAATCAGCTGTGGAATTCCCCAGTCATCAGTCTCATCTTCGCTGAGGGAGACACGGTTGTCATATTTTGGAATGGTTTCACCGGAGATCGACATATAGACATTCCATGAACCGGGAGTAGCTGCCTGTTTTTTCAGCTCGCTTCCGATCACGTCACTATTGATCACGTGACCCCACCCGGAGCGGTTCGCACCGGTTGAAACGAGATATTTCCCCTGGAAATCCACATTGTCCTGCTGGAAGACATTACGGAATGGAGGCATGATCGGCCCCGTAGGCCGTCGTCCAAAGAAGTAGCTATCCTCATAACCCTCAACCGTGGCGCCCAGTCGGCCCCGATAGTTATGAAAACCAACATACCGGCCAAGAGTACCGCTATCGTTGCCAAGTCCGTTGGGATAGCGGTTGGAGGTGCTGTTGAGCATAATCAGATTGGAGTTGAGACAGGCCGCATTTACAAAGATCACTTTGGCGTAGTACTCTGTCATCTCTTTGGTTTCGGCATCCACAACACGAACCCCGGTGGCTCTTCCCTTTTCATCATCATGGATGATGGAGTGCACCACAGAGTGTGTTCGCTTTGTGAGATTTCCGGTTCGCTCTGCCCATGGTAGAGTTGAGGAGTTGGAGCTGAAGTATGCTCCATATGGACACCCACGATAACACAAGTTTCGAGCCAGGCAGAGCCCTCGGCCCTGCTCGCGGTGAATGTCACGCACTTCAGTGAGGTGAGCGCATCGCCCCTGAACCATATATCTGCCGGGGAATGCGGCTTCAATCCGGCTCTTCATATCCTTTTCAACGCAGTTCATCTCAAAGGGTGGCAGAAAGTCACCATCAGGAAGGTGCTCATGGCCATCTTTATTTCCGCTCCATCCAACAAAATGTTCAACATGCGAGTACCAGGGAGCCAATTCATCATAGGTGATCGGCCACTCTATGCCGAAACCATCTCGAGCCGGTCCTTCAAAATCATATTTGCTCCATCGCTGTCCGCCACGGGCCCATAGCAGCGACTTGCCACCTTCAACATAAGCACGAATCCAGTCGAACGGCTTCTCCTGAATGTAGGGGTGTTCTTCATCTTTCAGAAAAAAGTGTTCGGTATTGTTGTTGTAGGCGTAGCATCTGGCAATAATCGGGTTTCGCTCCAGTTCGTCCTGCGGTATGCGTCCCGCATTTTTCTCTTCCCATGGATGGAGTGTAGCGGTGGGGTAGTCTTCGCGATGTTTAACTGGGCGACCACGCTCAAGGATCAATGTCTTAAGTCCGTTATCACATAGCTCCTTGGCAGCCCAACCGCCGCTGATTCCCGATCCGACCACAATGGCGTCGTAAGTATTGTTCTTCTTATAAGCTCCGTTAATATTCATTATCACTTCCGGAAGTTTGGTTGAAATGGCAAAGGGTAAGTAATCAATAAAACAAAAACCGGAACCGCTTACAAGGAGCTTTAGGAAAGATCACTTAGCGCCTTCGTATTATGGCGAGAGTACAGCGGGATATGCATACCAGTTTTCCGCTCTCAGTTTCTATACGAATCTCCCAAACGTGGGTCTGTGCCCCCTTGTGAATCGGTTTAGCAATACCGATAACGCTACCGCCCAGTTTAACCGATTTTATGTGATTGGCATTGATCTCCAGCCCCACTGCCGTCTGTTTCTCGTCAGTCAGGTTGAGCCACGCACCAATGGATGCTAGTGTCTCTGCAAGGGCTACGGATGCACCGCCATGAAGAATCCCAAACGGCTGAATGGTATTTTCACTAACCGGCATCTTGGCACGCAGTTCATCCCTTGAGAAGTGTGTGAACTCAATGCCGAGGACATCCCCCATATCCTTCCTTTTATTATTGAACATCTGTTCCACACGGGGGCGTATCGCTTCTTCAATCTTCATATTCAATTTGCGGGTTTGTAGGGTGTGATAAATTAGGAGAATTTGGAGAACGTTAGGGATATTGGGGCTAAAGTTACAAAAAAGTTGAACTTTTTTACGATCGGGCTTTCAAAAGTCACAGCATTGTGTAAATTATTGAGTAACAGTGTTAACCTCTGTCTGTTGGCAGGAAAACCGCTTTTTTACATCTATGAGTGAAAATAAAACGACGTTGCCTGAACTTCTGTTTAAAGGCCTTGAAAACTACCCGGCCGGCCTTTTTTCATCCGTAAAAAGAGATGGAAAGTGGATCGATACGTCCGTCTCAGACTTCACCACCAAGGTTAAACATTTTGCCCTGGGGCTCTATGAACTGGGTGTGAGGCCGGGTGATAAGGTCTCTATCCATTCAGAGAACTCTACGGAGTGGTTAATTTGTGATCTGGCAATACTTAGTATTGGAGCGGCTGATGTGCCAATCTATTCCACTCAGCCGGGCGATCAGATTAAATACATTCTTGAGAACTCGGATGCTAAAGTTCACATCGTCTCGAACGATGAGATGTTTGCTGAAACCAAACCGCTTGTCAAGGAAGTGGAGTCTGTCAAAGCGATCATCTCCATCCTTGGGTCGAAGCATAAGAAGCTAAAACCGTTTGATGAAATTCTGGAATCAGGTAAAAAGCTAAATGAAGAGAAACCGAAACTCTTTGAAGAGCTCCGCGACGCAGTTAAACCGGATGATCTGGCCACACTGATCTACACATCAGGCACCACCGGTATGCCGAAAGGGGTGATGCTAACCCAGAACAACATCGCATCGAATGTTGTTGCATCCCTGGAGAAGCTCCCCTTCAGCGTTGAAGAATTCTACAAAAAGGATGTGCTCTCCTACCTGCCTCTGTCACACGTTTTCGAGCGTATGATTGAGTATATGTATATCAGCATGGGTTGCCGAATATACTACATCGAGGTGATTGAGGAGATTCGGGATGATTTTACCCACGTTAAGCCATTCTTCCTTGCAACGGTACCGAGGCTGCTCGAAAAAATACATACCGGTGTGAAGGTGAAAGGACAGGAGCTCTCCGGCCTGAAGAAGAACCTCTACTACTGGGCGATCTACATGACCGAGAACTACGATCCGGAAAATCCACCATCAGGTCTTGCAGCTGTTAAACATAAAATTGCCGACAAACTTATCTACAGCAAGATTCGTGAACTGTTTGGTGGCAATCTCCGCGGAATGGTGAGTGGCGGTGCTGCACTCTCTCCGGAGGTCTTTAAATTTATGAACGCCATTGGATTTATCTGTGTGCAAGGCTACGGGCTTACAGAAACATCACCGGTAATAACCGTTCAAACTCCGGGCGCGATGAGAATCGGCACTTCGGGTAAGCCACTTCGCGATATTGAAGTTAAGATCGCTGAAGACAAGGAGATTTTGACCAGAGGTCCGCACGTGATGAAGGGCTACTACAAAAATGAGGAGAAGACCCGTGAAGTGATGACCGAGGATGGCTGGTTCATGACCGGCGATATCGGTAAGATCGATGAGGATGGATTCCTCTATATCACCGATCGCAAGAAGTCGATGTTTAAGCTCTCTACCGGAAAGTATGTGGCACCACAAAATGTGGAGAACGTCATCTCAGGCTCGGGCTACATTGAGCAGACAGTGGTAATCGGCTACCAGAAGAAGTTCTGCTCGGCACTGATTGCACCATCCTACGACAATGTTTTGAAGAGGCTGAAGAGAGACGGAGTTGAACCCTCCAAGCCCTATGGAAAAGATGAGAAGGTGCGTGAGCTGATCTGGGGTGAAATGGAAAAAGCCAACAAACAACTATCCCCTTGGGAGCGTGTGAAGAAATTCGTACTGCTCGAAGAACCACTCTCCATCGACAACGGAGAACTAACACCAACCATGAAGGTAAAACGTCCCGTTGTCCACGAGAAGTTTAAGGAGGAGATTGAGGGGATGTATGCTGATGAGTAGTCTTGAGTCGTGAGTCCTGAGTCTTGAGAGGGCCGGGACTTAATTCAAGATGTATGGACTAAGAAATGAACAATTCAAGATTTTAATTCAATAAGCCTCATGACTCAAGACTCACGACTCAAGACTAAAAACATCCAAAACGTCCTCATCCTCGGCTCAGGTGTAATGGGCAGCCAGATTGCGGCGCACTGCATCAATGCCGGGCTTAGAGTGAAGCTGCTCGACCTGAAATCGGATGATCCCAAACGGCCGAACAAGACAGCGGAAGAGAGTATTCAAAAACTGACTAAAATGAACCCGGCGCCACTGGGCGATCCTGCTTGGGCAGAGCGGATCAAACCGGGGAATTTCGAGGATCATCTGGAGTGGGTTGCCGATGCTGACTGGGTCTGTGAGGTGATCGTGGAGCGGATGGACATCAAAAAGGATATGATGGCGAAGCTTGAGAAAGTTCGCAAGCCGGGCACGATTGTGAGTTCGAACACTTCCGGATTACCTATTTCGCAAATCAGTGAAGATGTGTCTGATGAGTTCAAGTCGCATTTTCTGGGTACGCACTTCTTCAATCCGCCGCGATACATGAAGCTTCTGGAGATCATCCCGACAAAGAGTACGGATGATGCGGTTACGGAGTACATGACCCGATTCTGCGAGAAAATTCTCGGAAAGGGCACAGTACTCTGCAAGGATACCCCCAACTTCATCGCCAACCGGATCGGCGTCTTTTCGATGGCGGCGATGATGCCGTGGTTTTTTGATGGCAAGTTTCGTGCTGAGGAGATCGATTTTCTGACTGGAACCCTCACCGGCTACTCAAAAGCGGCGACGTTCCGTACCGCCGACATGGCCGGACTGGATGTGATCAATCACGTATCTGAAAATCTCTATCCTGCTATTCCGGATGATGAGCGAAGGGAGGTGTTTAAGCTGCCTGAGGCTTTCAAAAAAATGGTTGAGAATGGTGCTCATGGCAACAAAACTGGGCATGGTTTTTACAAAAAAGTGAAGGGCAAAAAAGGAAATGAATACCATGTGGTTGATCCCGGATCGCTGAAGTACGAAAAGCAGATAGACGTCTCGTTTGAATCGGCCGGCAAAGCCAAAAAAGAGTATAAAACCCCTGGCGAACGACTGAAATTCCTGGTCAATCAGGATGATAAAGCCGGGAAGTTTTTGTGGGAGATTCACTGCGATCTGCTGCTATATTCAGCGAACCGTATTCCCGAAATCGCAGAATCCGTAGAAGCGATCGACCGCGCCATGCAGTGGGGCTTCAACTGGGAACTCGGGCCGTTTCAGCGATGGGATGCGATTGGGGTAGAAGAATCCGTAAAGCGCATGGAAAAGGAGGGACGAACGGTTCCCGATTCGGTGAAGAAGATGCTCGAAAGCGGACGGAAATCCTTCTATAAAAATGACGGTTCTGTTTACAACCTGGCTACCGGCAACGTTGATCAGCTGACTCCACCTGCAAAAGGAGCTCTAACAGCTGCCTCACTGAAGCGCAATGGAAAAGAGGTATGGGGCAACAAGAGTGCCGGACTCTACGATATGGGTGACGGTGTGGCGCTGTTCGAATTCCGGACCAAGCAGCAGACGCTCGGGTTTGAACTGGTGAAGTCGGTAGATAAAGCCGCAGAGATTGTAAAAGAGCAGTTTGATGCGATGGTGATCGGTCATGACCATGAGAATTTCAGCTATGGTGCAAACTTGGGTGAAGCGGGTCATGCGCTACAAAATGGTGACTTTGAAATGATCAAAGATGCTGTGGAGAGTTTCCAGCGGGTAGCGGTTGGTTTGCGATATCAGCCGTTCCCGGTGATTGGCGCTGTATCCGGCCGGTGCTTCGGCGGCGGCGTAGAGTTTATGATGCACTGTGATAAAGTTGTGGCACACCATGAGTTTTACTGCGGACTGGTGGAGCTGGGTGTGGGACTGATTCCTGCAGGCGGCGGCACCAAAGAGCTGCTGCTTCGCGCCATGGAGAATGTGAAGGAGGATGAGGATGCCGATCCGCTTCCCTATCTGAAGGATGCGTTTAAAACGATCGGTATGGCGAAAGTCTCCGATGGCGCACCCAAAGCGAAAAAGCTTGGCTACCTGCGCGACACTGATATGATTGTAATGCACCGAGATTTGCTCCTTTCAACCGCTAAACAGCAGGTACGTGCCATGGCCGAGGCGGGATATCGTCCGCCGGCAGAACCGAAAATCAAACTACTTGGCCAGACCGGCAAGAGCGTTCTGGATGTTACCGTCTACATCATGACCGAAGCGAAGTGGGCATCACCCTACGATAAGGTATTGGCCGGAAAAGTTGCCGAAATCATGACCGGCGGAGACCTCAGCGAAGCCCAGGAAGTGCCGGAGTCTTATGTGCTGAAATTGGAGCGCGAAGCGATTCTTGAATGCTTCAAGGATGAGCGGAGTCATAAGAGGATGGAGCATATGCTGAAGACTGGGAAGCCTCTAAGAAACTAGTCGTGAGTCCTGAGTCTTGAGTCGTGAGATTTTCGGATTCAAGTTTTGAATTAAATTGATGTAACCATTCATAAAATGAGCTTCCTTTTTAATTTCAATCTACTTTTCCACCCACAAGACTCAAGACTCAAGACTCAAGACTCAGGACTCACGACTCACGACTCAAGACTCACGACTAAATCAAAAAAAGTGTAAGGAGATTCAAATTTTGGGTTCATACAGGTTAGTGACAATTCATAACTAAACCTGTTGAACCATGGATAATTTTAGAAATCTGATTGTATGGAAGCGTGCTGTTGAACTGGCAACGAGTGTATATCGTAAAACCGTTAACTTTCCAAAGTATGAACTTTATGGATTAACCTCACAGATTAGGAGATCAGCAGTCTCAATCAGCTCAAATATCGCTGAAGGCGCAGGTCGAAGATCTAAGAAAGAGTTCGCCAATTTTCTTGGAATTTCTTACGGATCTGCCTGTGAATTGGAAACACAGTTACTGATCGCAAGAAACCTGGAATACCTGGTTCCAACTGATTTTGATTCTCTCTTTGAAGAGTTAAATGAAATCCAAAAAATGCTCTACGCCCTGGAAAAGAAACAACGAAATCAAACTCAATCCCACCCTCATGACTCAAGACTCAAGACTCAAGACTAATAACAACGAAGTTGTTTTAGTAGCCGCCAAAAGAACCGCCTGCGGAAAGGCCAACAAAGGCTCCCTCCGTTTTACTCGTCCCGATTCACTGATGGGTGAAATCATCAAAGATCTATTAAAGCACGCTCCTGCGGTTAAACCAGAGATGGTGGATGACGTCATCGTAGGCTGTGCCTTTCCCGAAGGGTCGCAGGGGATGAATCTTGCACGGCAGGCAGTATTTCTGGGAGGGCTGCCCGACTCGGTTCCGGGGATGACCATCAACCGGTTCTGCTCGTCGGGTTTGCAGACGATAGCCATGGCTGCGGAGAGGATCATGGCGGGTGGTGCGGAGGTGATCATTGCCGGTGGGGTTGAGAGCATGAGCCAGGTGCCGATGGGCGGGGTTTCATTTCAACCGAATCCCGATCTGGCTGATCAGCGTCCGGAGGTCTATATCAACATGGGGCTGACGGCAGAGAATGTGGCGGACAAATATGGTGTGAGCCGGGAAGATCAGGATCAGTTTGCATTCAATAGCCATCAAAAGGCGATTAAAGCGTGGGAAGAGGGGTACTTTGATGAGCAGATCACACCGGTTGAGGTGGTTCACAAGTATGTAACCGCTGACGGCGAAGTGGAAGAGAATAAATTTTCCTTTGTAAAGGATGAAGGTCCTCGCAAGGATACCAATATGGAAGCACTCGGCGGACTGCGCGCCGTGTTCAAAACAGGCGGTACCGTCACAGCCGGAAACTCCTCACAAATGAATGATGCTGCTGCAGGCGTACTGGTGATGAGCCGCAAAAAAGCGGATGAGTTGGGCCTGAAGCCGATCGCTCGGTATCTCGGTTTTGCAGTGGGCGGAGTTGCACCGGAAATTATGGGAATCGGTCCCGTTGAAGCGATCCCGAAAGTATTGAAACAGACCGGCCTGAAGCTGAATGATATCGACTTGGTAGAACTGAACGAAGCGTTCGCTGCGCAGGCGCTGGCCGTTATTAGTGAAGCGGGGCTTGATCCCGAAAAAGTGAATATCAACGGAGGTGCGATCGCGATGGGTCACCCACTCGGCTGTACCGGCGCCAAACTCACCACACAGATCCTACACGACCTCCACAGGCTCGATAAACGCTACGGCATGGTAACGATGTGTATTGGTGGTGGTATGGGCGCTGCGGGGGTTTTTGAAAAGCTATAGAAATGAGTCTTGAGTCCTGAGTCTTGAGAAGGACCCGGGTGTAACTATAAATTCATGCTAAGGCTTTCGATTATTGGTTAATTTTAAAAAGTAGAAAAAACTCACGACTCACGACTCAAATCTCAAGACTAATAATATGTTCAAAGAAGACACCCTAAAAAACGAAGTCATCCTCATTACCGGCGGTGGAAGTGGCCTTGGGCTCTCCATGGCGAAGAAGTTTGCTGAGCTGGGGGCGGATATTGCCATATGCGGGCGGACCGAAAAAAAATTAAAGGATGCCACAGAGGTACTGAAAGAACATGGAGCGAAGGTCAGGTACTACGCTTGTGACGTGCGTGAGTATGAGGCTGTGGGGGAGATGTTCGAAGCAATCATCAAAGATTTTGGGAAAATAACAGGCCTTGTAAATAATGCAGCGGGTAACTTTTTGAGTGCCTCTGAGGATCTTTCACCCGGCGGGTTTAAGGCGATCGTTGATATCGTGTTGCACGGGAGCTTTAACTGTACGCACCATTTTGGTAATCATCTCATCAAGCAGAAAGAGAAGGGGAATATTCTAAATATCGTAACCACCTATGCTGAGGATGCCGGTTCGGCGTTTGTGCTGCCATCCGCCTGCTCCAAGGCCGGTGTGCTGGCGATGACCCGTTCACTTGCTTATGAATGGGGAACCTACGGAATTCGAGTCAATGCCATCGCTCCGGGGCCATTCCCAACTGAGGGTGCATGGACACGTCTTTTCCCAACCAAAAAGTTTGAAAAGAAATACATTGAACGAATCCCTGCAGCCCGCTATGGCGAACGCGAAGAACTGGCCAATCTTGCCGCATTCCTGATGAGTGATATGGCCCCCTACATTACCGGAGAAACCGTAACAATCGACGGCGGGGAGAAACTTTCCGGTGGTCAGTTCAACTTCATCGACTCGGTGATGTCGCGCGGGAAGCTTAAAATGGCGTTTAAGATGTTGAAGATGAAGGGTTGATAAATGCGGGACTAAATATCTTAAAGTGACAGGTAGCTATCACTATTCGGCCGGTCTGATGTTCTTCAGTTCAACTTTTGGAAATGTTACCAACCAACCTCTGGCTGTATTTTCACCGGTCAACTTAACATCTGCAATTACTTCAATCCTATTTTCGCTATCAGGAAATAGGGTTGAAAAATCCTCCCGGTTACCGGGTACGCCATAGGTGGTATCTGCCGTTTCAAACAACATACCCAGTCCATCTAATGCAGGGGATCCACCCCAAACAAGAGTACCATTCTGATCTTTTAGTACAGATTCATGAGCATCCGTTCCACAAGAGTAGAGAGCAAGTGAAGACAGAATGAATAGAGAGATGGTGAAAAATATTGGCTTGTAATGATTTACGTTCGACATCAGTTTGTTAGATTTAGGTAAAATGATATATCTATCTTATTCTACACTCACTGACCGTCCTATACCTATCTCTTTATCCGGGATTATATAAAATCAGGAATAAGGTATGTTTCGCTAAATGTAGTATTGGTTCGAGTGGCGAATCAATGCAAGGGAAGCTTAAAATGGCGTTTAAGATGTTGAAGATGAAGGGGTAGTTTAGCCTGACAATGAGTTTAGCGGAGCAGCTTTTTAATCTTGTCAGTGATTAAAGCAGAGCGGTAGGCCGTATATGGTGTGAAGAGCGTGTCAGATTTCATCCGGATCGACTTAAAGAACTGCTGAAGCGACCAAACGGCTGTTCCGGCGGGATCGGAACTATATTCACGGACAATCTGATGTCCCTTGTCACTTTTATGGAGAAAACGCATGTTGCCACTCAAGACGTCCGTTTCGCAAACCATCGATCTTCCGGCAAACACTCTTCGGTGAAGCGGTTTCTCAGATCCCATAAAGAACTGAAAAGAAGCGAGAGAAGAGTCGTCGAAACGGAGTGTAATCGATAGCCCGGTATCTGAACCGGAGATTTGAATTGGTTTTGCTTCGGCATGATGAAGATTTCCACCTATCCAATTGACGGCCAGGGCAACCTCATCACTCCAGTTTCTGAAAAGTTGATCACTGTCCGGTTTTCCCTGTACCAGTGCCGATTCTCTTCGAACCTGAATATGCTCGATTTTTCCAATTTCGCTCCGTATTCGGCTGCCGGAAAGGTTGAGTGATGGCCAATGAGACATCTGTACCTGAACGCCAGCCTCCCTGGAGAGTTCATGGATCTTTTGGAGCTCTTCGGCGCGATCTTCAAGACGGGCTATATGAAATGTGTGAAAACCGGCACGGATGGCGCGGGTAAGTTCGGAGAGATCTCCGGGTTCGTGATCGATGAGAATAAGTGCATCTGCCTCACTTCTCTGAGGCAGCTCAGACGAGATAACCACTTCCCTGACCTGACGAATCTGACGGAGATGCTTTTCCCAGGCTTTGGCACGCTCAATATCGCCGGAAATAGCTACGATCATCCATCGAAAGTTAGTGTATGGTTTCAGAGAAGATGGCGAGCGGGGGAGAGGAATCCAAATGGAATTCCTAATCAGGCATAATCAACGCAAAAATAAAATAGAGCAGTACCATTGTACCCCCGGAAACGAATCCAAGAATCACAAAGATGATGCGAATAATCGTGGAATCCATTCCGAAGTAGTTTGCGATTCCACCGCAAACACCAGCAATCATCTTGTCGGTGCGTGATTTTCTGAGCTTAGCCGGCATAAATATGTCCTTATTCAATGTTGTCAGATACCTGTTTAAACAGATACGTAAAGAAAAGAAGCAGGTTGCAAAGATGTTATAAAAAAAGTATCCGTCTTCTGAGAACTTGTGCTAAAAAGCTCTGAAGTTCACCTAAAGAGTCATCATTACTCTGATAAACTCTGATAAAATTTTTACCACTTGCTGCTTCTTTTCTTGCAGGTCGATTAATTCTGCAGATGAACGGTTTAAAGATAGAGAATTGCGGCTATAAAAAAAGGCGAAGCTTCATGAGAAACTTCGCCTTCTACCGTAAGCTATGGCTCAGCTTATGGGTTAAAAGTCATCTGAGGTGAGGATTAGTTGCCACCATATCCGGTAATCGTCAACATAGCCGGTTCTGCTGGTGTAGAAGTTGGAGCCGAAGTTTGTTCACCACTTGCCAGTCTGAACAAAATCGGGATAGAGTATTGAACCCGAACCGGTCGCCCGCGCTGCATACCGGGACGGAATTCTGCTTCGCTCACAACGCGAAGTGCTTCTTCATCGGCACCGCCACCTATACCACGGATGATCTGCGGGTTTTCTACCTGCCCCTCTTCATTCACAATAAACTGGACATAGACACGCCCTTCAATACCCGCCCTTCGGGCCATCTCCGGATAGCGTATTTTCTGTTGAAGAGTCTGCAGGCCGCCAATCAGCTCCGGCATATCCTCTACCACCACAAAGTAGTCTTCAGCAGGCTCATCATTGGAGATATCAACCTGGATATCCTGTCGTTCCAGACCCATTGTTTCCAGAACGGTATTGTACGATTCAGGGTCTAGATTGGTATTTACGATGATGACACCTTTCTCCCCGCGCTCACCAAATCTACTGGTAGCTGCTTCATTCTTTAGGATCTCGATCGATTTGATATGATCTGGTTGGAGATACTGAAGCTGTGACATTTTATTTTCATGGCGTTCAGCCTGGTCCTCTTCACTCAAAAAGATGACAATCTGATGATAACCGCGATCTCCGGATCTGTCGATGTCTGTCATGAGGTTAAGGTCCTCATCATCAAAAACGGTGTGGGTCTGCATGTCGGTGCAGGCCATTACGATCGCTGTTGAGAAGAAGATAGCGGCCAGAAGGGATAGACTACTCCGCCCCGGAATCGTTTTAAGGTGCTTTTTTTGAGAAATCATGGTGATCCTCTTTTTAAGGTTTGATGATTCCTGAGCCATATTAACGGAAAGTTCTTTGTCGATATTTGGCATGGGGATCAGCTCAAGCAGCAGAGAAGCGTACTTCTTGCGGGAAACTGAACTCTTTGCCAGCACGGCACTATCGCACCGAAGTTCACGATACTCAATCAGTTCAGTTCGGAGCTTATGAACCAGCGGATGGTACCAAAAAATTGCCTGGGTAATTGTCACGACCATGTGTGAAAAGAAGTCGTTTTGGCGAATGTGTGTCAACTCATGACAGAGCGCCAGATTCATCTTCTCGGGCTCACTCTGCAGTTTAGATGGGAGTATCACTACCGGTTTTCGAAAACCGAAGGTGACGGGTACGACATCCTTTTCGATGAATGCAATTTTTACAAGCTTGCCCAACTCGCCAAGCAGGCTTCTGTTCTCATCACTCAGACCGGGCAGATCGCTCACGGGCATGAGTTTGCATGAAGCCCTGAGGCGCATTAGCTGGACGCACTGTGCTACGAACCTGATCAGCGTAAGGAGTGCACCTCCGGCAATCAAGAGGAAAGCAAAGCCACTGAGCCAGGTGGTAAATGGAATTGCGGACTCCTCTGCAGGTTGCGAAAGACCGATCTCAATAGGTGAGGTCACGTAAAACACCTTCAGTGTGGCTTCAGATGCGGCAGGGATGAATAGTCCCTGAGCGGCTTCGAGTGCAAGGAGCAGTAGAAAACCTGCCGGCAATGCTATGATGATGGCCAGCCTTGAGTGGTATTGGTATACCGGATGAATGGAGTCATTCCATCGCAGAACCATCCAGATGAGTAACGCTGCAAGCGTCCAGATGGTTAGCGGAAGCCAGCCTGCTGAGAATAAGTTGCTTGCAAAATCGGCACTGCGAAAGAATAGCTGTTCCATCGTTTAATCCTCGATTCCGTCAATCATCTTTTTGATCTCTTTCCGCTCGTCATCAGAAAGCTTTTCGTTCTGAACCAGGGCCTGCACCAGATCCTTGGGTGAACCATGAAACACTTTATCCACGAGGCGGTCAACGAGATTGTATCGGACATCTTCAGGCTTAATTGCGGCACTGTAGATATAGCTAAGACCTTCTTTTCTGTATTTCAGATATTTCTTATCAGCCAGATTTTTCATCACCGTCATTACGGTGGTGTAGGCTACTTTTCGATCCTTCAGGATCAGCTCGCGAACTTCGGCTACGGATGCCTCTCCAAGGCTCCAGACGTGGTTGAGCACTTCCATTTCTGTTTCTCCGAGCGGTGTGAGTGATTTTCTCATTTGTTGTCCTTCTATTTGGTTAATGACGTCATTAAACAGTAATTGAATATTCAGTACTAATTACTTAGTAAAATAGATAAATGTCAAGCCAATACTACAACTTTAATATTAACTATACGGGCGTTACCGGAACGTCTCGTTTTTAAAAACAATTCTGTTCGAAAAAGGAGACAGATGCCAAGACCTTATTTAACAAAAATCGATCAGGTTCTGAAGAAAAAAAATCCTTCAGACTACTCAGAGGTTGTTTTTATTCTCCACGATCAGCTGAACCTGAAGGCGTGGCCCGGCCGAATTCGTAAAGAGAAGCCGCTGCTTATTTTCATGGAGAGCCGTGAAAAGGGGAGCGAGCTGCCACACCATAAAATAAAGGCAACCCTGGTATTGAGCTCCATGAGGCACTTCGCCCTTGAGTGTCATGAAGCCGGATTCCCCGTTCTTTATCACTCTACCAACGGACATTTCAACGACGGACTTGAAGAGCTTCTTGAGGGGTTTGATGGTACCTTTATATATATGACTCCCTCTGAGTGGGACAGTCGGGAACGGATTCGTTCTTTCGCTGATCAGTTTGGCGGGCAGAGCCGTGAACTTCCAAACGGATTCTTCCTGGCTGATGCCGAGAAGTGGAAAGAGAAGATTGAGCCGGGCTATCGAATGGAGTATTTCTATCGTGAGATGAGACGGCAGACCGGCTACCTGATGGATGGAGATAAACCGGAGGGAGGAGAGTGGAACTACGACGATCAGAACCGGGAATCCCTGCCAAAAGATCATCCCCTGCCCGAAATATCCGTGCCCGAACAGTATGAGATCACCAAGGAGGTGATGGAGATGGTGGAGGCGTACTTTCCCGATAGTTTCGGAAAGCTGGATGGCTTTCGCTATGCGGTAACAAGGAGTGATGCACTCTCGCTTTTGGACGACTTTATTGAGAATCGAATGGATGAATTTGGCCCCTATGAAGACGCTCTGAAAATGGGAAATCACCGGCTGTTTCACTCACAGCTTTCGCTCTACCTGAACAACGGACTTTTGCTTCCTGGTGAAGTGTGTGATAGAGCCATTCATGCCTATCATGACGGGAGTGCACGGCTAAATTCGGTCGAAGGGTTTATCAGGCAGATCATCGGCTGGCGGGAGTATATCCGGATCTACTATGAGGCGATGATGCCTGAGGTGAGGGATGCAAACCACTTTGGATTTACGAAAAAGCTACCCGAACTCTACTGGACCGGCAAAACGAAGATGACCTGTATGGAGCAGAGCGTTAAGCCGGTATTGGAGGAGGCCTACTCTCACCACATTCAGAGATTGATGATTCTGAGCAACTTCAGCAACCTCACCGAAACCGATCCGCGAGAGCTGAACCGTTGGTTTCATCTTGCCTATGCGGATGCATACGAATGGGTTGAGCTGCCAAATGTTTTGGGAATGAGCACATTTGCTGATGGGGGTGTGCTGGCTTCCAAGCCCTACATATCGAACGGTAACTACATCAACAAGATGAGCGACTACTGCCGCAACTGCAGCTACAGTGTTACCAAAAAGACGGGCGAAAAAGCCTGTCCGTTTAACTACCTCTACTGGAATTTCGTGGACAAGCAGCGCGAGACCTTTAACGACAGTGGAAGGGTCAATTTTATGGTCAATATGTTCGACAACAAAAAATCGGACGAAGAGAAGGAGAAGATCCGCGAGTCGACAGAGAATTTTTTGGCAGAGCTGAAGAGGTGAGTCTCTTGTTCAGAAATTAAAGACATAAATTGTTAACTTCGCTCTTCATTAAAAATTAGATGCGGAATGAGCGAAACCATTAGCGAAGTTACACTGCGAACCAAAGGAATTCTCCCGGTTCAGAAACTTAAAATTTTGTCGGAAGCCGGTATTCTAACCTCAGAGGATGGATTCCCGATTGAGGAGAATCAGTTTCAGCCAAACTCTATTGATCTGCGGCTGGGAACCCGCGCCTATCGCGTGAGAAGCAGCTTCCTTCCCGAAAAGGAGACGGTTCAGCAGAAGATCGATAAACTTTGCCAGTACTCCTTTTCGATCGAAGATGGTGCTGTTCTTGAACCGAACTGCGTCTACATCATCCCGCTTCTGGAGAAGCTGAATCTCCCCTCGGTGCACTACTCATCACAGAAAAAGCTCTTTAACGGAAACGGTGAGTCCGGTCCGGTAAAACTCATCTCTGAAGAGAATCTCACCGCCAAAGCCAACCCGAAAAGCACAACGGGCAGGCTCGATATCTTTACGAGGGTGATCACCGACTATACACACCGGTTTGAGGAGATTGAGCCCGGCTTCAGCGGCAATCTCTGGCTTGAGGTGGTACCCAAATCATTTCCGGTTAAGGTTCGAACCGGGCACAGGCTCAATCAGCTTCGTATCCGGCATGGACACACCACACTTAGCGATCAGGATCTGCTTCGGGTACATAGCAGTGATCCACTGCTTTTTGGTGAGAACGGAGAGCCGCTCGACCTCAACTCCGTCAAGGTGAACAACGGCTTATTCATGAGCGTAAACCTGCAGGGAGACAAAGATGACATTCTTGGCTATAAGGCCAAAAAGCATCGCGATCTGATCGATCTGGATAACATCGATTACTACGCCGTTTCAGATTTCTGGGAACCGATCAGGGCTGGCAACGATGACCACCTCATTCTGGAGCCGGAAGCATTCTATATCTTTGCTTCAAAAGAGCGGTGCCGCATACCTACCCATCTTGCGGCCGAGATGATCGCCTACGACACGGGTTCGGGTGAACTTCGCACCCACTACGCAGGCTTTTTTGACAGCGGGTTTGGCGGTACCGTCGAGGATGGTGGCGCAAGAGCCGTTCTAGAGGTTCGTTCACACGATGTTCCGTTTTTAATTGAACATGGCCAGACTTTCTGCAGCATGGCGTTCGAACCAAACAGCGAAATTCCTGAATTTATCTACGGGACCGATATTAAGAGCAACTATCAGGGGCAGGGGCTGAAACTCGGAAAACATTTCAGGCAGGAACTCTAAACGATGGTTGTTGACCGCTGTATTTGTCATGAAACCTCATTCCTCGAGCTCAAAGAGATTGCTCGGGAACGTGGTTTAAACTCCGTTGAGGAGTTGAGAGAGGCAGGGTTGTCCAGCACGAACTGTAAACTCTGTGTACCCTACATCAAACGGATGCTTGAAACCGGTGAGACCAAATTTGATCTGCTGAAACCGGATAAACGGTCGGTCTGATGAACCTCTTCTTCACACCAAAAAATCTGGTTACTCCTCCCAATGTCTCTCTTACCGGGCAGGAGGCGAAGCATGCATCCAGGGTGATGCGGTATCGCTTAGGTGACCGTATCGATATCACAGATGGAGCAGGGCATCACTATCGAGGCAAGGTTACCGAGGCAGAGAAGGATCGGTTAACTGCCGAGATCATCGAATCGAAATTTGAAGAGAAGCCTTTTCCTGAACTGATTCTTCTGCTCGGCGTTATCAAGAAGAGAGACCGGCTCGAATTTGCCGTGGAGAAGTGTACGGAGCTAGGCGTGAACCGAATCCACCTTTTCCATGGGGATCACAGCGAGAAGCAGAATGTACGGATGGAGAGGGCAGAGGCCGCAGTATTAGCGGCAATGAAGCAGTCACTACGTTTTTGGCTGCCTGAAGTTGAGATACATCCTTCACTGAAAGAGGCAATCGGTTCAATTGGCGCCGAATGTCGGCTTATTACGGCCGACGAGACAAAAGACGGGGAGAGTGCTCTGTCGCTTCGAGATGAGGTTGATCGGATTGGGATGATCGTTGGACCAGAGGGCGGGTTTTCTGATGGTGAGCGCAAGTTGATGAACGAGAAAGGAGCTGTAGCCTACTCACTTGGCAGCAAGAGATTGCGTGCAGAGACGGCGGCGATAACAATAACGGACCGCTTCAGGGTTTATCGCTAAACGAATTGCTAAGAGCTTAGCGCAGAGCGAACATAAACAAAAAAGGCCCCAATGAAGGAGCCTTACTGTTTCGAAATATCTGTTTCTAAGCCGTGTGGATTCTTAGTTTCGCTGCTGTCGCATGAGTTGTGCCTGTCTCTGGGCAAACTGCTCGAGCTGTTCAACTTCGCCCCAAAGCTTCATAGCCTCGTTGAGGGTTTCGTTGAAGTGGTCGTTCACGATCGGGTAGAAGTACTCCGATCCCCAAACCTGTCGGGCAATTTCAGCCTTCATGCGGCCATGGTTCATCCATACAAGTTCGTTAAAGTGTGAGCGGGTTAGCTTCAGATTATTATCTTCGATAGTTGGTTCATCAACATCATCAACTATCTCCATGCCGCTCTCCTTCATCATGGCGAGGAACATCGCGCGGTCCTTATCGCTCCATGAAAAGTTGGCGCGGAAGGCCTGAAAGTCATCTTCCCACTGGCTTCGGAAGTCATCTCCGTACTGGTCGAGGTAGTCTCTCACGAAGTCGAAGTCAACCCGGTTTGCAAGCATGAAGTTAAAGAGGTAGGGTGAAGAGGTGGTATCTTCCTGTACGATAAAGTCAGGGATGATTCCACCGCCACCAAATACTTCTCGTCCGGCTGCGGTCTTAAACCGAAGTGAATCCGGAACTTGATCCTTGAACTTCTCTGCATCCATAGTTGCGTCAGATGTACGATGTCGGATCTCAAAAGCGTAGTCTTCACTTCCCTCGTCGAACGGCTTCTGAATCAGCCTACCCGATGGCGTGAGGTAGCGGGAGATCGTTACCCGGATATTACTGCCGTCGATCAGCTCATACTGCTGTTGAACGAGTCCCTTTCCAAATGTTCTGCGTCCTACAACAATCCCGCGGTCGTGATCCTGAATGGCGCCACTTACAATTTCACTTGCCGATGCGGAGCCCTGGTTTACAAGCGCTATAACCGGCATGTCCTTGAGAACACCGTCACGACGTGATCTCACCTCATCGTTAAATCGTGTGTGGCGGCTTTCCGTAGATACAAGTTTCGTGTTTCTGGGGAAGAACTCTTCAGAAATGGCAATCGCCTGACTGAGATAACCACCCGGATTATTTCTGAAATCGATCATCAGCTTCTCCATGCCCTGGTCTTTCAGGTCGCTTACCGATGCGAGAAACTCCTCATGTGTGGTGGCTGCAAAACGGTTGATCTTGATATAGCCGGTATTCTCATCCAGCATATAGTGGGTATCGATCGTCGTAAGGGGAATATCATCCCGCTCGATTGTGAAGTTGATCGGGTTCGGGTTTCTCGGACGCTTGATTTGTACGTCAACGGTGGTTCCCTTCTGCCCGCGTAGTCGTTTCATCACGTCTTCATTGGAGTAACCAACAGCGCTGGTGTCATTGATTTTCGTGATACGGTCACCGGAAAGAATTCCAAGCTGATCACTTGGGCCACCTGAAATGGCCGTAATTACTGTAATGGTATCCTGAATGATGTTAAATTGAATCCCAATGCCCTGAAATTTGCCATCAAAATCTTCCTGAATTCGCTCACTTTCATCACGCTCGATATAGACGGAGTGCGGATCCAGAATACTCAGCATTGAGCGTATCGATCTCTCCGTCATTTTTTTCATATCCTTGTCGGGATAGTTATTCGCTATGTAGAGATAGGCTTCCTCAAACTTATTGAAGGAGTCTCTCAGGTTTTGGATGTCATGATTAGCAAGAGTGTCCAGAGGAGTACCTTCAATAGAGAGTGTAGAGTCCTCAACGCCTTTAACAAGTCCTGAGAGAGACTTTTCAAAGAGCTGATTTACGGAAACTTCACCGAAATAATTGTCCACAACACGCCTCTGCACCTGCAGGTATTTGTGAAGGTTATCCTGATGGATTTCATTTTTGACTACGACTTTATCTGCCCCGGTGAGCCAAACAGCAGATAAAATGAGTAGCAGAGCAAGTGGTGGCGCAAAGAATTTCTTCAATGACATCGCAAATTATTTTCGGGGTTGATCATCTAACGTAGGATTCTGACATAGAGTATAGTAATCGAGCATTTGAAAAACCATACACTTTTCTCTAACGAAGATTTGGTTAAAACGTTTCTTTAACTTTTCATTTTGAACATTTTTACATGAAATAGCTTCATTTACCGGCAATTTCCCATCAAATCTTAAAAACAGAACCGGCTGCACTGAGCAGCCGGGTGATTTAACAGGGTGGGAAAAATTAAAGAATGTAGTGGCTCAGGTCCTTATTGGTTACAAGGTCATTGAGCTGTTTATCGACATACTCTTTATCGATGTTAATTTCTCCGCTGCTGATGTCGTCCGGTATAGCGAACAGCAACTCTTCCAGCAGGGATGAGAGTATGGTATGAAGCCGTCTTGCGCCAATATTCTCCACATCCCGGTTAACCTGCGCAGCAATTTTGGCAATCTCGCGAATTGCTTCTTCCGTAAAGTTAATTGTAACACCCTCCGACTGTACCATTGCCTGATACTGCTTGGTGAGTGCGTTTTTAGGCTGACTGAGAATATTGAAGAAATCCTCTTCCGTAAGAGAGTTCAGCTCTACACGGATTGGAAATCGTCCCTGCAGTTCAGGAATAAGGTCTGATGGCTTCGATACGTGAAAAGCACCTGACCCGATAAAAAGAATGTGATCGGTCTTCACAATACCGTGCTTGGTGTTTACGGTACTTCCTTCAACTATTGGAAGAAGATCTCGCTGAACACCCTGGCGGCTTACCTCTCCGCCACCCTTGCTGCTTGAAGAGGAGTCGCTGGCAACTTTGTCGATCTCATCAATAAATACGATGCCCTGGTTCTGAACGCGGTCGAGCGCTTCCTGTACGGCTGCCTCATGATCGATCAGTTTCTCAGCTTCCTGCTCGATCATTACTTCGCGTGCTTCACTGATTGGCAGCGTTCGCTTGGTTCCTTTCTTCCCACCGCGGGTGAGATTGCCGAGCATATCCTGAAGGTTTACGCCCATCTCTTCCATTCCCTGTGGACCAAAGACCTGCATCATTGGTGTCTTCTTGGAGTCGACTTCGATCTCGATTTTTCGATCTTCCAGGTCACCGTTTTTTAGTTTCTCACGAAACCGCTCCCGGGTTCGTTCATTCAGCTCAGCGTCTGTGGCTTGATCGGGGTTGAAACCCACTTCACCGCTGCCGGCTGTGGAGGTTGACGTGGAGTTGGAATTGGAGGGAGACTTCTTCCGAACCGGCGGGATGAGAATGTCGAGAATCTTCTCCTCAACAATTTCAGCGGCCTTCTCTTTCACTCGCTCCTGCATCTCCATTTTCACCATGTTCACGGCAAGATCGGTGAGATCGCGAATCATCGATTCCACATCGCGGCCTACATAGCCAACCTCGGTAAACTTGGAGGCTTCCACTTTTATAAATGGAGCACCGGCCAGTTTGGCCAGTCGGCGTGCAATTTCAGTTTTGCCGACACCGGTAGGGCCGATCATCAGAATGTTATTGGGTACAATTTCGTCCCTGATTTCGGGATCAGACTTCAGTCGCCGCCAGCGGTTTCTGAGGGCGATGGAGACCGATCGTTTGGCATTTTTCTGGCCAATTATATACTTGTCAAGTTCGGCTACGATCTGACGCGGGGTCAGGTTTTTTTGAATGGTTTGGACTTGCATAATATTACTCTTCAATTTCTAAAATGGTCAGATTGTGATTTGTGTAGATGCAGATATCTGCAGCGATATGCAGCGACTTTTCAACAATCTCTCTGGCGCTCAGTTCGGGTGCGTTATCTTTCAGGGCACGCGCGGCAGCCAGGGCGAAAGAGCCTCCACTACCGATGGCCAGTATCTGATCATCCGGTTCAATCACATCTCCCTGCCCTGAAATGAGCAGGGGGGTATCTTTATCCATAACGACAAGCAGAGCTTCAAGTTTTTGAAGGAATTTATCTTTCCTCCACTCCTTGGCCATCTCTACGGCTGCGCGCTGCAGATTGCCATTATAGCTGTTCAGTTTCTCTTCAAATTTTTCAAAAAGCGTAAAGGCGTCGGCTGTTGAACCGGCAAAACCGGCCAGGATGGATCCATCCTGAAGCTTTCTCACCTTCTTTACAGTCGATTTCATTACGGTCTTATCCAGGGTAGCCTGGCCATCTGCTCCGATGGCTACGTTACCATCATGGATGATGCCAAGCACCGTGGTTGCGTGCAGGTTTTTTAGGTTTGTCATCACTAATTATAAAAATTCTCTGTTGAGGGGAGTTTGGTGCCCGCCATCTGCAGGCACTCACTTCATTACGTAACCAATTTAGTCGCTCTGTCGTGCAGGGCGCTTTGGTCGCTTGGGCCGGCTGCTCTTCGAACCGTTGCCCTTGCCCTTGCCGTTCCTGTCATCCTTAGAGTAGTAGTCGAGCGTATTGGTTCCATTGGTTTCGGGCTCAATCTCTTTAATCTGCTCCTGACGCGCTTCCAGGATCTTGTCGATCGACTCTCCCTGAAGTACTACATCGGTGATTTCGAGGTCTGAACCGGTCAGGGTTGCTTTGAACTCGTTGAGGGAGGTGTTCTCATCAGCGATCAGATTTACCTTTACCTTGTAGCGGAAGATCCATTTCATTCTCTGGCTGAATACACCGCGTGTGAGATAGGAGTGCAGAAATGGATTGATGTAGATGTCGACCGCCCTGTATTCCGTGCTGTACTTCAGTTTGCTGATCCAGCTCTCGATGTCGGTTACAATGGTATCCTGGCTCACAACTGTTCCGGTTCCGCCACACATAGGGCAGACTTTGGATACGGAGTTGACCACGCTCGGGCGAATTCTCTGCCGGGTGATCTGCACCAGGCCAAAGTCGCTCATTCCAATGAGATTGGTTTTAGCCTGATCTTTCTTGAACTCTTTCTTCAGCTCGTCATAGATCTTCTTGCGGTTTTTATCGTTACGCAGATCAATAAAGTCTACAACGATGATACCGCCAATGTCTCGCAACCGCAGCTGTTTTGCAATTTCGCGGGCCGCTTCGAGGTTGGTCTTGAGAGAGTTGTCTTCCTGCTTCTCCTTGGCTGCATAGGGGCCGGAGTTTACATCCACCACATACATCGCCTCGGTCTGTTCAAAGATGAGGTAACCACCGGAGGGCATTCGCACCCTCGGGCTAAAGATGGAGTTGACGTCGTGCCCGATGTTTACATGGTCAAAGATATGATCCTTGCCCTTGTAGAGCTGAACGCTTGGAAGCATTTTGGGCGCAATCTGGGATACATAGCTCTTTACAGATTTGTAGAGCTGATAGTCATCAATCAGAACACGATCATACTGTTTGGCAAAAAGGTCGCGAATAAGGCTCTCGGTAATATCGAGATCCTTGTAGAGTAGTGTAGGGGGCTTAGATGTCTCAAGCTTGTTCAGAATGCGGTCCCACTTCTTCAGGACGGTTCGCATATCCTCTTCAATCGCCTCTTTATCCTGTCCCTGAGCTACTGTACGTACAATAACGCCAAATCCTTCCGGAAGCATATCGCCAACGGTTTTCTTAAGCCTTCGACGCTCGCGTCTGTTATTGATCTTTTTGGAGAGTGCAATGTACTCGCCCATAGGGATGAGTACCAGAAAGCGGCCCGCAATTGTGATGTCGGTTGAAACGCGTGGCCCTTTAGACCCAATCGGTTCCTTTACGATCTGAACCAGCAGATTCTGATTGTTGCGGAGTAGTTTACCGGCCAGAATCTGCTTGTCGTTATTGGAGAGTTTATCAAACTTTTCAAGCTCACAAGCGGCAGATTTGGATATACTCTTTTCACCGTTCAGTTTCTTGATATAGTCGCCAAGGTGGTCTCCGGCATCAGAAAAGTGAAGGAATGCATCTTTTTCCATTCCCACGTCAATAAAAGCTGCGCGGATGCCGCTCATCACTTTGTGAACGCGGGCGAGGTAGATATCACCAACGGTGCGCTGGTTCTCTTCAGACTCTATAAATAGCTGTGCAAGCTCTCCATTTTCGAGAAGTGCAACTCGGGTCTGTTTGCCCGAGGAGTGAATAATAATCTGGTTCTTCATGTATGATGTGAAATTTCATCAGCAATTCGCTAAGCCTGCATTTCACCATCAAAAAGATCTGAGCAGAGCTGAAATATGGCAGATAGGGTTCGTGGTAGCTTTCAGCTGCATAGGCTGAGCGAGTTGCCTCAACGTTATAATTCCTGTTAGGAAAAGGGTTATCTGTATGCAAAGGTCCGAAATCTCCGGAATAGGAGGTCTCAAACCGGCCCGATGAGCGGCAGACCGCCCCGAGCAGTAAAAAGAAGTGAGAAAGTATGTTTCTTAAGCTAAACAAAAATAAGTATTTACTTGAATCTCTTGTTGATCTGCATACAAAATCAATCAATAAAACAATATAACGGAAAGTTCTCTAATAATTAAATATTGAATCAAGAAAGAGAACAGCGGTGTTAGTTGTCGGTGACTCTGGTTACGGAAGCACCTGCGCTATTCAGTTTCTTCTCCAAATTTTCATAGCCTCGATCCAGGTGATAGATCCTTAAAACCTCGGTTTTGCCCTCTGCAGCCATTCCAGCCATCACCAGGCTAACGCTGGCCCTGAGGTCGGTACTCATTACCGAGGCTCCTGTGAGAGGGGTCTTTCCACTGATGGTCACCTTATTCTTGTCCACTTTAAGTGAAGCCCCGAGGCGTTTCAGTTCGGGTACATAGCTAAAGCGATCAAAATAGATTGTGTCGGTGACTTTACTCTCACCCTCGGCCTGCGTCATCATGGTTGCCCACTGAGCCTGCAGATCGGTAGGAAATCCGGGGTAGATATCGGTTTTGATATTCACAGCATTGATACCGTTGCTGTTACGGACCCGAATCGTTGTATCGTCAATATCGAACTCGACGCCCAGCTTTTGGAATGATTTCGGGAAGGCACCGAGATCGGTGGGCTTGCATCCGGTGAGGGTGAGGTCGGATCCCGGAATCATTGCGGCAGCAATCATAAAGGTACCTGTTTCGATACGGTCGGGATCGTTGGAGAACGTGATGCCTTTCAGCTTCTCAGTTCTCCTGATGGTGAGCTCGCTGGAGCCTATTCCTTCAATATCGGCTCCCATCTGCTTCAGCATATTGCAGAGAAGCACTACATCGGGCTCTTTGGCGGCATTTTTGATCACAAACTTTTTTGCACGCTTTACGGCACCGAGTACCAGGTTCACCGTTGCCCCGACGCTACTTGGTTCAAGGGTAAATTCACCCCCTTCAACCTCTTCACCCTCAATTGAGGCGTTCACATATCCCTGTTGCAGATCGATTTTGATCCCCATCGCCTCAAACCCTTTCAGGTGAAGGTCAACGGGACGGGGCCCCCATGCACAGCCACCGGGCAGCGAAACTTTGGCCCGGCCGGTGCGGCCTACAAGTGCTCCCAGCATATAAAACGATGCACGCATCTTTCTAACGAGATCGTAGGGTGCCTCAGGAAAACTGAGATTTTTTGGGTCGATAACGAGGCGATTCTCCTTCTCATGGAAATCCACACGAGCACCCGTAACGCGAAGCACATTGTTGAAGGTGTAGATGTCCTGAAGTTTCGGAACAAGTGTAAGTTCGGTTGCGCTCTCTCCAAGCAGTGAAGCAGCCATTAAAGGCAGTGCGGCATTTTTTGAGCCGCTGATTGGTATGGTTCCTTTTAGCGGGGTAGGTCCTTCTATGATAAATTTATCCACGGGGTTCGATCTCTAACAAAATTTGATTCTTCTCTACGCTGTTACCGGCAATGGCCTCCAGGGAGACCACTTTTCCGGATGTTGGGGCTTTTAATTCATTCTCCATCTTCATCGCCTCCAGAATAATGACGGGGTCGCCCTCTTCCACTTCATTACCTTCGGCCACTAAAAGCTCCAGGATTTTACCGGGCATGGGAGCCTCGAGAACACCGATTGATGCTGCAGCAGTGGTGTCAAAGCCAAGCTTTTCAAGCATCAGCTCCTCTTCATTTTTCACAACGGCAGTAACAAACTTACCGTTGATGGAGAAGGAGACGGTTTGATTCTCTACAGATATGTTATCGACTTTGTATAGTTTGGTTCCGGTTCGAAAGAGAACACGCCCATTTTCCTGAATGGTGAGGCTGTACGGGAGTTCGCTACCGTTAACGGTAGCCTTACCTTCACTGTCGTTGAGGCTCACCTCTATGGTTTCATCCCCGATTTGGCTTTCAAATTGCATGGTTCTGGATCTGTTTTAGTCCGATTTTAGTCGCTTTGAAGTGGAATTGACGGAGGTTGTCCGAATCGTAAAACGGAGATGATACCGCTCCGGGCTCTCCGGAACTCACCTCTACGTAACCCAGATTTTTCAGTCGTATCAGGTCTGAACGGATCTCGCCGAAACTTAGTCCCGTCTCATCTTCCAGGTGCTCTACAGACTCCGGAAATATCAGTTCTCTGAGTATCGCTCTTTCAGAAGGAGATAGCTTGTCTTTTGGCATAAGGGCAAAGATAGAGGGTGAGCGTGTGAATGACAACGATGGGTTCTACTCTACCCTGATATCACCATAGGTGATGACATTCTCGTTGGCATCAAGAACGATAATCCGATAGAGTCCCTGCGGCGACTCTGAAAGTCGTGCGATATCGAGCGGATTGAGCGGAATTGAGGTGAGGCCGGTTGAGAGCGGGCGGCGCGGGTCTTCGTATATCTGACGAATATTATTGGCGCCGTAATAGGCGAAAATTCTGAGGCCCGATACAGATTCGACACCGGTAATGATGAGATCCAGAGAGATCTGATTATTTGATTGTACCGGATTTGGATAGGCCGGATCAACCTCAACCAGTCCCTGAAAGAAGGGGGCGATCCGCCAGTCGTCGGGATCTTCACGAATAATCTCTCCGCGGGAGTCGGTCTCAGTAAACCCTTCGGCTTCCCTGAACGCATCTTGCTCAAACTCCCGCTGATCGCTTCCCTGGCTGCAGCCGATGAGAAGAAAGAGGGTTAGAACAAAAAATAGAGATCGCTTTTCCTGATGCGAATAGATTTTAAACATGTCTGGCGGAACGGATTTGGCAAAGGGAACAATTCATTCACACGAACCTTATAAAAATTTGGTAATTTTAAAGGCTCTGAATATTCATCAAAAGTAACAGATAATAATGATACAGGTTTACGGAATTAAAAACTGCAACAAAGTCCGCGACACCTTCAAGTGGCTCAAGGATCACGAGGTGGAGTATGAATTTGTGGATCTTAAAAAAGAACCACTTACGAGAGAGGAGCTGCAGGAGTTTGTTGATATGATCGGCCTCGATGTTATGATCAACAGGCGCGGAATGAAGTGGAGGCAGCTTGGCCTCAAGGATAAAAATCTCTCTGATGAGGAGCTTTTTGAGGAGCTGCTGGAACATCAGGTTATGATTAAACGGCCGGTACTTGTTCGCGGAGAGGCGATGCTGGTGGGATATGATGAGGACTCGTTTGAAGCATTTGTTGAATAGAACCCTCTTTTTAGCGCTATTTCTCTGTCTGCTAACCAGCAGTATGCTTCCGGCACAGGAGATACTAACGTTCGACCGGAATGAGCCGCCAGATATGGAGATGATGGTGGATGCCAGGGAGACCTTCGAATTTGAGGTGAGCTACGGTTTTTTTACACTGGGCTGGGTTGATGTGGAACTGCTGCCTGATACCACCTGGAACGGCGAAAAGGCGTATCACCTCCGTA
>JAFIFA010000201.1 GCA_020832225.1 Balneolaceae bacterium
TTCGAAAATTTGATTACCTTTCACCCATACAGCAAACACTAAAACACCGCGCTGTTGCACTAGTGACTTGAACACAGCCAGTGAAGAAATAAATTTCGCTGTAAGGGTTTCAGATTTTTCGGTTCATACAAATAAAACACTCAAACCAAAGTATGAAAACCGGAACTGACTATATCGACTTCATCAAAAACAATGAAGAACATTTCATTGCGGGGATCTATAACTACTGTGATAAGTGGTGCGAGAAATGTCCATTCACAAATCGATGCGCACTCTATGCTATGGAAAGGGTAGAGGAGGCTGCATCAGAAAATTTGCCGGCCCCAGACGAAAATGAGAAATTCTGGAAGGAGATAGGTGATATTCTTAAAAAGACGATGGAGCTTCTGTTTGATCTTAGTAAAGAGAAGCAGATCGATCTTAAAGCAGTAACTGATGATCAATCGCATGCTAAAGATCAGGTAGTAAAAAAATCAGATCAAAGCAGTCTGTTGACAAATATGAGCTACGGTTATCTGGAAATGGTAAAAAATTGGTTCGACAAATATGGTAAGGATTTAGTTGAAGTCGAAAACGCTTACGATCGCGTTCAGAGAATGGATCCGGGTTCTATAGGTTCTATTGAGATAAGAGATCTGAGGGAAATTATTCAATGGTATGCCCATCAAAGCTACGTTAAACTAAAAAGGGCAGAGATGGAGAGAGATAAAGTAATCTCCACTAATGAACGGTCGGGGAATATTGCGGTTGGATCTGCGAAAGTGGCGCTTATTGGGTATCAGCGTTCAATGGGAGCGTGGGGTTCTTTAATTGAGTATATACCGGAAGCAGAGGATGATATTTTGAATCTGTTGGTGAAGCTTGAAAGACTGAATAAATGTATTGAGTATAACTACCCAAATGTTCACCATTTTAGGCGTCCGGGTTTTGATGACAAAAATGGCTGAAATAAAAAAAGGCTCCCGTTAAGGAGCCTTTTAAAATTAATATAACACATTGTTTTTATTCAACGGAAGGGACTTCGTTTTCATCCTCATCCTCGTTTACAACACGTGTTACAGCAGCAATCTGGCCTTCATCATCCAGCCTCATGATTCGAACACCCTGGGTGTTTCGTCCCATGGTTCGGATACCCTTGCACTGCATACGGATGATTTTCCCGCGATTGGTAATCACCATCAGATCGTCATTGTCTGAAACTTCTTTAAGTGCGATAAGGTTGCCGGTTTTTGGTGTAACCTTAAGGGTGATAACACCTTTTCCTCCGCGGCTCTGCTCGCGGTAGTCATCCACCAAAGATCGCTTACCATATCCATTTTCAGAGATGGCAAGCACTGTTGCTTCGTGTGTGTTCTTTATCACAACCATATCTACCAACTCATCATCTTTGCCAATATTCATGCCGCGAACTCCGGATGTGTTTCGGCCCATTTCACGAGCGTCACTTTCGTGGAACCGTATGGCGCGACCTTTCTTGTTGGCAAGAATAATGTTGCTGTCGCCATTTGTGAGGGCTGCTTCAAGTAGGCTATCACCATCCTTGATGTTGATAGCAATAATACCATCACGACGTGGACGACTGTATGCTTCCAGAGAGGTCTTTTTAACAAGACCCTTCTTGGTAGACATGATAATGGAGTGCTCTTTGATGTACTCCTCATCATCCAGGGTTTTAACCGGTACGAAAGTCTTGATGCTGTCGTCCTTCTCAATATCGATCATATTGACGATGGCGCGGCCTCTTGAGAGACGGGATCCTTCCGGGATCTCGTAAACCTTGAGCCAGTAGCAGTTCCCTTTCTCGGTGAAGAAGAGGATATAGTTGTGATTGGTGGCCACAAAAAGATGCTCTACATACTCATCATCTTTGGTTGTGGTACCTTTCATTCCTTTTCCGCCACGACGCTGACGTCTGTATCCGGAAACCGGCATACGTTTAATGAAGCCTTTGTTTGATATCGTCACAACAACATCTTCATCGGCAATCATATCTTCAATACTGAAATCATCGGCAGAGTAGACGATCTGTGTTCGTCTCTCATCTCCATATCGATCCTTCAGATCAAGAAGCTCCTGTTTGATGATCTCATTCTGTTGCTCACGATTGGAGAGAATTTCACGATATTCGGCGATACGGTCTACAATGTCGCGATACTCCTGATCAATCTTTTCACGCTCCAGTCCGGTCAGTTTCTGCAGACGCATATCCAGAATCGCTTTTGCCTGGATATCGGTAAGCGCAAACTTACGGCGCAGTTCCTGATTGGCTTCCTGTGGATTACTGGAAGCACGAATCGTTTTGATTACCTCATCGAGATTATCAAGGGCAATCTTAAGACCTTCCAGTATGTGGGCACGTGCTTCGGCCTGATCCAGATCGTAGATCGTACGGCGAATAATCACTTCAACTCTGTGTTCGATGAAGTGACGAATTAATTCCTTGAGTGCCATTACTTTGGGGCGGCCCTTAACAAGCGCCAGATTGATAACCCCAAAGGTTTGCTGCATCTGGGTGTACTTATATAGCTGGTTCAGTACGATACCCGCATTGGCGTTTCTCTTCAGAATGATCACAATTCGCATTCCGTCACGATCCGACTCATCACGAATTTCAGAAATATCAGTGATCTTCTCATTGTGTACCAGCGAAGCGATCTTCTCAATCAGTGTCGCTTTATTTACCTGGTATGGAATTTCGGTAACAACAATCTGTTCGCGGGAATTACGCAGCTCTTCTGTATTGGCACGGGCGCGCATGGTAATCTTGCCCCTACCCGTTTCATAAGCATCTTTTACCCCTTCGTATCCGTAGATAATACCGCCGGTAGGGAAATCAGGAGCAGTGATGTGTTTCATCAACTCACTGGTTTCAATTTCGGGGTTGTCAATAACGGCAATGGTACCATCAACAACCTCCTTGAGATTGTGAGGCGCCATATTGGTTGCCATACCCACGGCAATACCAGAAGCACCATTCAGAAGGAGATTTGGCAGCATCGATGGAAGAACAGTTGGCTCTTCGAGGGTATCATCAAAGTTAGTCTGATAGTCGACCGTACCTTTGTTGATATCGGTTAAAAGCTCTTCCGCAATTCGCTGCATACGAACTTCCGTATAACGCATAGCCGCAGCGGAGTCACCATCAACAGAACCAAAGTTACCCTGCCCATCTACGAGCGGATAACGAAGTGAGAAGTCCTGAACCATTCGAACAATGGTGTCATATACGGCAGAGTCACCATGTGGGTGATACTTACCAAGAACCTCACCCACAATACGGGCACTCTTCTTATAATTTCGGTTGTGGAGCATTCCCAGCTCACTCATACCGTAAAGTACCCTTCTGTGAACCGGCTTCAGGCCGTCACGAACATCAGGAAGGGCACGGGATACAATCACCGACATCGAATAATCGATGTAGGAGGACTGCATCTCATCTTCAATTGTTATTGGTACAATCTTTTCTGTAGCCATGTAATAAGAAACTTATCAGATGAATATTTAAATATCGAGATTGGCGTATTTGGCGTTTCTTTCGATGAACTCCCGCCTCGGTTCAACATCACCACCCATCAGAGTGGAGAACATCTTATCAGCACCGGCTGCATTTTCGATGGTAACCTTCTGGAGAGTTCTTGTTTCAGGATCCATGGTGGTTTCCCAAAGCTGCTCCGGGTTCATCTCACCCAGACCCTTATATCTGGAGACATCGAATTTCTTCTTCGATTTCTTGAGGTCCTTCACAATTTTCTCGCGTGTATCCTCGTCCCATGCATAGTCGATCTGTCCACGAGTGGATGTGATTCTGTAAAGGGGAGGGGTGGCAATAAAGATATGTCCGTTTTCGATGAGCGGATGCATATATCTGTAGAAGAAGGTGAGGAGAAGAGTTCGGATATGCGACCCGTCAACATCCGCATCCGTCATGATAATGATCTTGTGATAGCGGAGCTTATCGATGTCGAAATCCTCTTCGTGGCCAACACTTGTACCAAGAGCGGTGATCATCGCCTGGATCTCTTTGTTCTCCAATATTTTATTGATCTTCGCCTTTTCAACATTCAGGATCTTCCCACGCAGAGGCAGAATAGCCTGAAAGCTTCTGTTTCGGCCCATTTTGGCTGATCCACCCGCAGAGTCACCCTCCACCAGGTAGATTTCACTGTGAGCAGGATCTTTAATGGAGCAGTCGGCCAGTTTACCCGGCAGGCCACCACCACTCATCACGCTTTTGCGCTGGATAAGCTGACGCGCTTTTCGGGCAGCTTCCCGTGCTTCTGCAGCAAGAACCACCTTTTCCAGAATCTTCTTGGCGATTTTTGGGTTCTGTTCCAGATAGTCATTCAGTTTTTCGTAGAGTATAACCTCTACTGCGCTCTGAACTTCAGAGTTACCGAGCTTGGTTTTAGTCTGTCCCTCAAACTGAGGCTCTGCAACTTTCACACTGAGCACACAGGTCATTCCTTCCCGGAAATCTTCACCGGATACGGAAATCTTGCTGTTTGCTTTAATAATCTTATTCTTCTCCGCATAGCTTTTAAAGCAGCGGGTAAGGGCTCTTCTGAAACCGGAAATGTGGGTACCGCCTTCCCTGGTATTGATATTGTTTACATAGGAGTGGACATTTTCAGTATAGCTGTTGTTATACTGCATCGCCATCTCAACGGGAACACCTTCTACTTCGCCCTCTATATATATAGGCTCATTCATAATAGTGTCGCGCGACTCATCAAGATATCTCACAAAATCCTTAACTCCACCGGAGAAGTGATACTCTACCTTATGGGTTTCGCTATCTTCATCTTCCCGCTCATCGGTAATTTCGATGGTGATCTGGGGGTTCAGAAAGGCAAGTTCACGCATTCGATCCGCAATAATATCGAACTTGAATTCTGTGGTTTGCGTGAAAATTTCAGAATCCGGAGTAAATTTGATGGTAGTACCGGTAACATCCGTAGTGCCGGTCTCTTTGAGAGGTGTTTTGGTAAATCCACGCTCAAACTCCATAATATAGATCTTACCATCTCTGTGGATTTCGGCACTAAAGCTGGAGGATAGTGCATTCACACAACTAACACCCACACCGTGAAGACCACCTGAAACCTTATAGGAGTCTTTATCAAATTTACCACCGGCGTGTAGCTTGGTAAGTACAACTTCAACAGCAGGCATCTTCAATTTCGGATGCTCATCGACGGGTATTCCCCGGCCGTTGTCAGAAATGGTGATAGAGTCATCTTTATGAATAATTACTTTAATAAAATCACAGTGTCCTGCGAGTGCTTCGTCAATGGAGTTATCAACAACTTCATTGATAAGGTGGTGAAGCCCGCGCTGACCGGTATCTCCGATGTACATAGAAGGGCGCTTTCGGACGGCTTCAAGACCTTCCAGCACCTGAATATTGGACGCTTTATAGTCAGATCCTTTCTTTTGTGCCATAAACAGGGGTTGAGTATAATTAAAAATAGCCTCTTAGACGCCTGAAAATACCGCTAATCCGTGCAAAATCAAAAAAAGGTATGGGTTTAATACCTGTCGGCAGAGATAGTGGCAGCAGGGGGATTTTAGAGCCTCAGGCGAGTGTCTTTTTTTCGCTAAAACGGAACGATTAACATAATAAAAGGAAATATCAATTTTAGATTGAATTTCATTTGATTTACTCCTAATTTTGGTGTCTATCAAAAAATACAGTTAACAATTCAGAATCATGGCACGAAAGGACGATATCACCGGGAAAAAACCGCTGAATGGTTATCGCTCATCAAAAGCGAACAATAAGACGAAGCATCGCTTTCATCTGAATCTTCAGAAACGTCGTTTCTATATTCCTGAAGAAGACCGATGGGTTACTCTCAAAGTAACAGCGAAAACTCTCCGGACAATCAACAAGAAGGGAATTTCTGCTGTATTGAAAGAAGCCAGAAAAAAAGGAACACTGTTAAAAGAGGTATAATACAATGGCGAAAGGTAATCGCATACAGGTCATTCTTGAATGTACAGAGAAGCCGGGCAGCTCACGGTATGTTACGATGAAGAATCGTAGAAACACCACAGAACGAATGGAGCTGAAGAAGTACAACCCCGTTCTGCGGAAACACACCGTTCACAAAGAAATCAAATAGCTAAGGTAAAACGACATGGCTAAGAAACAAGCATTCGGTGAAGAAGCACAAGCTCTGAAAGAGTCTCAGCGCAAAATGGCGAAGGTGATCATCTCCACTAAAAACGAACGCGGTAAGTTCGCATTCAGAGAGACCATGATCGACCAGGATAATGTGAAAGAGTTTCTGCAGAAGAATAAGCAGTAAAACTCATCAAAGAACTTGAAAAGGTTGCATCTGAAAAGATGGAACCTTTTTTTTTGCTTACATTTCAGCACCCACCCGTGTGAAGGGTAGAACCACAGACCCATCAAACATCAGCTATGAGTATTAAAAAGACCATTCTTGAAGATCTGAAAAAGGCTATGAAATCGCGCGACGCAGACAGACTACGGGTTCTCCGTTCTCTGAAAGCGAAGCTGCTGGAAAAAGAGATCAGCGAACGTAGTGAAGGAAAGGCGGAGCTGACCGACGAACAGTCTATAGAAGTTCTGATGAAGGCAGCCAAACAGAGAAAGGAGTCGATCGATCAGTTCAGAAAGGGAGACAGGGAGGAACTGGCCGAAAAAGAGGAGCAGGAACTTGAGGTTATCGAGACTTATCTGCCTAAAATGCTGAACGACGACGAGATTCGTGCGGAAGTGCGAAAGCAGATCGAAGCAACAGGTGCATCCGGAATGTCTGAAATGGGAAAGGTGATGGGCGTGATGATGGCAAAGCTGAAAGGCAAGGCGGATGGTTCCGACGTTAGCCGCATCGTGAAAGAGGAACTATCCTGAAAAGGTTATGAATCTGCTCGATCTATTTATCCTGATCCCCATTGCCTATTTCGCGTGGAAAGGATTTGCGAGCGGATTGGTTAAAGAGGTTTTCAGCATTGCAGGCATCATCCTGGCCGTTTTCATTACGTTTGAATATATGCACCTGCTTACGCCCATATTCAAAATGGTTTTTGAAAACCCCGATCACGCTGCAGTGGCATCAGGAATTACACTATTTGTGGCCACCATTGCCATTGTTCAGGGAGTTGCTCACCTGATCCAGAAATTCCTGGAGCTCATCAAGATTAACTTTTTAAACAGAATTGCCGGCCTTATTTTTGGTTCTCTGAAATCAGCGATTGTTATTAGTGCATTTTTACTGCTGCTGGCCGGGCTGAACCTGCCAGGTGAAGATACAAGAAACAGTTCTGTCTCATACCCAATTGTCATTACGCTTGCCCCGGCAGTTTTCAATATGGTGGCAGCAGTTTATCCGGGTGCCGAAAGCTTTATCGAAACCATCGAAAAAGCGATTGAAGAGAATAACCCCATTAAAACACTACCAATTTTTGAATCTAACTAATCCATGAAATTTCCATCTGTAGAAGAACAGCTCGCCATTATCAAACGCGGTACACTTGAAATTGTACCCGAAGAGGAGCTGAAAAATAAACTGAAGAGATCGATTAAAGAGAATAAACCGCTGCGGGTAAAACTGGGCTGCGACCCAACGCGCCCCGATCTTCACCTTGGACACTCCGTTATTCTGCGAAAACTGAGGCAGTTTCAGGATCTTGGGCACCACGTTATTTTGATTATCGGAGATTTTACGGCACTTATTGGCGACCCAACCGGCCAGAACAAAACGCGCCCGCCGCTCACTTCAGTTGAGATTAAAGAGAATGCACGAACCTATCTCGATCAGGCCGGAAAAATACTCGACCCTGAAAAGACGGAAATTGTCTACAACGCAGACTGGCTGGGAGAGATGCGTTTTGAAGATGTGATCAAGCTCAGCTCCAGCCTAACCGTTGCCCGAATGATTGAGCGGGATGACTTCTCCAAGCGGTATAAGAATAACGACCCGATCTCCCTTCATGAGTTTCTGTATCCGCTTGCTCAGGGACAGGATTCGGTATTTCTCCGCTCCGACATAGAATTGGGCGGTACGGATCAAAAATTCAACCTGCTGGTGGGACGTGATCTACAGAAACAGGACGGGCAGGAGCCTCAAGTCTGTCTCTTGATGCCTCTGCTGGTGGGTACGGATGGATCAATGAAGATGAGTAAATCGTACGATAACTACATTGGCATTGACGACAGTCCGAATGATATGTACGGGAAATCTCTTTCAATACCGGATGATCTGATCTACAGCTACTATGAGCTGGTTACGGATATCTCTATCGATGAGCTTAAGCGCGTTAAGGAACGTGTGAAGAAAGATCCCAGAAATACCAAGCACGATCTTGCGTTTACAATAACCAGAATGTACCACGGTGAAGAGGCCGCCAAGGCCGCCAGGAAGCATTTCGAAAAGACGGTTATACAAAAAGATATTCCCGACGACGCACCTGTGATTGAATACAGTGCAGGAACTACAATTCGTCTGCTCGATATCATCGGAGATGCCTCACTCACATCCAGTAATGGTGAAACCAAACGGATGATGAAACAGGGCGGAGTTACTCTCGATGATGAAAGAATAGAAGACCCCGGATTTGAACTAACCTTTAAAGAGGGCGAAGTACGATCTCTAAAGGTCGGAAAACGCAAATTTGCACGACTAAAAACGAAATGATCAATTATCGGGTCACCTAAGATTGTGATTCGGTTAACATATTCAGTATCCAATGGGAACACACTATTCCGGTTCACAAACTGAAAAAAATACCCTGAACGCATTCATCAAGCTGATGAGGGCAACCGAATCGATTAACTCGAGATTAAATCGACATTTGGCGGATGCCGATCTGACACTGAGCCAGTTCGGAACCATGGAGGCTCTCTATCATCTCGGACCTTTAAACCAGCGTGCAATTGGAGAGAAAATTCTGAAAAGCGGCGGTAATATTACCATGGTGGTGGATAACCTCGAGAAGTGTGGTTATGTGAAGCGCAAGAAAGATCCCGAAGACAGGCGCGCAGTTCTCATCCACCTCACAAAAGAGGGCGAGGCATTCATCCGTGATTTCTTTCCAAAGCATCTGGAAAAAATTCTCGAAGAGTTCAGTGTACTTTCCGAAGAGGAGAAGGCTCAGCTTGCCGCTATTTGTAAGAAATTAGGGGTTCGCGACGAAAAGGAATAAAATTTCTCTCTATTAGCCTGTAAGACCTACGGATGTAGCGGTTCATACTTATATGAGCCGCAGAGAGAGATACCGTTTTCCATTTCCAGCATACCCTGCAGTCAGAGTAGCTCTTCTGCTGATTGCCGGAATCACTCTTTCCCAATTCCGCATATTCGATATGTCCATGCTGCTGCTGATCGCAGCGCCAATCCTGATTTTATGGGCGACGGCTGAATGGGGAGTGTATAAAAGCCAAAGGGTTCTCTTCTCATCAATATCGATGGTTTGCTACCTGCTATTGATACTACTTTCAGGAGCTATTCTCTCAGAAGTGAGATATGAAGCCTTGGAAATAAGGCTTGAATCAGCAACTCCCTTGGAGCTTTATGCGTGGGAGAATCTAACTATCTCAGCAACAATTGATGCATCCGGTTCCACGCAAAGCGGACGGGCGATATTCCTGGCGGATGTATCCGAAACAGCTCTGCTGGAAGGGGAGATATGGCGCCAAAACTACAGACTACGGCTCTATTCAGATATCGATGGGGAGTTGCAATATGGGGATCAGATCAAAGCTAAAATTCGGCTCTACCCCTTTCCTGAGCGAAGAAACCCCCACGAATTTGACTATGGCCTCTGGCTGAAGCGCTCCGGAATAGCCGGACATGGTGAAATTGTAAGTCTGATATCGTTGAGTAAACCGGACGGCAATAGAGGATGGGGCGATATTCGGGAGAGGGTCCAGAGCCATATCGATGAGCTGTTTGATCCCGAAAGAGCACCGATGGCAAAGGCACTCTTTCTTGGCCATAAAGAGGATCTGGATCCGGAGTTGAGAACATCTTTCTCCAGATCGGGTCTGTCTCACGTAATGGCAGTTTCCGGTCTTCATGTGGGGTTTGTGGTTGCACCTTTCTGGTTAATTATTCCGCTGTTCTGGCAGTATAGATTTGGTAAAATTGCCGGAATAACGATTCTAACTCTGCTGCTTGTGGGTTATGCAGGTCTTACCGGTTTTACCCCCTCCGTCTGCCGCGCTTCTCTGATGGCGTGGTTTCTGACTTGTGCCAAATTGTTCCACAAGGCAAGAAATTCAATCAACCTTACAGCAGCTGCGGCAACCATACTGCTGCTCATTAATCCACATCAGCTTTTCGAGGTGGGCTTTCAGCTATCGTTTGGGGCGGTTATATCGATCTTTTTAGTGATGCCACAATTTCAAAGGTGGATGATGAATCGGGGAAAAAATAGGCTGCTAACAGCTCTAGTATCCGTGATTTTGATATCGGTTGTGGTGCAGGCCGGTCTCTATCCGATTCTGATCAACCGTTTCGGGGAGTTTTCAATCATAGGTCCGCTTGCAAATGCTCTGGTGGTACCACTCCTTTCCCTGGCAGTTCCGGTTGGACTCGCTGTAACACTGATCACTATGACAGGTTTCTCTTTTCTTAAATCCATACTGATTCCCGTAGAGTGGATCCTGTTCTGGATCGAGTGGGTTGCAGGGAGTATGGGCGGGATGAGTGGAAGTTACATTACCGCCGGAGCTACAGGATTTGGAATCTATTTTGTATGGTTGTCGGTTTTAATGTTAATCTCAACAATCAGGATTCCGGCGCTACGGTGGAAATGGGTTATTTGCCTGCTTCTGTTCAGCAACCTGTGGATGATGGAGTCGTGGTTAAACCGGGAGAGATCAGCCACACTAACTGTAACGGTACTCGATGTAGGTCAGGGTGATGCGATCCATGTTGAGACTCCAAACGGAAAGCACCTTCTAATTGATGCGGGACGATGGTCACCAATGGGGAACAGTGGAGATAGAGTTTTGATACCATATTTCAGATCAATAGGCGTGGAGGAGATCGATGCGGTGTTTCTGTCACACCCGCACGCCGATCACATCGGTGGTATGCCTGATATATTGAGAGAGCTCAAAGTTCAAAAAATTTTTCAGAGTGATTATGAGTATGACTCTCGCATCTACAGGGAGATGATGACATTAACCGATCAAAAAAATGTGCCTGTAATAACACCATTTGCCGGAGATCTCATCAATATGGATCCATCGATAAGAATATTTGTGATAGGCCCGGAGAGGGGAGCGTTGCGCCCATCAAACCCGAACGATCACTCACTGGCGCTGAAGGTTGTGTATGGGAAAAGCTCCATACTACTGACCGGGGATGCAGAAAATGCGCAGGAACTGGCTATGGCAAGACGATATGGCGACTTTCTGAGTTCAGACATCTATAAAGTAGGGCACCACGGAAGTAACACGAGTTCCGGAGCCGCACTTCTTCAATATGTAAATCCTCAATACAGCGTAGCCTCACTTGCGTTAAGAAACCGCTTCGGCCATCCGGGCAGAAATGCCGTTGATAATATCTATCAATTCAGCAATCAAAAACTCTATACGAGCCTGGAGGGAGCAGTAAGGTTTGAGTCGGATGGGAAAAGATTCAGGAGGGTTGATTGGTAAAAGGAGCGTTTGAAGGTGCCGATTCAGAAGTGTAAATTTCTCTTTGCCTGAAACACATATACGATAAAGATGTCAGAAAAGGAACGACCGAGTTTTGAAGAAGCTTTAAAGGAGCTGGAAGCCATTGTCGAAAAGCTGAACAGCCATGACAGTTCACTTGAGGAATCGGTTGCACTCTATGAGGAGGGGCTGAGACTCTCAAAAATCTGTTCGGAAACACTGGAAGGTGCCGCTCTGAAAATTGAGCAGATCGACGAATCGAATGGCAAACAGGCCAACTAATCTCCCTCAGATGGATCTATATAAACCCACCCCGGGTAACCTCTTAAGTGGTATCTCTACGCCGGATGACCTCAGAAAACTGAAGCCAGAGCAGCTTCAGGATGTTTGTGATGAATTGCGGGAATACATCATCGATCTGGTTTCCGTGCATGGCGGTCATTTTGGCGCCAGTCTTGGCGTGATTGAATTGACTGTAGCGCTTCACTACATCTATAACACACCCGCCGATAAACTGATTTGGGATGTGGGGCATCAGGCATATGGCCACAAGATTATAACCGGCAGACGTGAGCAGTTTCACACAAATCGCCGCTATGGCGGTATCTCCGGATTTCCGAAACGGAGTGAGAGTGAGTACGACAGCTTTGGTGTGGGTCATTCAAGTACATCCATATCCGCCGGCCTAGGTATGGCGATTGCGAGGGATCTCAACAAGTCAGACAAGAAAATCGTATCGATTATCGGAGATGGCGCGATGACCGGCGGCATGGCTTTTGAGGCGATGAACAATGCCGGAGCTCTCAATACAGACATGCTGGTTGTTCTAAACGACAACAATATGTCGATCGACCCCAATGTTGGCGCCCTCAAAGAGTACCTGGCCGAAATTACGACGAGCAAGACCTTCAATAAAATGAGGGATGAGATTTACGATCTCCTCGGTCACCTGAAGTCTGCAGGTCACACAATGAGAAAGGCGGCCTCCAGGCTCGAAAGGGCCGTGACGGCTGCCATTACACCAGGAGCGCTCTTTCAGGCACTCGGGTTCAAATATTACGGTCCGGTTGATGGCCACAATGTTGACACACTACGACGCACCCTGGAGGATCTTCGTACGGTTTCAGGGCCGAAACTGCTCCACATCGTCACGGTTAAAGGGAAAGGTTTTGCTCCTGCTGAGAGAGAGCAGACCAAGTGGCACGCCCAAAGCAGCCCGTTCGATAAAATCACGGGTAAGTCTCTTGTGAAAGCGAGCAAGAATAAGAAACAGCCGGCACCGAAGTATCAGGATGTATTTGGTGAGGCCCTTGTGGAACTGGCGGCGAAGAACAGTGAAATTGTTGCGATGACCCCCGCCATGCCGAGTGGATCTAGCCTCTGGCCCATGATGAAGACCTTCCCGGAGCGTTCTTTCGATGTGGGAATTGCTGAGCAGCACGCGGTTACGTTTGCAGCCGGACTGGCTGCAGAAGGGAAAAAGCCATTTGCAGCGCTCTATTCAACATTTCTGCAGCGCGGGTATGATCAGGTGATTCACGATGTGGCTATACAGAATTTGCCTGTGGTATTTTGTATCGATCGCGCCGGACTTGTTGGCGCAGACGGACCAACCCACCACGGCCTCTACGATATCGCTTTTTTGCGGGCTGTTCCAAATATCGTTGTCTCCTCCCCGATGGATGAGCAGGAGCTGAGGGATATGATGTATACCGCCTCAGAAGATAACGGAACCTCATGGGCAATCCGCTACCCAAGAGGGCGGTCTACCGGAATGGAACTTCGTGAAGACTTTGAAAAAGTGGAGACAGGCAAAGGGCGAATAATCCGGGAGGGTGAACGGGTGGCTGTGTTGAGTTTTGGCCCGATCGGAAACTATGTTACGGAAGCGGCTGAAGGGCTGGCAACTGACGGCATAGAGATAGGCCACTACGATATGAGATTTGCCAAACCATTGGATCAAGACCTGATTGACCACGCCCTGGCTGGATACGATCAGATCATAACCCTTGAGGATGCAGCTGCAATTGGCGGATTTGGATCGGCCGTTTCGGAGTATGTTGCAGGAAAAGGGGCAGGCGTGCCCGTTCACATTATGGGTGTGCCGGATCGAATTGTTGAACACGGAACGCAGCGCGAACTGCACGATGAGGTGGGAATAGGTCCGGATGGTATAACAGCCAAAATCAGAAGGTGCCTCAATATACCTGTTTGAGGCAGCCCCCCTTTATTGGGCAGAAGTATGGTGATGAAAAAGAAGAAAAGGGAAGATTGAAGTATACACTATCCGATTTTGATTACGAACTGCCGGAAGAGCTGATTGCTCAGAAACCGGCCGATCCCAGAGACCACTCAAGGCTGCTTGTCTACAATCGTTCTACCGATACGATAGTGGACGACCACTTCTACAACATCGGCAAGCACCTCCCTGAGAATACATCACTGGTTGTAAATAACAGCAAAGTGGAGAAGTGCCGCCTACTCTTTAAAGGTGGAAAGATGGAGATCTTTGTAACCAAAGCGGTAAACGACCGTGTAGTGCAGGCTTTGGTAAGGCCGGGTAAAAAGTTCAAACCTGGCAAAGAGATTGTGCTCAATGGAGATCTGAAGGCAAAAACGCTCTCCGTGGCTGAGGATGGAATCCGAACCATTGAACTGAATCGACCCCTCGATCACCCCGACGTCGAGCCATTTAAACACACGCCGTTTCCACCCTACATCGAAAGGGATGAATCTCTTGCAGATCGTTATCAAACCGTTTTTGCAAAAGATAGTGGTAGCAAGGCTGCGCCAACGGCCGGTCTCCATTTTACGCCCGAACTTCTTAAAAAACTCGATAGACAAGGTATATCGAAAAAGGAGGTGACGCTTCACGTAGGGCTCGGAACATTCGCCCCGGTAAAGGCAGATCAAATAGACGAGCATGTGATGCACAGCGAGTGGTACCGTATCTCACAGGAGCAGGCCGATGCCCTGAACCAATCGGAAAGCACTACCGCGGTTGGAACAACAAGCGTGCGTGTGTTGGAATCGGCCAAACAAACGGACGCAGGGTTTATCGCCTCTTCCGGCGAAACGGATATCTTCATCACACCGGGTTATCAGTTCAGATCTGTTGATCACCTCATAACCAACTTCCATCTGCCTAAAAGCACACTGCTGATGCTGATTTCCGCATTTGCCGGTTTCGACGAAACGAAGAGGATTTATGAGCACGCCATTCGAGAAAAGTACCGGTTCTACTCCTTTGGTGATGCGATGTTGCTGATCTGACTCAAAGCCGGGTTGAGTTTAGATAGGCCACTCTGCCCGCCAGATCTCTCCATCAAGTTGATTGTTGAAGTAGATTGCATTTCTATCAGCAGATATTGTAAAATTCTGGGAGTTGATATCCAGATCTTTGTATGAAACCAAACCCGATTCAGTTCCATCATTATTCATCCAGCCTAATGTTACGGGGGTGCCGCTTGGTGTACTGAAGAGAACTATCACACCATCTTCATTCGCCTGCATATGTGAAGCGTACATCAGAAAGATGATGTTGCCCCGATCGAGCATTCTCTTATTTGCATCAATGTAGTTCTCGAATACCTCATCCATGAAGTCGGTTTCAAATGGGTACTCCCATAGCAGTTCATACTGGTGATTGTAGGCCTGAAGAACACCTGTTGTGAGCTGAAAGGAGAAAATTCGCTCACTGTTAACAGCTGGAATCACTCTGTTCTTCATGAAAGAAGGTATTTGATTTCGTTCTACAGCCTGCCTTGCAGATGAAAGGCTGATATCCTGATCTTCGCTTGTTAAAGATTCCCCAAAATGGTGAACGGTTTCATTATCTAAATTGGAATGGGTAAGCAGAGTTCCATCATAGCCGCCTGATTGGAAATAGAATTCACTCTTCGATCCGGCCGCCATCATCTGGGAGTACTGTTGGGAGGTGAGTCCCTGTTCATCAATATATTCACCATCAAAAGAATATGTGATCAGTTTGGCATTACCGGGATCGTAGCCGAGTATCTGATCATCAAACCTCCAAAGAGATGCCAGATATTGATACTCTTCCGGACCGTTGCCCTGTTTGCCGAAAGATTGAACAAGTTTATAATCCTCATCAAACCTGTGAATAGACCCTGCACCGAAATCATAAACGTAGAGACCTTCTGAAAGGGCCAAAATTGAGGTGGGCATCGCAAATCGATCATCCGTTGAGGTGTCAATAACCCGTTCGGCACCGGTAATTTCCAGGTTGACCCGTTCAACTTCAACTTCAGCTGGAGTTGATTCGGATTGACACGAGATGAGGGTGAATAAGGAAGCGACCAATAGGGTGGTAGTGCAAATGCGCATAGAGATAGGTTTTATTTAAATAGTATTACCAATGTAGCATAATGCCTGGAAAATAAAAACCCGTTACCCGGAGGTTCTCAGTCTGCCTCTTCCTCTTCGTGTTGCTTGCGATATGCGGTCGAAATCTTCTGGTTCATGTGGCGCTTGTAGTTCTCATATTCGTAACGACGCACGGTAAAACCGGAGTGGTAGGTGCCGTCGTTGCAATCCACATGTAGTTTATTGGGCTGATCGGTTTCGGTGATAACTACCTGAATGTTGCCCAGTTTGTAGGAGTCTACTTCTTTACTCATCAATAATGCCAATTAGCGGTCTGAAATTTAGTGGAAGATACACTTTTTGGTTTTAAAGCTCTGAATGCTGATTTTTCAGAATCCAAACAATCAATCACAAATACCCATTCATGAAATTTCCAACTATTATACTGGCACTTATCTTTGTAATCGCCTCTTGTGCAGGCAATGGAGATACAGAACTTACACCGGATCTTCCGGCAGAATCCGCACATGAACAGTTCTTTTCAAACCTCTTCTCACTCTGCGGCGAAGTCTTTGTTGGTGAGTCTACATATCCTGATGATCCGGAACATGATCTGGTAGATACAGAGTTGAGAGTTAACATTGAGACCTGTACGCCTGAACGAATTGCAGTGAACCTGTTCAGGGATGGAGATACATGGCACGCAACATGGATTATAGAGAACAGGGAAGATGGGCTTCATCTCTATCATGACCATATTGGCGACAAAGAGTATGAAGAGGGCGAAGAGCCACTTACCGGATACGGCGGCTATGCGGATGATCAGGGTGATGCTACCACACAATTCTTCCCTGCCGATGACCATACCGCAGAAATTCTTCCCGAAGCTTCAACCAACGTATGGATGATGAGCATGAATCTGGAAGAGGAGTCCTTCATTTACTACTTGGAGCGCCATAACGAGCCAAGATTCAGGGCAGAAGTTTTCAGAAACTGATCTGGAACTAAACTTTAGAAGACAGGGAGATATCCGTAACCGGTTATCTCCCTTTTTTTATTGTTAAACTCATAGTTCTGAGGTAGATTTGCTTCTGTCAGCAATACAGAAACAGACATGAGCCCCGAAAAAGAGAAAACATTACAGCAGGAAGTAGAGCCAGGGAAGCATCTGCACCCCAGAAGTATGGTACTTTTGCCGGTGTTTTTGTACCAACACTGCTGACCATTCTGGGCGTGATCCTCTTTCTAAGGCAGGGTTGGGTAGTTGGAAATGCGGGACTGCTTGGTGCATGGGTCATTGTTGGAATTGCCTTTATTATTGTTGCTGCCACAACCCTTTCTCTCTCCTGCATCACAACCAATATTAGGATAAAGGCTGGCGGAGCTTACTCAATAATTTCGCAATCTCTCGGCCTTGAAGTAGGTGGTAGCGTGGGGATTCCGTTATACCTGGCCCAGACTCTCGCCATCACGATGTACATATTTGGTTTTCGTGAAGGCTGGCTCTATATCTTTCCGGATCATCCTGCAATTCTGATTGATCTCGTCGTTTTTGGTACGCTCTTTACCATCGCTTTTCTCTCAGCCAAACTGGCTTTCAGAGTGCAGTATGTCATACTCGTGGTGATAATCGGTGCGCTTATATCGGTGGCGGCATCGGTCTTTACCGGCGCGATGACGGAGGAGGTTAGCTGGATTGGGGAATTTCCGGGTGAAGCGAAAGATGATTTTCAGGACATCAGTTTCTGGGTGGTCTTTGCGGTTTTCTTCCCGGCAGCAACGGGTATTATGGCAGGGGCCAATATGTCGGGGGAGTTGAAAAATCCGAGAAGAAGTATTCCGGTTGGTACGCTCGCCGCTGTGGGTATCAGCTTCCTGGTCTATATGGCTGCTGCCTACTGGCTGGCCAGGGTTGCAACGGTCGACGAGTTGGTAACCAACTACAACGTCATGATCGACAAAGCTTTTTGGGCACCGGCTGTGCTGGCGGGCCTGTTGGGGGCTACCTTCTCATCCGGTCTGGCCTCCATTGTAGGAGCTCCCAGAATTTTGCAGGCCCTTGGCGACCATAGAATATTTCCGGGTGGCGAAACATTCTCAAAGCTTGCCAAAAATGGTTAACCGCGAAACGCAATACTTCTCACCGGATTCATCGTTTTTGGTACCCTGATGGTGCGAGACCTCAATACCATTGCGCCGCTAATCACCATGTTTTTTCTGATCACCTACATGATGGTGAATCTGGTAGTTCTCATTGAGCAAAAGATGGACATGATCAGCTTCAGACCCACCTTCCCGGTTCCAAAGATCGTACCTATAATTGGAACGGTGGGCTGTCTCTTCACGATGTTTGTAATCAATCCGGTATTCGGTTTGGTGGCACTCGGAATCGTAATCGCATCCTATTTCTATCTCACCAATAGAACATTGAAAGTTCCCTACGGAGATATGCGCAGCGGCCTTTTTGTATCCCTTGCAGAGTGGGCAGCCAAAAAAGTATCGCTTCTTCCTGAAAACAACGAACGGGCTTGGAAGGCCAATCTCTTTGTTCCGGTAAGGAGTGCCAGGGAGTTGCGGGGGAATTTCAGCTTGATCCGTAACCTGGTCTATCCAAAAGGGTCGATTAAGCTGGTGGGTATCAATGGAAGCAAGGATATGGGTGAAATGAGAGACTCACTGATGAACCTTTCTCATGCATTTAGCAAGGAGAATGTATATACAAGATGGTCAATAATCAATTCAGACAACTTTAAAGAGGCTGTTCTGAACTCGCTGCAGACGCTTCAGGGTACATTTTTCAAACCCAACATTCTTTTCCTGAGGCTTCCTCATCATACAAACGAAGATGATGAGATTCTTTCCATTATTCAGGAGGCCAGGGCGGGACAGATCGGTGTTCATCTTTATGCTGAAGATCGGGTTGCACAGCTTGGAAGAAGTGCATCAGTTAATGTATGGATCAGGGAGCGGACTCCTAACTGGGACCTGAGTATGGATCTGGGCAATGTTGATCTGGCGCTCTTAACCGCATATAAGCTGAAGGTGAACTGGAAAGCGGAGATGAGGGTAATAACCGTGGTTGAAGAATCTGAAGTTGAAAATGCATATAGTTATATTGAAAATCTTTTGGATATAGCAAGATTAAAGGATGCTATACCTCATGTCGAAATTGGCACGTTTGAAGAAGCACTCTCAACAGCGCCCCAGGCAGATGTGGACCTTTTTGGAATACCAGATGATCCGGATCTCAATATATTGAGATCATATGTTGAGCTGACCAAATCGGCTTGTGTATTTGTGGCAGATTCCGGACGGGAAAATATCCTGGCATAACCAAATCAACGCTGAAACAGCCAACTTATACTTTTCGACAATGTTACTATCTATGACCTTTTCTACCATTTTAGGATTGATGCTATCGTTATCTGGTTTAGCTTTTGCCGCAGGCGAGAATCAAAATACAGATATTGATGAGGAGGTAATTTTTTACAATACCTACGGCTATCTGCATGACGATATGTGGATTATTCCAATGAGAGCTAATGTGATGGAGTCCCGAAGATATTTGGAGCGGCCAGTCACAAGTCTTGTGAGAAGGTTGCAGAACCTAAACTCTGAACAAGAAGGCATTTTCAGATCAAGAATGAGGTATTTTATTTCAGACAGCGAATCCCGCGAAGAAGTTGTATTTGTATTTGATGAAGACCCGGAAGAGACTCAATTTCAGATATTGGACACATTTGGAGAGGTTGTAACTACAGACGCCAATGGAAATAAAGTTGGTGAAATCAGAATATCGAAAGAGATGGCTGCCGAACTATTGAGACTACAGGATTCAAAGAATGGGTGGCTAACCTTTCGTGCGGTTTCTGATGAACATACCGGCATCGGCAGGGTGAGGTTAATTGAGCCTGAAGGCCTGTCGGTGATTTCGGATGTGGATGACACGGTGAAGGTAACTGAAATCCCGGCCGGAGCACAGATTGTAATCAGAAATACATTTTTCAAAGAGTATACAGCTGCAGAAGGTATGGCTGAGATGTATAGAGAGTGGGAGGATGCAACCTTTCACTACGTTTCCGGTTCCCCATGGCAGCTCTATCTTCCGCTCTCAAAATTTTTATTTGATGAGGCCGACTTTCCGGAAGGGTCATTCCACATGAAAACGGTGACTAAGAATATGCGCAGCATTTCAACCTGGAGAAATATGCGTGACTTAATCACCGATGAAAACATGACCTATGATCAGAAAATCACCCAAATAAGCCTCATTTTTGAGCACTTTCCGGGGCGTGAATTTATTCTGGTCGGTGATTCTGGTGAACGTGACCCTGAGGTTTATAGAATCATTAAGGAAAGGTTTCCCGATCAGGTAAAAGAGATTATTATCCGGGATGTTATAAACGACCGCGAAATGAGGCCTGAACGCCTCGAAGGCATGACTATAATTGAGGCTGAAACCATTGTCCCGGGAGTATCGCAATTCAACTAAGAATGAAGATCTAAGTATCATGATCCGATTGTTAATCCCGCTGCTTTTTGTGGCTCTTTTAATACCTGAAACCAGCGAAAGAGACACAGACATTTATGATTTTGATAACCGTCGCCACGTTACCCTCTATAATACATACGCCTATCAGGACGGGGATGAATGGGTAGTTCCGGCACGCGTCTGGGTGCACAAACAGCGCCGCTGGCTGCAGGGACTTACAAACTGGATGGTTCGTATTATGGGTGAGTATAAACCCGGCGAGATGGAGATTTTCAGGGAGAGGTTAACCGATATTCTGGCCGACAGCAAGTGGCGGCGAACAGTTACCATCACCTTTCCCGGAGACCCCGAGGAGGCAGAGTTCCGGATCGTTGATGCCGCAGGTGAAGAGCCGCGAACCGACAGAAACGGAATGATAGTTGGAAATATCCGGATACCCGCTGAAGACGTGGAGCGCATAACAGGAGGGCTGAATGGTGAAGATGCTTCTGTGAAAGCCAAAGCCCGATCAAACCGATACCGCGGACACGGCATGATTCGGTTTATGCAGCCTGAGGGTCTCTCCGTAATTTCCGACATCGATGATACCGTTAAAATAACAGAGATACCGGCAGGAGCGCGAACGGTTGTTTTAAACACTTTCTTCAAGCCTTATAAGGCATCACCCAGAATGGCGGAGATGTATGAGCAGTGGGATGAAGCATCTTTCCACTACGTTTCAGGCTCACCCTGGCAGCTCTACCGTCTGCTTGCCGGTTTTCTGTTGAGCGAAGAGGCCGGATTTCCGGAAGGTAGTTTTCACATGAAGAGCGCCAGGAAAAATGTGCTTACAATCAGCTCCTGGAGAGATATGATTGAATTTATTACCAATGAGAACCTCACTTTTGAACAGAAAATATCTCAGGCTGCTTACATTGTGGAGCGATTTCCGAATCGTCAGTTCATTCTTGTGGGGGATTCAGGTGAGCGCGACCCGGAAGTTTACCGAACCATTGCGGAGAGGTATCCGGATCAGGTAAAGGAGATTATTATCAGAGACGTGATTAATGATCGCGTGAACCGGCCTGAAAGGCTGGAAGGAATGACCATTTTCCCGGCTCCAACGGTATTGCGTATCCCTTAAAAACTCCCGGCCTGCCAGGTGACGTTATTTCTCGTTGGTTCCCAGCCAATTGAGATGCCCACATCGAATGCAAGATTACTGAGGCGGAAACGGGATCTGATTCCGGCACCAAATACTGATCGGCTTCCCGGCACCAAGTCACTTCGGTCGAGGTCGGCCACCGTCTGGCTAAACAGAACCAGGTATATATTGGATAGATAGACCGGAAGCAGAAGGCCCCCATCATCAGGATAAGTGAGGGGAATGGTGTAGCGGGTATCGAGTACACCGGTATTATTGGTCCCCATCTCAGCAAGCGGCACATCAGAAAATATGTTTGAGATCAGTGAGGTGGTGTTGAAAACCGGTACATCACTCTGTGTAATGGCCTGTGCTGTGATTCTGAGCGACTGATTCCATCGGCTGAGCGGTGCAAGGTAGGTGGTTGCTCCCGCACGCAAACCTCTGCGTTTGGCCAAATTCCCGGCAAGTTGAGAGCCCTCCAGATTGATCTGAAAAGGTGCTTCGTTCAGGCCATAACGCCCTTCGGTAAAGAAGACCCAGCCGCTGTTGGGTTGCACATCGCGGAAAAACTGCCTGAGCCTAAGGTTAAATACGGTTCGCAGCCCCACAGTATGTCGGGTTGCATATTCAGAGAGGGCATTGGAACTCCTGAAGGGGTCGAGATAGCGTGTTTGATTGATAAAATATTGCGGTTCAAACAGAAACGAAGTGGTGCGGGGGTTGTTCTCCAACCGGAGGGTCATCGGGATTTTAAGAGACGCACCGCGCGACTGCTGCAGAAATGTAATCACACTCCGCTCTCCATTCTGAGTGACGTTGAAGTTTGCCAGCGATGGACGATCGAAGACGTTCACCAAAAATCCCGGATAGTAGCCCTTGTAGCGGTATTCAGCATCAAACCAAAACCGATCCCTATAGTGGGACAATTCGATGCCATATGCCTGTCGGCTCATCAAGTCGACGCTTTCGAGCTGTACACCAATCGTGCTGGCATCTGTGTTGGTCTGCTCAAACATTGGCATCCACAATCTCGGTTTCAGCCAGGAGAGTCCGGTTCGATATCTGCTGAACTCCCAATTTTCTGTATCGATCTCTTCATCACGATTCATCAAAGGCCGGTTCATGCGACCGGAAATTGTCTGACTGAACCGCCACTCCTCATCTGAAAGCTTACTTCCCTCAGCATGATTCACCGGCATCGTGTAGAGGAGCTGCTCAGTTTGCTTCTGCTGTACATAGGTGATAGACTCGCCATCCGGCGAGTAGGAGGGCTCAAAGGCGTTATAGAGACTGTTTGTGATGCGGGTTACGCTCTCTTCATCTGTACTATACTCATAGACGTTCATCGTGCCGGTATGATCACTGACGAAGAGAAAACGTTCACCATCCGGGTGCCAGTAGAGATCATAAACAGAACCACCCGTAAAAACGATATCGGGGTTGCGGTCGAAAAGCTTTGAAGGAAGGCCATCGTTTTCAACCCATACAGCCTGAACCCCATTTTTTTTACCAATAAGGGCTTTCTTTCCGGAGTTAACCGGGTTGATCGCTATCATCACAACGGAGAAATCTTCAGGCATCTCGTACCGGGCGAGTTCTATTCCCGAGCTTCTTTCAGCCCGGATCATTCCAAGGTGCTGACCGCGGTTATCGAGCGCTAAAAATTCAGTTCCGAAATATGCCGGAGAGAAGAGGCGGCTGTCGTTGGTTAATCGCTCTACACTTCCCGAGGCAATCTCAAGCTCATATACATCACCCCTGAAAACATTATCAAAAAAGGGATCGATGTTGTAGCGGGAGTAGAGCAGCCGGGTACGGTCGGGTGAGATAGTGTAGTGCTGATCCTGCGAGAGCGTCACTTCATGGATCAGCCTGGATTGATCCGTTTCGGTATCGTAGAGGTAGAAGCCGGGCTCCTGATTACAAAACCGGCCATAGTAGATCAGGGATGTCTCGTCCATCCAGATCGGACGATTTGCCCTTCTGCACTTCCCTGCAATACTGAGCTCTTCGGAGACTGTATCGGTTTCATTCTCAATTTCAGAAAGCCTGCGCTCTTCCCTCTCCTTAACGTCACGGCTGAATTCGCGGTAGAGTGAACGGGGCCACTTTCCGGTGGCGCTACGCAGCGCGGTTCCAAACCCTAAAAAGGGATATTTATAGTGAAAATCGATCGCTTTTTTCATCGCATCATCACCATACTCATCTAAAACCCAATGGGTTAGTTCGTAACCGCCAACATAATGACGGTTAAAGGGTAGCGAGAAATCGGAAATATGAACCAGCTGTCCCATAGACCACTCCTCATCGGTATTGAGCAGTGCGTTGAATTGATTGGTGAAATATGGATGGTGTCCGCGCCCCGAGTGCGGTATGGACCCATGGCTTTCATACTCCACGGCAATGCCCTCAAGCACACCAAGCGGAGCTGCAGCGTGAACAGATCGTCGTATATCTGGCGATAGAAGTCCGAGGGCTCGGGTAAACGAAGGAGGGTTCACGCTGAAATGGAGTGCATGAACCAGTTCGTGCGGAACAACGCTATCAAGCCAGTCGCCCGATTGCGGATTCAGGGCCTTACC
>JAFIFA010000202.1 GCA_020832225.1 Balneolaceae bacterium
GGTAAGCTCAAATTCGAAATTCAAAGAAAGAAATCGTTAATCGTTCGTGTTCACCTGTTGGGTGAAGATAACAATTACGATAACCACAAGAAAATAAATGGGTTACAAGTCATAAACTGAATTAAGTCACGGAATCAGGTATCAATCATCTCCCTACAGGTCCTTCAATCCGCTTCGCTTCATTCAGAATGATACGCTTTTCTTAAAGCAAAGGCGGCATTTCAGCATCTGTGTCATGCTGAGAGCTTTTTACGCTGCAGAAGAGGATTAGGGAGAGGCCGGGTTGGGCGTAGCACTGTTCATAGCAAAGTTCTTATACCCGCCCACTTACAATAACCGAACGGGTCATCCTGAGCGACGGATCTGAGTCGCCCGGAGTTGAAATGAAGGATCTTCTCCCTTTGAGTACATTGTGGTTAAATACCTCTAAGAACTCAGTAATGGATCTATACAAATATCAGATCCTTCTTTACCAAGGAGGTCGCGGAGTAGGCGCAGAGAGCGCTGCGCCCTTTGCGACTTCACTGCGCCCGCTGCGGTTAAACACGCCAGGCGCTAAGCGCAAAGCGTCTCGCTCCCATAAACCCAATATTATCAAACCCCATATTGGAAGGTTATAACAGAGTTTCTCTCCTTTAAATCCTATTATTGTGATTACAGCACAGGCTAAGCCTGCTGCAAGGGGAAAATTTTAAAAAAACGACCAACCATTATGAATTCACTCAAAGCAATCGGGATGGGGATTCTCTCATTTATTTTTGCGACTGCCATGTTCAGCGCATGTGAATCTGCCACTCAAGCCGACACTATTGACGAGGTGATGTCTACCGTACCTCATCTCAACTTAATCGAAGGGGCCGAACAGGCCGTAGCGACTGTAAACAGAGAGAGAAACCGCACCAATTTCAAGCTCGAACTCGACAACCTCTCTGAAGAGAGTCCGGTTCAACCCGGGACCTACGAGGCGTTCTGTGCGCTCTGGGATGTAGCAATCGACTCTGATGACGGAACCTATGGTGATGTAAAGATCCATGCGATTATGGATGAGCCGTACTGGAACACCGTCAACTATATGGTGAACAACATCGACCACTACTATGCAACATACGAAGATCTCACCTGGCTTGATGTACAGATTGCGATGTGGTCTGTGATGGAGCACAAAGAGTTCAATCTGGATACCATTGAGCATGACGACCTCCCGCGAGATGTACGCGAAGGCGACTACAGCCGGGATCTGGTTGATGCACTGATCAATGATGCCAGAGAGAATGCAGACAAATTTGACCCAAAAATGGCTAACTACAATATCTACTACGGTGAGTTCAGCGAAGCTCAGGATCAGATCATTATTGAGCGAGGTTCAGAAATCAATAATCTATTTGGAATGGATCTCTACAATTTTGCCAATGAAGCTGAAGTAGGCATTACACAACGCTTTGGCGGTAACGTATCTTCAACCAGCGTTGTTTGGAATAGTGAAGGGGTCACACCTATAAAAATTAAAGCTGAAGACGCCGGTAACGGAAGAGCGCAATTTACATCCGTAATTACTTCCGGTGGATCAAACAACAGCAGTTCACAAGCCACGCAACTACCCGCCAACTGCTCATTTGATGGCATTGACCGAATGAGAGTCAAAATGAATGCTGCTGATGAGGGGCTCAAGTTAACCCTTCGCGGCACCTTCATGGGGTCAGAGCAGGAGTTCACCGTTGAAGAGGGAACCTCTGAAAGCGAACTGGACAAGCTGATCACAGGCCTTGACTTCACAGCCCAACCCGAGGTTGAGTTGGAGCTCGAGTTTGAAGGAAGCGATTTTGATTCCAATACCAATAACTACGTAGAAATACGTGTCGGCTGCGAACTGTAGCAATCAAAGAATTGTGGGGTGCAAAAAAAGCCCGTTAGGATAACTAGCGGGCTTTTTTTTAATTAACCACAACGAACACGAAGGTTTCTTTGTACCTTAGTGGTTAAACGTGACCAAGAACTCAGCAAGGGATCTAAACAAACATCAGCCCCGTTTTTTACCGCGGAGGTCGCGGAGTAGACGCCGAGAACGCTGCGGTTAAACACGCCATGCACTAAACGTCTCACGTCTGCCGTTTCACCTCTCACGTCAACTAATCCGCCCACGCCTCCGCATCGCTGTAAATCTCCGCGAACTCCAGTTCATTTCCTGTTTTGCTGATGGTGGCTTCATACTCTACTTTTTCTGAGTCGTCGTCCCTTTCTATCAGCTGCTTAGCCAGGCGGTTCACGATCTGAGACTGAATCACACGCTTAAGCGGTCTTGCACCGTAGACCGGGTCGTAACCACGAACGGCCAGCCAATCTTTCACGCTGTCGCTGATCTCCACCTTGACGTTATTACGCTTCAGCATCTTATCAAGTCGCTTAAGCTGCACTTCAACAATCTGTCGGATATGGGTTTGATCCAGCGGATGGAATATCACGACGTCATCGATCCGATTCAAAAATTCAGGACGAATGGTTCTCTTAAGCTGCTCCATCAAACGGTTTTGCAGTTCTGCATATACAGCTTCATCCATATTGCCACCGCTCTTTTCAATCTGCTCAGAGATGTGGTTGGAACCAATGTTGCTGGTCATAATCACTATGGTGTTGGTGAAATCGACAGTCACACCTTTGTTGTCGGTAAGACGGCCATCATCAAGTACCTGCAGCAGAATATTGAATGCATCGGGATGGGCCTTCTCGATCTCATCGAGCAGAACCACCGAGTAGGGTTTGCGGCGTACAGATTCGGTCAGCTGTCCTCCTTCATCATATCCCACATAACCCGGAGGCGCACCAATCAGTCTGCTCACGCTGTGTTTCTCCATATATTCGCTCATATCGATTCGAATCATTGCGTCTTCATCATTAAAGAGGAAATCGGCAAGCGATCTTGCGAGCTCGGTTTTACCCACACCGGTGGATCCAAGAAACATGAAGGATCCGATCGGCCGGTTTTCATCCTGCAATCCGGCTCTGGCGCGCCTAACAGCATCGGAGACCGCCTCAATTGCCTGATCCTGACCGATCACCCGCTTGTGGAGCTCTTCTTCCAGTCTCAGCAGCTTCTGCCGTTCACTGGAGAGCATTTTGGAAACCGGAATACCTGTCCAGCGCGATACGATATCCGCAATCTCTTCCGCTTCAACCTGCTCTTTCAGCAGCGATCGGCTCTCCTGAATGCCGTTCAGTTCCTCCTTGGTCTTTTCAAGATCTTTCTCGAGCTGACCAATGGTTCCATATCGAAGTTCGGCCACTTTTTCGTAACGCCCCTCCCTTTCTGCCTTGTCGGCTTCGTTTCGGGCGGTTTCTATCGCCTGCTTCAACTCCCTGGTCTTTTGGATCAGGCCTTTTTCAAGATCCCACTGCGCACGCATCGACTTCCGTTTCTCTTCCAGGTCGGCCAGCTCTTTCTCATTGGAACTCAACTTGGCATCATCATTTTCTCGCTTGAGAGCCTCACGCTCAATTTCCAGCTGACGAATCTGCCGCTCAATACTATCCAGCTCTTCCGGCATGGAGTCGATCTGCAGCCGAAGCCTGGAAGCTGCCTCATCGATCAGATCAATCGCCTTATCGGGCAGGAATCTGTCGGAGATGTACCGGTGAGATAGCTCCGCTGCTGCTACAATAGCAGCATCGGTAATCCGGACACCATGATGAACCTCATACCGCTCCTGCAATCCACGCAGGATTGATACCGTGTCTTCAATAGATGGTTCACCTACAAAGACCGTCTGAAGACGTCTTTCCAGGGCTTTATCCTTTTCAATGTACTTTCTGTATTCGGTGAGGGTGGTTGCACCGATTGCATGGAGCTCTCCCCGTGCCAGAGAGGGCTTTAGGATATTGGCAGCATCCATCGAGCCTTCAGTGGCCCCGGCACCAACCAGCGTATGAATCTCATCAATAAAGAGGATCAGCTCACCATCTGAATCCATCACCTCTTTAACCACTGCCTTCAGCCGTTCTTCAAACTCTCCGCGGAATTTGGTTCCGGCAACCAGTGCTCCCATATCGAGAGCAACAACTTGTTTGGTCTTCAGTCCTTCCGGTACATCACCACGCACGATACGGAGTGCCAGCCCTTCAGCAATTGCTGTTTTGCCCACTCCCGGTTCACCGATCAAAACGGGATTATTCTTTGTTCGCCTTGAAAGAATCTGCATTACCCGCCGAATCTCCTGGTCGCGGCCAATTACCGGATCGAGCTTATTCTTCTCTGCCAGCTCATTGAGGTTCCGGGCATACTTTTTCAGCGCTTGAAAACGGCTCTCCGCATTGGGGTCGTCCACCTTTTGCGAGCCACGGATTGAGGAGAGTATTTCAAGCATCTGCTTCTTTTTCACTCCCTTGGAGGCCAGAAGACGGGAGGTCTCAGAGTCTCCATCGGCAATCGCTAGCAAGATGTGTTCTGAGCTTATATATTCATCGCCAAGTTCGGTCGACTCTTTTTGAGCGCGATCAAACATCGCTTTCGTGGCATTTGAGAGATACTGTCCCGA
>JAFIFA010000203.1 GCA_020832225.1 Balneolaceae bacterium
AATCTTTCTTTTGGGCTCAAATCGTTCAGCCGTCTGACGAATTTCGGGATTTAGGTCCATGCTTTTGGTATCAAAACTCCGAGTCCCTCTTAACTCGACAGTCGAGTATCCATTGCCGGGAATAAGGAACGGAGCCATTTACACTCGACAGTCGAGGGGATAACAAGGATTACCTCGTCTGACGGCTATGGGAAAATCTTTCTTTTGGGCTCAATTCGTTCAGCCGTCTGACGAATTTCGGGATTTAGGTCCATGCTTTTGGTATCAAAACTCCGAGTCCCTCTTAACTCGACAGTCGAGTATCCATTGCCGGGAACAAGGAACGGAGCCATTTACACTCGACAGTCGAGGGTAGATATGATTTCAGTTATTTAAATTTTGATAAAATCGAAGTTTGCAGTATGATTGGACATTCTTACAGGGCTATAATGATCGATAAAATATTACGGCTAGTTTAAATAGATTTTAGAGTTTACAGTGATGTCAAAAAAAGGGCAAGATGTATTGGTATCCGGTAAAACCTCATTTAAGGTTGAGGTTCCCTATCTCTTAACGGAGACCGGGGAGAAGGGTGCTAAAAAGCCGCTTATCATCTATCTGCACGGATTCGGTGAGAATTTGAAGAATTTCAGGGAGAAGTTTTCAGGAGAACTTCCTTTTGATGCATATCATCTTTTTATTCAGGGTCCATACCCTCTTTACGATCGTTCAAGAAAGAAAAATGTTTCTGAGTGGGGCAGGGCCTGGTATCTATATGACGGAAATCGTGGACAGTTCATTAAATCGCTTGAACTGGCATCTGAATTCATTCAGGAGGTTACAGACAAGCTGCTCCAGATGATTAATGTGAGCCGCATTTGTGTAATCGGTTATTCGATGGGAGGTTACGTGGCCGGCTATTTTGCTCTCACAAGATGGAAACATGTAAATGAACTGATTGTAGCCGGTGCAAGAATAAAGACTGAAGTAGTTAATGAACAGTGGGAGCACCTTAAACATCTGCGTGTATTGGCACTACACGGAACAAAAGATGATAGTGTACGCTTTGAGCCTCAGCAGAGTGAAATTGAGACTTTCCAAAGCCATGGACTAAATGCAGACTTGAAATTATTGGATGAAAATCATTCATTTACGAAAGTGTATATAGAAGAACTGACTGCCTGGTTGCGAAAGGTTGGATATTCGTGATTGAAAAATGGGTTTTTTCAGAATTTTTTTTCAACTTGCACTCAAATCGAAGAGAATTCAATAAAACTAAATTAAGATTATGACCGCATCTGCAGACCAAAAGAATGGAATGAAAATTCTGGTTATAGAGGATGATCCTACCGTCAGAACTCTTGTTAAGGCTGTACTTGAGCACAGGGGAAATGAAGTTTCCGTAGCTGAAACTGCTGCAGATGGAGAAAAACTTGCCCTCGAGAACAACTTTAACATGATTATTCTGGATCTCAGGCTGCCGGATGGTAACGGCTATGACGTCTGCGAAAAGATCCGTGAGGATGGAGTTACAACCCCTGTTTTGGTGCTCTCTGCCGATCATGAAACGGACGTTAAGATCAAGATTTTGAATGTGGGTGCCGACGATTACCTCACCAAACCATTCAACAGCGATGAGTTAATGGCCCGCCTCGACGCCATTGCCCGCCGATCTGCTCCAAAGGGTGTAGAGAAAGAGATTATTTGTGGTTCATTGAAAGTGGACTTGATCGCCCGGAAGATGATTATCAAGGAGAATGAGGTTGATCTCACCAACAACGAGTTTAATCTGCTTGTCTATTTTATGCGTAATAAGGGGAAGATTATCTCACAGGAGGAGCTGGCGAAAAACGTTTGGGATATCCATTTTGATACTCAAACCAACTATATCAACGTCTACATCAGCTACCTTAGAAAAAAGATGAGAGAGCATACAGACTTCGACTACATCGAAACCGTACGTAAGAAAGGGTTTGTGTTTCAGTGTGATGGCTGATAACCACAATGGGCGCGAAGATTTTAAAGAAAGGCCCTTTGTAAATACCATTGCGTACTTAGAGGTTTCAGAATATTTACCACGGAGCACACAAAGTTCACAGAGGTTTAATTCAGACCGTGTGAAATTAAAAATTTAAGCCCATAAACGCTCCGTGCTCTCCGTGTACTCTGTGATTCTATCCAACAAAGTCAAACAAAGAGATTAAATAAGATAACCCTACAGAGTCTAACCAATTTTTTACCGCAACAGACGCTGAGTGATTGAGATTCAATCCTCCGTGAACTCTGAGTTCTCCGTGGTTCAACTCACCTTAGAAAGAGAAAAACCCGCCGACATTACATCAAACGGGCTTTTAGGGTCAAGATCTGTATTTGTGAATAGTCTTTCTTAATCCATCGACATCGGGTTGCTCTCGGCGATCTCCCTGTAGAGCTGGTATTCATCCGGTGTGATATCTGCAAAGAGGTAGTTGAGCGGATCGAGGGATTCTCCGTTTAAACGCACCTCATAGTGTAGGTGTGGCCCCTGTGTTACTCCGGTATCACCGCTTAGCGCTACCAGATCTCCTCTTTTCACTTGTACACCCGGCCTGATGCCGTCTTCAAACGCAGAAAGGTGTGCATAACGGGTTACATAGCCATTTCCGTGGTCGATCTCGAGCAGATTTCCATAAGTACCACGTCGACCGGCAAACTTGACAACGCCATCACCGGTTGCAAATATCTCGGTGCCAATATCGGCCCGTAAATCGATTCCATGGTGCATCCGCTTATAGCCAAGAACAGGATGGGTTCTCATTCCGTAGCCGCTCAATATAATTCCGTTGGTTGGACGGATGGCCGGCATATTGCGCAACCACTCTTTGTTCTCGTTATAGAACGCTTTTACCTCGTCAAAAGACATCTTCTGTATTCCCAGCCTTCGCTCAAGATTATCCAGACGTGAGGCAGTCCATCTTAATATTTCGGAGGTCTCTTCGCTGTAGAGATCGAAATGGGAGTAGGGGTCAGAACCACCTGTTCCGGCCATTCGCTCCTCTTCAGGGATAGGTTCAAGCCCCAAAACGGAGCGATACATCTCATTGTCCAGTTCAGATATTTCACCAAGCTGTGATTCGAGATTGATGATGGATGAGCGCGTTGTCTCAAGCTGATTAAGGAGAGCTCTGTTCTCCGCTTTGAGAGCGATTTCCGCCGGTGTACCAACATAATGGGAAAGCAGGGCAATGCCCATACTTGCAAGTACAATTCCGTTAATAAGCCAAAAAGAGAGTGTATGAACGACCTTTTTCTTCTTCTCGTAGGAAACAGGTATGAATTCGCACTTCTCTTCGTCGTAGTAAAAGTGATTATTGTCAGCCATGGGGGTAATTACTGTCTGAATTTCAGCACGGGGAAAATAAAACAATATCTGTTCTATTTAAAGAGAGATGAATAGGGAGTTTGTTACTCAAAATCTCCTTCGAAGTATTCAACGGCTCTTTTTGGCATCTCAAAACGGGTTTTTTTCTCGGCAATGTGCCGTTTAACCTTTTTCTGAAAAGCCTCAGCTGCATCATAACCGTAATGCTTGAGCAGATAGTTCATTGCAATTACTTCAGCAATAACGGTGATGTTTTTACCCGGTGTTATCGGTAGGTGGATTAGCGGAATTGTGGTACCCAAAATATCAACCGTATCATGATCGAGTCCCGTGCGATTAATTTTTTGGGTATCGTCCCATAAAGAGAGCTCAAGAACCACTTCAAGGCGCTTTTGATAGCGTATGGAGCGAATCCCAAACATCGACATCACGTCGATTACTCCCAGTCCACGGATCTCCATAAAGTGTTTGTTCATCTCCGTGGCTGATGTCATCAGTACATTGCTCTTCTTGGTGAGCATGACCACATCATCAGAAACGAGCCGATGTCCCCTTTCAACAAGATCCAGCGCAACTTCGCTTTTACCCAGTCCCGATTTACCCGCTATCAGGATACCAATTCCATAGACATCAACCATGGTTCCGTGAAGCATGGTTTGAAGGGCAAAGAAATCCTCAAGGAAATCCCTGACCAGATACATGAACTTGGTGGTTTCCATGCAGGTTTTGAAGACCGGTACCTCTCTGTCATCGGCAAGTTTCAGCAACTCTTTAGTGAGTACATTACCGTCTGTCAGAAAAATGACCGGTATTTCGAAGGAGACCAGTTTTTCGAACGCCTCTTTTCTCGATTTATCGTCGAGATTTTTAAGAAATTTTGATTCGGTATTGCCAATGATCTGTATTCGCTGATAGGTGAACAGTTCGACGTAACCTGCAAGGGCAAGCCCGGGTCGGTGCAGATCGGCTTCGGTTACATAGCGGTTCTCTCCATGTTCTTCTGCAGCACACGCCTCGAGTTCTACATGAATATGTTCTTTTATACGCTCAACCAGGGATGAAACCTGAACTTTTTCCCGGATTGGTATGGCTTCCTGATCACTGAAAAGCATGTAGTTTGACTGATCTTAGGGTTGAATGGGACAGAGTCTCTATGATAAAGAAAAACCCGCAAAACACAAGCTTTGCGGGTTTTATAATCAACTCTTTTGATCAGAATTGATCAGTGATGCTCAAAATGTTTCGTTTTGTATTTACGAAGCTGACGAACGGCATTATCTACAGCCAGTCCAACAGCCTGCTCATAGTTTGGCGCCTCTTCTGTTACATTGATGAGTGTTTTTGGAACCTTGACATTGAGATCAGCAATAGCCGGGTTGTCGTCATCCTGGCCCGGACGCAGTACAACGTCGCAAACAATGATTTTATCGAAAAACTGTTCAAGTTTTTCAACAGAGCTGAGAGCGAACTCCTTCAGGTCGTTACTGCATTCGAAATGTCTTGCTGTGAAAGTCGTTTTCATGGTTTCCTCCGATTAGGATTAGTTTTCTGCCCGTGGATGGGCTTTACTGTATACATTCTTTAATCTCTCCACACTGGTATGGGTATAGATCTGAGTTGCGGAGAGGTCGGCGTGTCCCAAAAACTCCTTGATGATACGGATATCAGCCCCGGCGTTGAGCATATGTGTGGCAAAACTGTGTCTCAACACGTGGGGACTCTTTTGGGTTACTTCGCTTGTCTTTTTTAAAAAAGATTCGATGATTCGTTGTATATGTCTTTGGTAGATTCTCTGACCACCTGGTGCCAGAAAGAGTGCCATTTTAGCGTCGGCATCTGTTTTGGAATTAAACAGTTCCTGCCGGGTGCCTATATGTCTTCTACAGGCATTGATCGCTTCTGTTCCAAGAGGGATGATTCGCTGCTTATTTCCCTTCCCGGTTACCATCACCTGTCGCTTATCAAAATGAATATCCCTGATATTGAGTTCCGTGAGTTCACTCAATCTCATGCCGGTGGCATAGAAAAGCTCCAAAATGGCCAGATTCTGAATCTGTTCCGGTTCATCACCGTCGGCCAGCTTCATCATCTGATCAATTTCGGTTGTCTGAACCGTTTTTGGAAGCCTCTTTTCTGCTTTTGGAACAATCAGCAGATGAGCAGGATTTTTCACCACGGCACCGCGCACAAAGGCAAATTTGAAAAATGAACGAACTGAAGCCACTTTACGGGCGATAGAGTTTCTCGCCATCTTTTTATCTGAAAGATCACCAAGCCACAGACGTATCTGCAATCGCTCCACCGAGTTGATCTGCACCGACTCCTCTTCACATTCGGCATATTCCGCCAAAAATCTGAGAAATTGGTTGAGATCGTTCCGGTACGAAGTAATAGTGTGTGGTGAGGCGTTCCTCTCGATTTTAAGGTAGTTCAGGTATTTCTCAATCCACTGTTTCATCTTCCTTAAATATAGTTCTCTTTAGGAAAAAGTAAACCCCCGCCTTAAAGCAAATATAAACTCGATATCAGACCTGACGGCCCTTCCAGGGGGTTTTTCGTCCTGTGAGGCGATCTGCAATTTTGACCAGCCCGAGAGCCTGAAACCAGATGACTCCAACAGGGTGGGTGAAGGCAAAGAGGGGGTCCCAACCGAACCATGAAGCGATTACCAGACGATGCAGCAGCGTGATTGTGATAGCTGAGATGGTGAAAAAGAGAATGGGGTTATTGAAAGTCAGATAGCCATAAATCAGTGCCGGCCAGGGAAGCAGGAAGACGATAAGATGGATAATCGCTGCCAAAATAAAGAGGGGCAATGAGTTGCCGAACCCTGCCAAAAAGTTCTTTCTGAGCCCGCTGAAGAGCTCTTTGTGTGACTTGTACATTCTGCACTCCACAGAATCAACTCCGTGAAACATCCGCATTGTAAATCCTTTTCTCTTCACTCGTTTGGCAAGCTCTACATCCTCCACAATCTGACGTTTCACGCTTCGGTGTCCCCCAATTGCATCGTAACACTCCCGTGTGAAGGCAATACACTGACCGTTTGCAGCCGCAAATTTTTCTGCCTGAGTTGAGTGAATAAAGCGCGGCATCCATCGCGGTTTCCGGTAAACATAGATTGCCGGGAGGGCCGTTACCAATGCGTGATAGATCAGGGGGATGATCGTTTTTTCCCAAAAAGTCTGCACAATCTGGCGCGGCCAGACGGTGAGCATATCGAGCCCGAATTTTTCAAATGAATGATTGGTGGCAATTAACATATCAGGTCTTACTGTTGTATCTGCGTCGAGAAAGAGCAGAATATCACCCTCTGCGGCATCAGCGAGCTGCTGACAGGCCCATGGCTTTCCTAGCCAATTCTCGGGCTTGGCCTTGCCCTGAAGCAGAGTAATACGTTCGGGATGCTGATCTTTGTAGTTCTCCAACACCTCCTGAGTATTGTCTTCGGATGAATCGTTGAGTACCAGAATGGAGTAATTGGAGTAGTTCTGATTTAGCAGGGAGTCGAGAAGAGGAGGTAGGTTCGATTCTTCGTTGCGAGCCGGTATACAAACGGATATCTTCCTCCCTGTTTCTGAATTACTTTCAGGACGGATCAGCCCGGTGAGGCTGAACCGGTTTCTGATAAGAATCAGGGTAGTTAATAGAAGATAAAAAAGTGCAAAAGCGAGGAGCCAGAATAGGAACGGGTCCGTCATGATGAACAATAAGTTGTCTCTGTTTCAGGGGGTTGCATGAACCAATCAGATTCGGAAACCATTCAGTAAAGCATGAAAATCATATCTGATTACAGGAAAGATACACAAACGGCCAAACCGATACCCGGCAGTTATGAGTGGTGGTATTTCGATGCAATTTCGGAAGATGGCTACAGTATTGTGATCATCTTTTACGAAGGAAACCCCTTCTCGAGACGATACATCGATAAGCTCGAGCGAAGCACCGATGCCGCAGCCATGAATTTTCCCGCTCTCAGTATATCTCTCTATAAGGAGGGCAGCCCCCTCTATTACGGTTTCCGGGAGTGTGAGCCGTCTCAGGCGAGCTTTTCGGCCGATCAACCGGAAGGAGAGGTGGAGGGCAGCTTCTTCAGCTGTGAAGAGATGTCGGGTGAACTTATCTACCGCGTCAATCTCAATCAATCACTTTCAGGTGGCGACTCGATCCGGGGCGAACTAGAGTTTCGATCGGCATCTAGAGAACTGTTCGAAGCCGGTGAAGATCAGGGAGAGAAGTCTCATCTTTGGAATCTGATTCAGCCCAAATGCAGTGTCTCGGGCAAACTGCAAATTTCCGGTTACAGTGAAGAGCGAATTCTCTTTAACGGAACGGGATATCACGATCACAATACCGGTGCGGAGCCGATGAAGGAGAGTTTTGATGAGTGGTATTGGGGGCGTTATCATCTTCGGGAGAGCACCCTGATCTACTATCTGATGAACCTGGGCGGAAAATGGGAGAAAGCGTTTTGGCTGATTGGCGATGATGGCCACGTGGAGCAGGGGAACAGTGCGGTGATGAGTGAAAAAGGACTCTCCCTTTTTGGGCTTGAGACAGCGCGAAAAATTGAGTTCACCGGTGAAAACTTTAAGGCGATGTTACAGCTCGACCGGGTGATCGATAATGGTCCTTTCTACCAGAGATATAGCGGAAGGGTGCTTTTGGACAGAGGTGGAGAACCCGAAACCGCCAGGGGTATTTCAGAGTATATTCGACCGGACCGGATATACAGCCGGCTCTTCTGGCCGTTGGTCAATATGAGGATCAGCTATCCGGGGGAAGATCACTGGGTTCAAAGAAGTCCATTTCTATATCGATGGACGTGGTAACCTTAGTTCGACATGTAGCATGTCGTTTCAGGTACAATTCAGTTTATTTTTTCAAAAGTCTGCCCCTCCAATATGGGAAGTGTTTTTAGCGATTGAAAAGAGATATGAAGCAAATTTTTTATCAATAGCCTTAATAATATCTGGGTTAACCACCCCCGACCCCACCTTGAAAAGGAGGGGAGTCTATTTTGATAAAACTTAAATAGAACAAAGCTTATATTTGTATTCCAAAAAGAAAAATGCGACCCGCAGCGCGCCGCCGGTTTTTGTGATACGCCCCAGCCCCAAA
>JAFIFA010000204.1 GCA_020832225.1 Balneolaceae bacterium
TTCCATTCAGGATGACCGGCTACGCTATTGTAAACGGCCGGATACAGGTAACCAACCAAGAGCCGCATTCTGTCTAACCCGGCCAATCCTCTAGCTCTCCACCCCGGCGTAAGACGATCTCTGCAAACCACCACTTCTGAAACGCCGGCTTTGATTTAAAGCGAGTGCGTCATCCTGATCGGAGTGAGCAGAGCGAACGGAGAGAAGGATCTGTAGGGGATAGGGACTTCGATTGAGAACATTCTTAATCATAACCCCGGGCCAAACAGATCCTTCATTGCACTCGCTCCGCTCGTTCCATTCAGGATGACCGGCTACGCTATTGTAAACGGCCGGGTATAGGCAACCAACCAAGAGCCGCATTCTGTCTAACCCGGCCTCTCCTCTAGCTCTCAACCCCGGCGTAAAACGATCTCTGTAAACCATCACTTCTGAAACGCCGGCTTTGATTTAAAGCGAGTGCGTCATCCTGATCGGAGTGAGCAGAGCGAACGGAGAGAAGGATCTGTAAAGGAAATGATCATTGATTGAGAAAACCCTTCTTGCTCGTCTCCTCCACACACCCGAAAACTTATGAGACGAGCATTCCACATGCTACAAACTCACTGCATACAGCTTTGAGCTTTCACCTTTCAGCTCCTACTCAACCCTCCCCCCACCTCCGCAAGGGATTCCGTCGGATAGTTGCTATATTTAAAGGATCAAAAAAAATTGCCAATTGAACCAAGTAAGGAGCTATGTCTAACGCTTATTTCCACATCGAGGAGCCGAAAAACGAACACTATCTCTCATATGTGCCGGGTACTCCGGAGCGCAGTGAATTGAAAAAAACACTCACCGAACTGAAGAAAGAGGAGCTAACGATTCCCGCCGTTATTAACGGCAAAGAGGTGAAAACAGATCGAACAATTGATCTCCATCCGCCACATGATCTGAACCACAAACTTGGCACCGTCCATCTGGCTGGTGAAAAGGAGGTGAAGCAGGCGATTGATGGTGCGCTGAAAGCCCGTAAAAAATGGGCAGAAACACCATGGCAAGATCGAGCAGCTATTTTCCTCCGTGCTGCCGATATCATCACCGGACCGTGGCGATCAAAGATGAACGCGGTTACCATGCTGGCACAATCCAAAACCCCGCATCAGTCGGAGATTGAGTCTGTTGGCGAGCTGGCCGACTTTTTCCGTTTCAATGCGTGGTACCTCACAAAAATCTACAAAGATCAGCCCTTCTCCCCTGATGGCATGTGGAACAGGCTGGAGTATCGTCCGCTTGAAGGATTTGTCTTTGCGGTGAGTCCGTTTAACTTCACAGCTATTGCAGGTAACCTGCCGGCTGCTCCGGCTATCTGCGGCAACGTGGTGATATGGAAGCCCTCCATCGAGTCGGTCTACTCAAGCTGGTTTGTGCTTGAGGCACTGAAGGCAGCCGGACTCCCTGATGGCGTCATCCAGTTCCTGCCGGGCGAAGGACCCGATGTGGGTGATCCCGTGCTGGAAAGCGAGCATCTGGCCGGACTCCACTTCACCGGATCAGAAGGAACCTTCAACCACCTCTGGAAAACCATCGGCAAGAATATCGACAAGTACCGTAGTTACCCCCGAATTGTAGGTGAGACCGGTGGTAAGGATTTCATCTTTGCGCACAACAGCGCCGATGTTGACCGACTGGTTCCGGCCACCGTGCGCGGGGCGTTTGAGTACCAGGGACAGAAATGCTCAGCAGCATCCCGCATGTACGTTCCCAAATCGATCTGGGGCGATTTCAGCAAGAGGCTGAAGACTGAGGTAGAGAAAGTCAAAATGGGCGATGTGGAGGATTTCTCCAACTTTATGGGAGCCGTCATCAGCCGCAAGGCGTTCGACAAGATCTCCGGCTACATCGACTACGTTAAAGAATCGGATGATGCCGAGATCCTCACAGGTGGTGATTATGACGACAGTAAAGGGTACTTCATCGAGCCGACCGTTGTGGTGACCAGCGACCCCAAGTTCCGCACCATGCGGGAAGAGATCTTTGGTCCCGTTCTCACCATCTATGTCTATGAGGATGAGAAGTTTGAAGAGACCTTGACCCTCTGCGACGAGACCTCAAAATATGGTCTCACAGGGGCGATCTGGGCTCGCGACCGATACGTGATCAACCAGATGGCCGACCGACTAAAGAACAGCGCCGGTAACTTCTACATCAACGACAAGCCGACCGGAGCGGTGGTGAACCAGCAGCCGTTCGGAGGCGCCCGTAAGTCGGGAACCAACGACAAAGCCGGAAGCATGGTAAACCTCTACCGATGGATTTCCATGAGATCGATTAAAGAGACCTATGCCGGCCCGACTGATTTCCGGTATCCGTATATGGATAAGGAGTAAAAAAAGATTACAGACATGGTATTTCTCTGAGAGATACCATGTTTTTATAACACATTCAGATTTGCCACGGAAGCACGGAAAACTCTGTGCCTCCGTGGTAATTTTTTTTAGACAGAGGTCATGTCCAATTAGTCCTCTTTTCCCCTCTTCTCCGCCAGCCAACCGATGAGCGTAAAAAGCACAAACAGAACCATTGCAGTGGCTGTTGCAAGGGTAAAGATCTCAACGGAATCAAACTGACGTCCTCCTATGGTAAGACCACCTGACGGGAGCAGAGAGTCGGAAATAGCCCGAAAAGCTGTGCTGGCCGGTATCAGAAAAACAGCCTTGCTTCCCAGCTGACTCGCCCGGTAGATCACTTCGGGGATATGTTCAGCCTGTACGACGGAAATTCCCAAGGATAGAGTAAATCCAATTACCAGGGTGACCAGGTGTGCTCCAATCCACATCTGAGGAAGACCGCTTCCCGCCACAAACCACATCAACGAAAACCAGAAGATGGTGGCGTTGACAAGGCTAAAAAGTGCTCCGGTCAATAAAAATAGCGTTCTGTTTTTGGGGTTGCTCAACGGTTAGATACCTCGATTCATCTCTATATAAAAGGAGGCAATAGTATAACACTCAGGCGAGGAGGATGAAACTAACCATTAATTCAGACCATTCAGAAAGTTACTCACCAAAATGGAGTGAATTCGATATCAACAGCAGAAGGCTTGGTGTGAGTCAACGGTATTAATGGTTTCATTTTTAATCACAATAACCTGTAAGCTAAAACAATTCCTATGACAAACATAACCGTGCCAATCGAACGCCTTTGACTACTGACATACCGGGTGTTTGAACAGGATTCACTCACCTGTATATAGTGATATAAAGAGCTGATGAGGAGAAACCAGAGAGTTATTTGTCCAATCATATTCGACACCTTTAAGATCTTAAATGCACCAAAATCAAATAATCCCGTGTCTATACGGGATTACTTGTTTTCAACTATGAAGCCCATACCGTCTGATTATCTCAGTTTTCAGGCATTGAGATAAATAGCATAGACTGCAGTCATTATTAATATAACCAATGTACTGAGTAGCATACTTAAAGCTCTTTTTTTGAATCTGTCATATTGTGTTCTGTAATCATGGTAAAGCACAGATGCCAGAATAACTAAAGCACCTCCAATGGAGAGAGCTCTGATAATTAGATTTTGCCCCTCAGTGTAGATATCGATGAATAGTATCGCGATAAAAATGAAGGCCAAGGATCCAACCAATTTTATCCACCAATCGGATTGATTGTTACCTGATTCCGTGACTTAATTCAGTTTATGACTTGTAACCCATTTATTTTCTTGTGGTTATCGTAATTGTTATCTTCACCCAACAGGTGAACACGAACGATTAACGATTTCTTTCTTTGAATTTCGAATTTGAGCTTACC
>JAFIFA010000207.1 GCA_020832225.1 Balneolaceae bacterium
GTTGGGAGGTATCAGCACAATTTTGGCCGGAACAAACGAGCCGGTTTTATGCTCACCTCCCGGTTAGATGAAAATGAGAATGGTTCCGGATTCTCACAAAACCATGTGGGCAATATTGATACTTTTATCAGATTTACACCAAAAGTTAATCTCTCGGTCAATTTATCAGGGTCGTATGATGAGCTTGAAGGTAAGGTTGGTCACTCCGGAGATTATTGGGTTGCCTATCGGGACAACCTGATCTATGCGGGTCTGATCCAGGGGATAGTAAGCAGTGATTACCGCGCACGATCCGGTTTTGTCTCACGAAATGATGTAATCATAACCAGTCCCGCTGTAAATCTGAATTGGCGGCCCGGATGGCGCCCCCCTTCGGTCAGGGCGTTTATGCCGGCGGTTACAGTTTTCCTCTATCATACCTATTCAGATCTCACTTTTCAGGAAGGATATGTTGCAGTACGACCTGTTGGGATAGAGTTTCAGAATGGTGCGTCTTTTGGTTACTCAATACTGACTGAATGGCAAAATCTCCGGATACCGTTCAGCCCGGTGGGAATTGAGATAGAGCCGGGTAGCTACAGGTATTTTCAGCACGAATTGACCTTCAACAGCGATCGTAGTGCAGGGGTAAGCGTAGGCGGTAATATTCGACATGGTGGCTATTTTGATGGAGAATTGACCACGATAGATCTCTCTTCAGACGTGAACCCAACACCCTTTTTCTCGGCCGGTATGAGATTTATTCATAACCGGTTTCGTGATCTGGGGGTAAATGCAGAGAGCAGAAATGTTAACCTGATTGCGCCTAACGTTCGAATTGCTCTCAATCCACGGATCCAGTTAACAGCTTTCTGGCAGCACAACACCGACCTCAATACGAACTCCATAAACACAAGGTTTTCGTGGGAATTTGCCCCGCTCTCCTATCTCTATCTGGTATTCAATGATATTCATCCATTTGGTGATGACGGGTTGAGCCCGGTTCAGGGCAATCAGCAGGCTATTTTTAAACTAACCTATCTCAAACAAATTTAAATCATAAGACCATGAAAGTAGCCTACATCTTTAATCAACCGAACGCAGCCAATTATAAACTCGGAACCATGATTTTGCCTCAGCTTGAGGCCGGTGATCATGGCGTGGAAGTGGCCGGAATGTTCTTTTTTGATGACAACACCTACATTCTTCGAAAAGGAGATCCCACCGGGGAGCGGCTGGCAACATTGGCAAAAGAGAAAGGAATTTTGCTAATGATGTGTGATCAGTGTGCACTTCAGCGAAAATTGGCCGAGGGAAAACCGCGCGATGCCCGTCCATCAGGTACGGTAGAAGGGGTTCATGTAGGATGTTTTCCCGATCTATATAAAGCACTGTCGCCTGCCGGTGTAGATCAGGTAATTTCACTTTAATATTTCAGTTTATTTAGCAGGTCTAATCTGTCAACACAATCATAAATAACGTGAGTTCAATATAATTTCTTCGAATTTGACAAACACCCCGAAGCTTCGGCCCCTCCTTAAGAAGGAGGGAAGCCTCTTATTCCAATTTCTTATATCGAACTAACATTAACCAACAATGAAAATCATGAAGCTATTTACTCTCTCAATACTTCTATTTCTGTTTACTGGGTGTGCTCCGGTTCACCTGTCCGCAGAATCAAATGACGCAGATAGTGATTTCAATCCACTCTCTGTTGAAAAACTGTGGGAAATGAAACGCATCGGTTCACCGGTGATTTCATCAAACGGAGACTGGGTAGTGGCACCTGTGACGCGCTATACGGTTGAGGATGACAAGAGCCATACCGACTTGTGGCTTTTTAAAACAGACGGATCGGTAGAGCGGCCGCTCACCACTCACGGTTCAGCCGATGGTCAGCCAACCTTCAGCCCCGACGGTTCCAAGCTGGCATTTGTTACCAGCCGTGAAGGCGATGATGCCTCTCAAATCTATATTTTGCCTATGGATGAACCCGGCGAGGCTTCCCGTCTTACCGAAGTACCAACCGGTGTAAATGCCCCGAAATGGGTGGGCGAACATATCTACTTCATCAGCCGAATCTTCCCGGATATGGAGTGGGATGAGATGGCTGAAAAGCTGCAGGAGCGGCGCGATTCACATAAGTCGGCGCATACCTGGAATGCCCTTCCTTACAGTCATTGGGACCACTGGATCGATGAAGAGAGGGAGGCGCACATCTTTCGGATTCCAGCCGATGGAGGCGATACGGAGAACATCACTGGTCCAACGGGATGGCAGCTTCCGAGATCAACTCAGGGAGCAGGAAATTATGACGTATCGCCTGACGAATCCCAGGTAGTATTCAATGCCAACAGCACCCGGGATGAGACCAATGTGAATATGGATCTCTTTCTTACAGAGCCGGGCAGCAACGAAGCCGTGAACATCACCCCGGATAATGAAGCTCCCGACGGCAGTCCGCTCTTTAGTCCCGATGGCAGCTTGCTAGCCTACACTAGTCAGCGGATCAAAGGTTTTTATGCAGACACCCGGCGCCTGGTTCTCTATAACATCACTGATGAAACTCACACTGAAGTGACCACAGATTGGGATCGTTCTGCCGACGGACTGGTGTGGAATCCGGATGGAAGCGGTCTGTTCGGTGCGATTGATGATGCAGGCACACGACGCGTCTATTCCATCCCGGTTGATGGAAGCGAGCCGCGTGCCATTACAACCGATACCGACTTTCCATCGATTGATGTTTCAGATAACGGCGTTCTTGTGGCACAAAATCACAGCTTTCTCTATCCGCCACGCATTGTAACCGTGGATACCTCAACCGGTGAAACGTCCCGTCTCGATACCATCAACGATGAAATTCTTGAGGAAGTGGATCTGGGCACATACGAGTCGGTGACCTATGAGGGTGCCAATGGAGAGGAGATTCAGATGTGGGTGCACTACCCGCCCGGATTTGACGAGAGCAAGGAGCACCCGCTCTTTCTGCTGATTCACGGCGGTCCACACAGCGGCATTACAGATGGATTTCATTTCCGCTGGAATGCGCAGACCTTTGCCTCATGGGGTTATGTAACCGCCTGGCATAACTTTCACGGCTCATCCGGTTTTGGGCAGGATTTCACCGACTCAATCAATCCCGACTGGATTACGCTGCCTTACGAAGACACCATTAAAGCAGCCGAATGGTTTGCAAACCAATCATGGATAGATGCGGACAGAATGGTTGCAGGCGGAGGAAGCTATGGCGGTTACCTCTCCAGTATTTTACTTGCTAAAGAGCACCCGTTCAATGCTCTTGTGATTCATGCACCGGTCTATAATATGTATTCGCAAATGGCGGCCGATTTTGCGGTTCACAGTGAGCGGTTTGGCGATTATTGGGAAGACCCGGAGATATATAAAAGTATCTCGCCACACTACTTTGCTGAGGATTTCAGCACGCCAGCACTCATCATCCATGGCCAAAGAGACTACCGGGTACCCGTTGGACAGGCGTTTGAGCTCTTTCGCACGCTGCAGACCAAAGGGATCGATTCGCGCCTGATCTACTACCCTGACGAAAACCACTGGATCTTGAAGCCAAACAACTCCATCTACTGGTATAATGAGGTGCGAAAATGGGTGGAGGAGTATGCGCCACCGGCGTCAGACCAATGATGAGAATAAAATCCAGAAAGGGTAAAACACAATCAAATATCGAAAACCAAAAAACGATGATGAAAGAAAACTCAATATCACGAAAAAAAGCACTCAAATTCATGGCGCTCGGTTCCGTCTCATCCATTCTGGCCCCGGCGTTTTTTACAACGTCGTGTGCAGCTAATAACCGTACCGGCGGATATCAATCCTATGATGAGATCTTCAATGAGGTCTATCCGTTTTCACTCGCAGACCTTCCCTACAGTTATGATGCGCTTGAAACAGCCATCGACGCGAAAACGATGGAGATCCATCATGGGCGCCATCATCAGGGATATATTAATAATCTGAATAACGCTCTTGAAGATCATGCAGACCTGCAGAAGATGACGCTTACCGATCTTGTTGCCGGGCTGAATAATCTGCCCGAGGAAGTGAGAACGGCCGTAAGAAATCACGGTGGCGGGCACCTGAACCACGCCATATTCTGGAATACGATGAGTGCAGAGGGTGGGTCGCCCAATGGCGCGCTTAAGGAGGCTATTGATCGAGATTTTGGAGATGAGGAGTCGCTGAAAGAGGAGTTCTCCTCAGCTGCGGGTGATGTGTTTGGAAGCGGCTGGGCCTGGCTGGCAGCAGAGTCGGGCGGATCCCTTCAGGTTGTTCAAACACCGAATCAGGATAATCCTCTTACAGACGGGCTTACTCCTCTTTTTGGTGTTGACGTATGGGAGCATGCCTACTACCTGAACTATCAAAACCGTCGCGGTGATTATGTGGATGCGTTTTGGGACTTGATATACTGGGATAAAGTCGCAGAAATCTACCAAGAAGCCGTGAGTGCATAATGCCGAAAGATTCAACACTTGACTGGCTAGTGATTGGCGGGGGTATCCATGGATGCTACCTCGCCAACTGCCTCATCCGAAAGCGATTTACCGGCAGATCAGATTTGAGAATTCTGGACCCGCACGGCCAGCCATTGGCCCAATGGAAACGGGTCACCTCTAATACAGGGATGGAGTATCTGCGCTCACCAAAAGTGCATCACTTGGATATGGAGCCGCTGGCCCTGAAACATTTTGCCCGCTGTTCGGCCTGTGATGATCAGTTTATTGCGCCTAATGAAAGGCCCTCGTTGAAGCTCTTTAACCGTCATGCCGATACCGTATTGGAGAAGAGCGGCCTCCAGGATCTCTTTATAAAGAATTACGCAACCGATATCGAAAAATCGGGAGATCGGTATCTTGTTCATACTGCAAATGGAGTCATTAAGGCCCGGCATATCCTGCTCTCAATCGGGATGGGCGATAGCCCGGAGTGGCCAGACTGGGCTGATCATCTGAAAAGAGAGAGCGGGAGCATTGAGCATGTGCTGAGCCAAAATTATTCAAGAAAATCCATTCCGCACGAAGGAGAGATAGTGATTGTAGGCGGCGGAATGTCGGCTATCCAAACCGCTCTGTCGCTTTCAGGCGATAGCCGACGTATTACCGTTCTGAGTCCGCACTCTCTGCGGATCAACAATTACGACTCTGATCCTGGCTGGATGGGGCCGAAATATCTGAATCGCTATCGAACCATCTCCTGCGCAAACCGTCGAAGAGCGGTAATCGGTGAGGCAAGGAACAGCGGATCGATCACACATGATCTGCACCGAAGGTTTGGCCTTGAGGTAAAGAGTGGTCGATGCCGTTTTGTGGTAGATCGCATCAATAGTGCTGTTGCTCTAACCAATGACCTGATGATGATGGAGACCGCTACAGGAGAGAATATTGCGGCCAACTCTATTGTGTTAGCCACGGGATATCCAAATAGACGCCCGGGTGGAGAGATGATAGATCGCCTGATCAATCGTTTTGATCTAAAATGTGCTACGTGCGGCTATCCTGTGACGGGCACAGACCTGCAGTGGGCCGATGGTCTGTTTGTGACAGGCGCTCTTGCGGAGATCGAAATTGGCCCGGCCGCACGGAATCTTGTGGGTGCGCGGATGTCGGAGGTTAGATTGGGGAATGCTGTAGGTGAAATAAAAGTTTAGCCAAGACTAAAATAATATTTATCTTTCTAATTCGAGCCGGATTTGGGGACTCTGCTTTGGCAGAACCGATTCTTAGAGCTCGATATTCAATTTTTATACTGCATGAGTCACGCCGAATCAGATGCAGTAATTCAGAATATAGAACAGCTTAAAAGCTGAAGATGAATTTAAAAGGATTTTGTATGAAACGATTTTTACAACTTGCAGTCGTGTTGATGCTCTTTGGGGCCGGCAGCGTTGAAGCCGGTACGAACAATACAAATGAACCACTCCGGGGAGAGATTGTTGATGCCAATACCGGCGAATCGGTGCCTGGTGCAACAGTTCAAATTGAAGAGCTGAATCGTGGTACCTCAACCGATGCCGATGGTGAATTCAGGTTCAACGATCTGCCTGATGGTGAGTACATGTTGATAGCTCGATCAGTTGCTCATCAGGAGAAAAAAATCACGATAAGTCATCCCGCAGATGGCTATCTGACAATAGAAATTGAGCCGACCGTTGTTCGCGTGGATGACGTGATTGTAACAGCATCTCCTTTTGGAAGAGATGTTCAGTACCAGTCTGCACAGGCATTTAATGTCCAGAACCTGCAGGATCGCCAGGCCTCATCATTTGGTGAGATGTTGGATGGTGAACCCGGTATTGCGATGCGATCGTTTGGTCCGGCGCCATCACGCCCGGTAATTCGCGGATTTGATGGTGACAGACTTTTGATTTTGGAAAACGGTGAGCGGATGGGTGATCTCTCCAATACCGCACATGACCATAACATTTCAATTGATCCATTGGTGGCCGACAGGGTTGAGGTAGTTCGCGGCCCTGCCAGTCTACTCTATGGGTCGAGTGCGCTTGGCGGAGTTGTGAATATCATCACTTCCGATATTCCCCGTGATTGGGAAAGGGGTTCATCAGGAACAGTGGCACTGGAAGGATCGTCCATGAACGATGGCTTCGGAAGTTTCGGGCGATATCAGGTTGGGGGTGACAGATGGGCCGCAACAGGACGTTTCTCCTATCGCGGCGCCGATGATCTTCGCACACCCGCTGGAAGACTTCCCGGAACGTTTATTCAGAATCTGGAGGGTTCAGCCGGAGCGGCTTACCGCAGTGATCGGTTTAAAGGAGGATTTTCATTTTCAGCAATTGATCACAACTACGGACTGCCCGAAGAGATTGACGATCCGGATGAAGAGGCGGAGATCCGCATGAATCAGCAGTCGCTTCAGGGTTCAGGACAGTGGACTATCGGCCGATTTTTTGATCAGATCGATTTCAGAATGAACGCCTCCAGACTCTTTCAGCAGGAGGTGGAACTCGAATTTGAAGATGGCGGAATCGACGAAGATATCGAACTGGAGTTTTTACAACATGCGATGAATGCAACCGTAACGGCCCGCCATCAGCCTTTCGGAGTTGTTGATACGGGAATTGTAGGTATGAATACGCACATCCGGCAACTGGATGTCGGCGGAGATGAAGCGTTCACTCCGGGCATCGATAACCGGTCAGTGGCTCTATTTACATTTCATGAGATCCCTTTGTCTGATATCACAAGATTGCAGTTCGGGGTAAGAGGAGAAACCCATTCACTCTCTACTCGTCCAAATGATGATTTTCCCGGGATGAATGAGACGAGAAGCTCCAGTGCGCTGTCAGGTTCGGTCGGACTTAATGTTCGCCCGTTCTCCGGATTTGAGGTTGGCGGACAGATCGCAAGAGCACATCGCTTCCCGATTCTGGAGGAGCTGTATGCCGATGGTGTTCACTTCGGGGCGGGCGTCTATGAGCGCGGAAATTCCGATCTCCAAACGGAAGTCGGACTTGGTTCGGATCTGTTCGTGAAATGGGGAAACAGTAGGGTGCGGGCTGAAGTTGCAGGCTACTGGTATCACATTTCAGACTACGTTGCATTTGAACCCACCGGTGAAACGTTTAGAGACAGCAGAAACCGGGAGTGGGATATCTATGAGTATAGTGCACATGACGCACGCCTATTAGGTGGTGAAGCACAGATAACATTCCAGCTGACGGAGAGACTGGAGACCGGAGTTTCGGCAGATTATGTGAGAGGAAGTCGGCTCGACAGCGATTCGCCGCTTCCCACAATGCCTCCGCTACGCTATCGGGTTCAAACCAGGTA
>JAFIFA010000022.1 GCA_020832225.1 Balneolaceae bacterium
CGCCGCAGAAGAGGATTTGAGAGAGACCGGGTCAGACAGAGTATCGTTCGTGATTGGTTACTTATACCCGGCCGTTTACCTAAGGGTAGCTGGTCATCCTGAGCGCAGCGAAGGATCTGATTCAACCCAATGCTCAATCCAGGAGATTTCACCCTTAAAGATTGAGGAGTGACAACTAAATGGAAAAAAAGATTGCCACGGCACATCTTTTGAACGCGAAGCGATACACGGAAGAGCACGGAGTTCTCCGTGTCTCAGTGGCATTAACCATACCCATTACAGGTCCTTCATTTCACTCGCTGCGCTCGTTCCATTCAGGATGACTCGCTTGCCCTATAACAAAGGCGGCGTTTCAGTTATCGTGGTTTGCTTAGATTGTCTTACGCCGCAGAAGAGGATTTGAGAGAGACCGGGTCAGACAGAGTATCGTTCGTGATTGGTTACTTATACCCGGCCGTTTACTTAAAAGAAGCTGGTCATCCTGAGCGCAGCGAAGGATCTTATTTACACTGGGAATGACTCTTCAAAAAATCTCACTCAAAATCCCCCCTCTCAAACCTCTCCCTAAGCCTATCATCATTTAACCTTTTCAACCCGCTAAGGCGCTCCGGGTTGAGGGAGGCTACCGTCATCTCCCTCTTTCCTAGCGCTCCACGTTTGCGGGCTGTATGCCATCCGCCCACCGCCATCGCTGCCCTCGCCTTCGATGCGGCACAGTAGGTGGCAAGCATCGCATCATCCCGGCAGAATGTTTTGATGCGATGGAAAACAGCGGGTGTCCAAAGTTCGGCGTTTACCTCCGGGGAGAAAGGATCGTGAAAGATATCGGTTACAGGCTGTGGCGGTGATGGCATCTCATCAAACGTACCTATATAGAGGGAGAGCGTAAGTTGTTCACTGATCTCAAACCGATTCAATCCCTTCTTCAGCTCACTAAAAATTGTTTCGAGCCACTTTTGTGGATTTCCGGCATTCAGCTCCTCTCCGAAATCAAAACCCTTTACAAGATCGGACTCCACCGGGTATGCCTCTACCGAATTGAAAGTCACCTCTGATCGGTTTCCGCTTCTCTCCATGTAATCTTTCAGCAGAACCAGATTTAGACCGGTTCCAAAGCCCATCTCAAAAACCTGAATTGGCTCCCCCCTCTCCAATCTTTCGGGAATGGATAGTGAATCGAAAAAGACGTGCCGGCTCTCAGCAACCGCACCATTGGGATTGTGATAGTGCTGGGAAAATTGATCGGAAAAGAGTGTGGTAGAGCCATCCTTAGTAGCCCTTATTTCGGCATCGCTTTTTGATTTTTTCATCTTTCTAAAATAGCTATTTGTAAAGAGCCTGAAAACCTTTCAACTTCCGTCATTAATCTGAATAGCGTCTTATCATTTTCAGATACCGATATTGGAAAGTTTCATCGATAATTAATCTAAAAGATGTAGTTTATGATTCGAGAGATACAGACAAAAACAGCATCATGACACGAACCAAATGGATCGGGCTTTTTCTGGGGATTGCGGGTTTTTTACTCCCACTTCTGCTTTCGTTTCCGGGACTAACGACGGCAGGGCACATTGCAATGGGCATATTTCTGCTCGCTGCTGTTTTCTGGATGTTCGAGGTGATCCCGATCTACTCTACATCACTCCTGGTCATCTTTCTGCAGGTCACCCTGCTCAGCCGGGAAGGGTTTCTCAGTCACGGTTCCGATTATAGCCCGGCTCCCTACACCGACTTCATCTCTACGCTGGCCGACCCGATCATTATCCTCTTTCTGGGCGGGTTTGTACTGGCTGATGCCGCCGTCAAATACAACTTTGACAAAAACATGACACGGATTCTACTTCGTCCGTTTGGGAGTGATCCGAAATACATCATACTAGGGTTGATGTCGGTAACCGCAATTCTGTCGGCATTTATGAGCAATACCGCTACAACCGCCATGATGATCACCGTACTTATTCCCATCCTGGCACGAACCGATATCAACGATCCGGCCAGAATCGGAATGGCGCTCTCCATCCCCTTTGCGGCCAATATTGGCGGGGTGGCAACGCCAATAGGAACTCCGCCCAATGCCGTGGTGATTGCTGCACTAAATCAACAGGGACTCAACGTCGAGTTTGGAAGTTGGATGGTATATGCCGCCCCTTTGGCAATCATCATGCTGCTTTTTGCATGGTATCTGCTGTTGAAACTCCACCCACCGGCAGCTTCCAAAATTGAGCTCGACATGAAGGGATCGTGGATGAAATCCAAAAAAGCGATCACTCTATATGTGGTTTTTGCTGTTACCGTCCTGCTCTGGATCACTGAAACACTCCACGGCATCCGGAGCGCTATTGTGGCCCTACTCCCGGTTGTTGTGCTCACTCTCACCAGCACCTTCGAGAAGGAGGATATCAGAAAACTCCCCTGGGAAGTGCTATGGCTGATCGCGGGCGGTATTTCACTCGGCCTCTCTATGCAGCAGACCGGTCTGGCCGACTGGGTTGTTGACGGTATCAGCTGGGAAGCGATGCCCTACCTGGTATTGATTTCGGTCTTTGCGCTCGTTGCACTTGTACTATCTAATTTTCTTTCAAACACGGTAACCGCCTCCCTGATGATTCCGCTCGGGATCTCCCTGGCCACATCGGGCGTGGTTGGCGGTCCTGCATCGGTGATGATGATCGGACTTGTAATTGCACTGAGTACCAGCTTCGCAATGGTTCTCCCGATCTCCACACCACCGAACGCCATCGCGGTAAGTACCGGGGTGGTAAAGACGAAGGATATGATCGTTTCCGGTTCGATTATCGGAATCACGGCAATCATCCTTGTGATAATCATGACGGCCTTCTACTGGCCATTCCTCCTTTAAACTTCTGACTTATGAAACCGGAAATTGTCATATTGGTTGTGGAAGATGAACCTGAAGTACTGGACGCAATTGTGCGCGACATTAATGAGTTCGAGGACTTTTTTGATGTAGAGATGGCCGACACGGCCGAAGAGGCGGAGGAGATCATCAACGGTTTGCCTGACCGTGAACAGCAGATCGGGTTGATACTTTGTGATCACGTTCTGCCGGGAAAAAATGGTGTGGACCTTCTCATTGAGATGCAGGAGAATGAACTGACCAGGAATACCAGAAAAGTTCTCATTACGGGTCAGGCCGGACTGGATGAGACGGTAAAGGCCGTCAACAAAGCGGATCTGAAGCACTACATTGCCAAACCGTGGGATCCCAACGAGCTATCAGACATCACCCGCAAGCTTCTCACTGATTATGTGATTGACCATATCAAAAATCCGCTCCCCTACATGCAAATATTGGATGCCGAACGCCTTGCCGATCATATGAGACAACACGGCACCATTACCGATAGTTAAACCGGTATTACACCTAATGAAACAATCATGAAGTTCAAACTGGGCACACAATGGCTTGATGACCGCACCGCTGTTACGCGGCTGATGCACAGGGTATTGGATGAAACCGGTCAGGCCAATCGCTATCTTTTTGAACTTGGTGCTGATGTGACGCTCTTTCGTGAAGGTGAGAAGCTGAACAACATCTACATACTCATTGACGGAAGTGTACAGCTATGGAAGCGTAAGCCCTATAATGAGGTGGATTACCCAGTCATTCGGCTTGATGAGGGCGCACTTATTGGGATCATCGCTTTCACAACGGGTATGGAGTCACTTACTTCAGCAAAAACACTTGAGCCGTGTCGCTTTTTTCGAATCCCAAAAGAGGATGTTGATCATCTTGCCGATCTTCACCCCAAACTCTCCGGCTATCTGGATGAGTTGATCCTGGCTAATCTCCTGGAGCGATTCCGCCAGACCATTATCCTCCAGATGAAGCTCGATTCTGCCAACAGCAAACTACAGGATGAGCGAAATGAGCTAAAGCAGGCTTATGCTGACCTTCAAAAAGCACAAAAGCAGCTGGTTCATCAGGAGAAGATGGCCACGCTTGGTCAACTTGTAGCCGGATTTGCACACGAAGTAAACAATCCCACCGCCGCCCTGATGCGCTCCATCGATAATCTGGAGAGTCATCTTCAGCGTTTCATGAAGGAGGCCATTACAGAGCAAGATCCCGAATGGCTCTCGGCCGGACGACTTTTTTTTGAACGAGGAAAAAAAGCGGGCTATTCAGATACCCGAACGATTCGTGAACGAACCGAGATCGCGGCCGAACATTTTCCCGATGAGAAGAAACCACGCCTTCGGCTAATTGCAAGAATGCCGGATGATCTGATTGAGATGCTGGTGAGGCAATCGAGAGCCCATCCGGACCATCTTCACTATTTTTTAGACCAGTTTGAGTTTGGGATGATGTTTCAAAATATCGAATCCTCCGGTGAGCGAATATCCGGTCTGGTAAGATCACTCAAGAGCTACAGCCGCTCCGACTCTGAAGAGCGAATTGAGGAGATCGATATCAGGGAGGGAATTCATGACACGCTGCAGCTCACCAGCAACCGGATTAAGTTCTACGATCTCTATCTCGATCTGCCCGAGATCCCCATGATCCGCGCCGATTCGGCCGGGCTTAATCTGGTATGGACCAACATCATCCTCAATGCAGCCGATGTGATGGGCAAACAGGGATCCCTCGATATCCGATGCGGTTTCAACAGCGATGAAAAGATCATTTGGGTCACCATTCAGGACTCCGGCCCCGGCATACCTGAAGAGAACCTGACCAAAATCTTCGAGCCAAGCTTCACCACCAAGCAGACGGGCGTCAAATTCGGTCTGGGACTTGGGCTCTCGATATCCAAGGATATTGTTGAGAATCACAACGGCACCATTATCGCCGAAAATGCCCGTGATGGCGGCGCCCGATTTACGGTAACCCTTCCTGTTTAACCGCAATGTGCACCAAGGTATTTTAGTGACCTTCGTAAGACATTTGCTTCCTTTGTGATTCAAAAGGGACAGGCTTAAGCTTACGAATATTTTAACCGCAGCAGACGCCGAGAAGGCGCAACGGACGCGGAGTTATTTCAAGGATATTCCCCGCAGCGTACTCCGCCACTCCGCAGCGCTCGCCGCGGTAAAAAATGGAATGGTTTTCTTTATGAGCCGGATAATTGCTCTCGGTAAGATGTAACCACAAAAAGCAAGAACCCCCTTCGCACCCATCGTGGTTAATAAAAAAGGCTCTCCGAACTGAATCGAAGAGCCTTTGAAGTTGGGGTAAAGATGGGATCTTATCCGAGGAATCCGAGTACGGACTGTGGTCCCATATTCGCCTGGGCCAGTGCCGATGTTGATGTCTGCTGCAGAATCTGCAGTCTCACCGACTCACTCTGCTCCTTGGCAAAGTCAGCATCCATGATTCGCGAC
>JAFIFA010000036.1 GCA_020832225.1 Balneolaceae bacterium
AATTGGAAAGACGGATATAGAGAGACTCGAGCAGCGAATCGATCAGTTGGATAGTGAACTCCCTCCCCTCACGAGCTTTATTCTTCCGGGTGGAACTCAGGCCGGTTCAGCACTGCATATGGCACGAACCGTTTGTCGAAGAGCCGAACGAAGAACGGTTGCCCTGAAGCATCAGGATCCGATCTCCAATGAGTGCGTGATCTATCTGAACCGCCTATCCGATCTTCTCTTTGTAATGGCAAGGTATGAGAATCAAAAAGCCGGAGTTACTGAAACTCCCTGGATGCCCAGAAAGAAGAAGTCGTAGCACTTCATCAACCAACTGTTCCCCTTCCTTATCTATTTAATTTTAAATCCAAATCAGTCGGAAAATGGCCTTAATGATTTCAGTATCCGGAATTCGCGGAATTTTCGGATCGCACCTTACTCCTCAAAACCTTGTTCAATTTACCGCTGCTTATGGCACCTGGCTTAAAGGTGGCACCGTGGTGGTTGGGCGCGACTCGCGTGTTACTGGGCAGATTTGCGAAGATATCGTTTGTGCAACCCTGCAGAGCGTTGGGTGTGATGTTATCAAAACCGGTATAGCCCCCACGCCAACCGTGGCGATGGGTGTGCTGAAACATAGAGCCGACGGTGGTATAATCCTCACAGCAAGTCACAATCCGGCCCAGTGGAATGCACTAAAGATGCTGAACGGCAAGAGCGAATTTCTGGATGCAGAGCAGGGAGCTGAGGTTTTGAAAATTGCTGATGGTGGCAATATTGAGTATGTGATGTATGACGAAATTGGTAGTGTTACGGAAGATCCGGATGTGGTTTCATCCCACATCGATGCCGTTCTGGATCTGCCCTACATCGACTCCGAACTGATCCGCTCCAAAAAATTCTCTGTCACAGTTGATGCCGTAAACGGTGCTGCCTCACACGCTCTGCCACAGCTTTTGGATAGATTAGGCGTGGAAGTCTACCCTCTTCACTGTGAGCCGAACGGCATATTTCCTCATAATCCGGAGCCGCTGCCCGAAAACCTGGGAGAGATCTGTGAATTGATCAAGCTAAACGGCAGTGACCTTGGACTGGTAACCGATCCTGACGGTGACCGTCTTGCCCTTGTTGATGAAAAGGGCGAACTCTTTGGCGAAGAGTATACGCAGGTAGCCGCTTTCGACCTGATGCTTAGCAAAAAACCGGGAGATACCGCCACCAATCTCTCCTCTTCCCGTGCTGCAGATGATATCACGGCAAAGTATGGCAAGAAGTGCCACAGAGCCGCTGTTGGCGAGATCAACGTTGTAAATGTAATGAAGGATAAGGGAGCCGTTATCAGTGGTGAAGGAAACGGTGGTGTGATCAATCCCGACCTGCACCCCGGACGAGATGCCCTGGTTGGCACCGCCATGATTCTTCAGCTGCTGTCTGAGCGAGATATCAAGGCGTCCGATTACAGAGCTTCACTACCCTACTATGAAATGAGCAAGCAGAAGATAGAGCTGGCAAACCTTGGCGTTGATGCAGATGAGCTGCTCGATAAGGTAGCCAGCGAGTTTGAATCTCAGAAACCGAACCGTACCGACGGTGTGAAGATCGACTTTGATAATGGATGGGTCCATTTCCGGAAATCGAATACCGAGCCGATTGTTCGTGTCTACAGCGAAGCTGCCACAGCCGAAGAGGCACGCAAACTGGCCGACGAGGTAATGCAGATGATAAAGGGGTAGGCAGATAGGGTGATTCTCTCACCCTCCGGATCTCAGGAGGATTTTTAGTTTATAAAAAAAACTACCCTGCTTTTTAAGAGATTGCCACGACCCAGCAACAGGAGTGTTAACAAAGAGTTGATCTTTTATACGCCTCAGAGACAGAATCAGATCTTCGCGAATACACCCCTCGTCTGCCTCCGCTTTCGCTACGGCATCCACTCCCCTCCCCGACGGTTCGGGGCAGGCCAAGGGGAGACTTTTACTCACGACTCAAATTTATTAATCACCTCAAATCACTTCTCAAAATGGTCGGAACAAACTCTATTCCACTATTTTGAAGAAGTGGAGTTTTGTGAACCTCAATCGATATATTATATATCAAACTCAGGTTTCTGAACAAAAAAAGGGGGCTTTTTTCAAAACCCCTTTTTAGAATAAACCCTTCTCTATCTAATGGCCGGGTGAAGCTTATCGCCACCCAACCCGATCCATCAGTCGAATTGCCAGGGGATTGTTCTCCCCGTAAGAGGTCACGTTCATGGCATCGCTCTCGTAGTCGCCAAAATCGCCGAGTACACCCGGAATTTCCAGTTCACGCAAGATTGGAAATTCGTTGTTGGCCAGGGCAAAGATCTCCTGAGCCTCCGATGTAGCCAGATACTCAAGAAAACGGACCGCATTCTCATGGTTTGGTGAGTTGGCAGCAATTCCGGCTCCGCTGATGTTTACATGAGCCCCTCCATATTCTGATGTTGGGAAGTAGATACCAACTGCTTCAGCAACCTCTCTGTCTGCACTTCCTGACGACTGTATCAGCCTTGCCAGGTAGTAGTGGTTGGCCAGTGCCACATCACACAAACCGGCGGCTACTGCACGTATTTGATCGGTATCACCACCCTGGGGTGTTCGCGCAAAGTTATTGACCAATCGCTGTGCCCACTCTTCAGCCTCTACCTCTCCCCGGCTCTCAATCATTGAAGCGACCAGCGATTGATTATAGATATTATTCGAGGATCGAACGCATAAGCGCCCCTCCCACTCTGTATCACCCAGCTCCCAGTAACCCTTCAGATCTGCAGGGTCTACACGATCCTTTCGGTAAATGATGCCCCTCACCCTCTCAGACAGGCCTACCCAATAACCTTCATCGTCGCGCATCTCAGCGGGTATCACTTCATTCAGACGCTCTGAGTTGTGAGGCTGAAGCACCTCAGCATCCTTGGCCCTCCAGAGCCGGCCCGCATCAACTGTTATCACTATATCTGCGGGACTGTTAATACCCTCATTCCTGATCCGCTCAATCAGTTCATCACTGGTGCCTTCGATCAGGTTTACCCGAACTCCGGTCATCTCCGTGAATTTATCGTAAAGCTCGGTATCAGTATCATAATGCCGGGAGGAGTAGATATTCACCTGATCCTGAGGGGTA
>JAFIFA010000040.1 GCA_020832225.1 Balneolaceae bacterium
TCTGATCTGGTAAAGCAGTATCATAAAGAGATCTCAGGCGTAAGCGATGATGAGTTTGAAGCCGCTTTGCTGAAATCGAAACTGGAAGAGGTGATCAACGCCAACGATGTTGGTTTTGGAAAGCTGATGATGCCGCTGCGCATCGCCGTAACCGGACAGGGTTTTGGACCTGATCTTTTTGCCTCAATGGAGCTGCTCGGTAAGGACGTTGTGCTACGCCGAATCGATACCGCACTCGAGCGTCTTGGCTAAAAAGCATCTTCTATAAGAACTTCAAGCCGCCCCTGGCTGAACCGGAGGCGGCTTTTTTTATATCCCCTCAAGATTATCTGTCCATTAAGATTTTCTTCAGAATTGACTATAACTATACCTTTAACTATAGTGAGGATAGTCATCTGAGACAGCCCCTCAACTTAATGATTCGTATATGCCCAAAGCGAAGAAGATCTTTGTACTCGATACTTCCGTTCTACTCTACGATTCGAGCGCCGTCAAGAACTTTGAGAAGCATGATATTGCCATTCCGATTACGGTTCTTGAAGAGCTGGACTCCTTCAAAAAAGGGAATTCAGTGACCAACCTGCACGCCCGGGAATTTATCCGTTATCTGGACAGCATCTCCGACTCCAACATGATCCAGAAATAGATCCCGCTCAACGGGAAATCGCACGGAAAAATCCGGGTGGTGAGTGATGAGGGAAGCAGCGAGGATGCAACCAGAGTCTTCGGTTCTGTAAAGAACGATCATCGAATTCTGAATGCGGCCCTGAAGCTGCGTGAGGAAGAGCCCAAAAAGAAGGTGGTTCTGGTCTCCAAGGATATCAATCTTCGACTGAAGGCGAGAGCCCTCCGGCTCGATGCTGAGGATTATGAGACGATCCGGATCAAAGACATCGACCATCTCTACAAAGGTAAAACAGACCTTCAGTACAGCGACAATAAGCTGATCAACAAGCTCTACAAGGATGGCTCAATCGACCACAATGAAGTTGAGAAGAGTGAGCCGGTTACCAACCACTACTACATTCTAAAGAACCCCTCCAGCTCTGCTCTCGGCTACTACAACCCCGAAAAGGAGAAGATTGAGATTGTGAAGCAGCACTCGGCATACGGCGTGAATCCCCGCAATGCGGAACAGACATTCGCTATGCATGCACTAATGAAGCCGGAGATACAATTGGTCACCATTACGGGAGCAGCAGGAACCGGAAAGACACTGCTCGCACTGGCTTGTGCACTGGAGCAGAGAAGCCACTATCGGCAAATCTACCTGGCCCGGCCTATCGTGCCGCTTAGCAATCGCGATATCGGCTATCTTCCTGGTGATGTGAAATCAAAGATCGATCCCTACATGCAGCCGCTATGGGACAATCTCAGCATCATCAAAAATCAGTATAAAGAGACCAGCAAGCAGTACAAGAAGATCGACGAGCTCATTCAGACCGAAAAGCTGAGCATTGAGCCGCTCGCCTATATCCGCGGACGAAGCCTTAACAACGTCTTCTTCATCATCGATGAGGCACAGAACCTCACTCCCCATGAGATCAAGACGATCATCACACGCGCCGGTGAGAACACCAAGATTATCTTTACGGGCGACATCTTTCAGATCGACACTCCTTATCTCGACACGCAGAGTAACGGACTCTCCTATCTGGTAGACCGTATCCACAACAATGAGATCTACGCTCATATCAACCTTGAGAAAGGTGAGCGATCTACACTGGCGAATCTGGCGAGTAAGTTTTTGTGATGTAGCGGAGCGCCGAGCGCGCAGGGCAGAGCGTTGGGGAATCGGGGTTGTACGTATCGTTTCAACGATTCAACGAAATTAACCACAACTGGCACAAACGGCCGTGTCGATCTGGCAGCTTTTTATCTCTAATTTCAATCTTCTTTTCATTTTATTAAAATGTCTATTCATTAATGGCTTTCCCCGAAGCCTTCATATTCATGTAACTTAGACGTTATGTTTAAATGTAAGCTATATGTTCTGCCTCTTTTGTTAATCACCTCTTCATTTCTACTTTCCTGTGATGAAGATGAATCTGATTCTGAGCAGTATCGCACCAACCACGTCACGGAAGCCATTGAAGGGATAGAGATATCTTTCAATGAGTACGTCTACACCTATCGAGGTACGGATGAACCTGTTTCTGGCAAATACACATCTTACTTTGATACAGGGGATGTTCAGGCTGACATTACATTCCACAACGGAATGGTACAGGAAGGGACAATCCGGGGAGAGGATGGATCAACCTATTTTGACTTTGTTCTTAATGAGGAGAACCAGACGGTTGAAAAGACTTATGATAAGAATGGGACGTTGCGGATGAATCGCATCCACGGTGAAACACTTTTTGATATGCCAATGGTTATTGAATCATTCCGCGAAGATGGATCACCACTTTCTGTTTTCTCTCCTGAGCTTATCAAGGAGTGGTATGAAAACGGTTATGTCCACACCGAAGCCAATTTTATGGACGGTGAGCTGCACGGCCGCGTGGCTAAATGGCACGAAAATGGGCAGATTGCCGGAGAATCATTTTACATCAGGGGAGTGCTCGATGGCGACTACCTTGAGTGGGATGAGAGCGGCAACAAGATCACAAAAAAGAAATATGAGATGGGTAAGCTGGTGTTTAATCAAGATTAGATTCACTAGTTGATCAAATTTTGAGTCACGGGTTACAGATAACTTAAAACCTGTAACCTGCAACGTAAAACCGACCCTGACAGGATTCCTTCGCTGCGCTTCGGCAACGCTGTCAGGTCTTTAATTGTGGTTAAACGCGATTGCATTAGCCGCGAGCCAGCCGTTTGTCCAGGCGGCCTGGAAGTTGAATCCACCCGTTACCCCATCGATATCGAGAATCTCCCCGACAAAGTAGAGTCCGGGAATCTTTTTACTCTCCAGTGTGTCTGGGTTTACCTCTTTCAGTGAGACTCCTCCACAGGTCACAAACTCCTCCTTGTAGGTTGTTTTGCCCTGAATATCGTAGTTGGCGTGAACGAGCTGCTGGGTCAGATCATGAAGCTCACGGTTGGAGAGATCGGCCCACCTCTTCCCAGACGTAATTCCCGCAAGCTCCGTAAAGCGTTCCCAAAGACGGGAGGGAAACGGAAATTGATCCTGCTTGACGACCAGCTTTCGCGCGTTACGGTCGCGCAACTCTACCAGCGCGGTGCGAACCTCCTCCTCGATCATCGGATAGAGCCAGTTCACCTTCGCCGTAAATCGATACTCCAGATCGTGCAGATCGCGTGCCGACCATGCCGATAGTTTAAGCACTGCGGGGCCGCTCAATCCCCAGTGGGTAATCAGCAGAGGACCTGCCTGCGAAGCGCCCGTCTCTGGAATGGTCACTTCCGCCTTCTCCACCGAGATTCCCGCAAGATCTTTCAGAATCTTTTCCCGGAAGTTGAATGTAAATAGAGATGGAACCGGAGCATTGATGGTATGCCCAAGATTCTTCATCCAGTCGTAGGCCTTGAGCCGGTTGAATCCACCTGTGGCCACCATTACGGTTCCCGCTTTCATCGGGCTCTCTTTATGGATATCCAACAGGAATCCGCCACCTTCCAGCGGCTCAATCCGGTTAACCTTCGTTTTGGTACGGACCTTCACGTTATGCTTTTTCGTCTCATCCATCAGACAGGAGATGATGGTATCGGAGCTGTCGGTAACGGGAAACATTCGTCCATCCTCTTCTGCCTTCAGCTTCACACCACGGTTTTCAAACCACTCTACGGTGTCGGCAGCCTGAAACTGCTCAAAGCTCCACCGAAGGCTTTTTGAACCGCGAGGGTAGTGTGTGGAGAGCTCTTCCGGGTCGAAGCAGTTGTGAGTGACGTTACACCGTCCGCCGCCTGAAACACGAACCTTCGAGAGTACTTCACGCGACTTTTCGAGAATAGTGACCTTAAGGGAAGGGTTGAGGCGGGCAGCATTGATGGCGGTAAAAAATCCGGCTGCACCGCCTCCGATAACGACAAGTGAATTCTGCTCTGTTCTGTTCATCCTTTCAAATTACGAAAGGATTCAGGCGCGCTCAAACGAATCAGTTATCGTTTCCGCCATTCTCTTGCTCCTGCTCAAAAATGCGCAGATCTTCGTCGAGCACATCACCATTTCGGTTTCGGAACTGCAGACGCATCTCACGCTCGATCAGGTCGCTGTCAAGTATCTGGTAATTTGCCGACAGCTCTTCGAGCTCCTCATCGGTGAGTTCACCGCTATCATACGATCCATCCTCTTCAACCTGAACAAACATGCGATCGAGCAGGGTGACTGCTTCACCGGTCTCAACTACGGTAACCTCCACTTCACCCTCTTCCACCCAGATGAAGTTATCGGAGTTCATTCCAAACTTGGTTCCCTTCACGGAAGCAACCGTTTGTGAGGTGGTAATTTCAAATTCAGTATCGGGTCTTGGACGAACGTCCATAAAGAGTGCACCAAGTGCCAAGCTGATCTGCGTTCGGATGTTCATATCCTTATTGTCGTTCAGAACGCTGCGGATCACCATCTGGGAGGAAGGACTCACGCGCGCAAGGCTCTCATCGAGAAAGAGTACCATTGCATAGCCGCTTTGGTTTGTACGGAGGGTATCGCCACTCATAAGTGAACGGCCCACATGCATGGTAGAGTCGGTTGATACATTGGTTACTGTCACAGTTGGCACAAATCGCCTCACCTGCCCGATCTCATCATCGGTGTCCACAAACTCAGGAGCCGTGCTGTCCGGAAGAAGAAAGAAGAGTGCCACAACCAACACAACGGTTACAGCTGCAACGCCACCCAGTATTTTTGTTTTTGATGCTGCCATTTTATTCACCTATTGCCGCTCTGTTACTGTTTATTTTCTGAACCATATTGCGAAGGATTTCTACTGCTTCCTCTGCTCTGTACTCAACACCATCCAGTGTGATGGTTCTCAACTGCATTCCGTTATCGAGCATCCGCTGAACGCGCTGTTCTCCCATCAGTTCCACCAGTAGTTCAAGAATTTCGTCCTCAAGATAGTTATTCAGAGTGAATTCCCGCACTGCAGATTTCATCTCTATCTCCCCGTCTGTGGTCTGAACCGTTGTACTCACCTGCCACGCGTAATCCCTGCCCTGGCGGAAGTTTTGAAGTTCGTTGTCTGGCACTACAAAGCGGGTTCCTTCCACATCTCTTCTCATCACCAGACGATCGTTATTCAGGTCACCGTTTCCGGTCAACAGAGCCGCCGGATCTTCATCAGGTTCGGTCATCACCACCTTCAGCTCATAGGCGTGACCCGTGGGGGCATTCCAGGCAAAAAGCGGTCTTTCACTGCGAATATCGATATTTGACAGCCTTGAGTTAGCCTCCTCATCCGGGATAATTTGGAACCACTCTGAAGGGTGTCCCGCTTCAAAAGAGGAGCGCGCCACCGATTGGTCACCCGTTGAGGTCTCTAATGTAGTCTCCACCACAAACTCCTTTCCGGATGCAACCGAGCCTCCTCGCAATTCACGAAGTAGGCGAAGTCCCTCATCGGTTAGTGAATAGCTAAACGCCGACTTTCCCTCCGCGCCGGGTATCACTCCCCGGGCCAGGTCCAGATTGCTAAACTCGCTGTTGCTCTCTGCGGATATCGTAAAGGGGTGATTTCGATCCTGTTTCCCCTCAATCAGCAGCTGACCGTTGTTGCTCATTATCCGGAATGAGAGATACAGATCCACCGCTGAACTACCGGAATTTGAAAGCCTGTATTGCTGCACGGAGACTTCACCGTTTTCTGTGAAGGTCAACAGATTTTCGGCGTCCGCTGCGGTAAAATCAGCCGGAAACACCGATTCCAGCTCAGGCACCTGTCCCTCAGCAGTGAGGGCAGTCAGGGTGGAGATGATTAGAAAAAGTGCAAATGTGGCCGTTGTAATACGCGTCTTCATGCGCGAATAATACATCAAATTTGTGCTTTTAGGGCTTAGATCTACCTAATATAGCAATCCTGCGATTATTTTTTTCTTAATGGTCCGAAAACCCGGTCAACACGATTTTTCCCGCATTCAGGTTCTGCTTAATCAGCTGATGCGCCTCCTCTGCCAGTTCCCAATCCATGATCGTATGTATTACAGGCTTAAGCTCACCATTTTCAAAGGCTCCAGAGCACCTCTCCCAAAACTCCTTCACCAGATCCGACTTGTATTCAGCCGATCGGTTTCTGAGCGTGGAACCCCGGACAGTCAACCGTTTTCTCAGCAGAGGTACCAGGTTCATCTCCTCCACTTTTGCCCCTCCAAGCATCGAGAGATAGACCAGGCGACCATCCATTGCCAGCGATCTGATATTCATATCCCAATAGGGCGAGCCCACAAAGTCGATGATCAGGTCCACACTCTCGCTCCCGCTCTTATCAGCAATTACCCGATCAAACTTATCTTTCTTGTAGTTGATAGCGAGATCAGCACCCAAAGATCGGCAGAGCTCCAGTTTCTCTTCACTTCCCGCGGTTACAATCACCCTGGCACCAACCATTTTTTTGGCCAGCTGAATCGCTGCGGTTCCCACGCCACTTGCACCGGCATGAATCAGAACCGTTTCACCCTCCTTCAGCTCACCCAACCAGAAAAGAGCCTGCCATGCCGTAAGAAAAACCTCAGGTATGGCGGCGGCTTCCTCATAGGAGAGATCTTCGGGAATTGGAATAGCGTGATCTTCGTGAATGGTGCAGTAGCGGGCATATCCGCCACCGCCCAGGAGACCAAAAACACGGTCACCCGGCTCAAACTTCGTTACATCCGGCCCCGCCTCTGCAACAACGCCACTCATCTCAAGACCGAGAATCTCCGACTCCCCCTCCGGTGGCGGGTATCCCCCCTTTTTCTGAAGGAGATCGGCTCGGTTCAGGGCGGTAGACTCCACCTTCACCAGTAACTCATTGCCACGGGGCTTTGGATCGGGCGCTTCACCAAGAACCATTTTTGGGTTGTCGTCTTCCCGGTTTACAAGTAGTGCCTTCATAGTTTGTTACGTTTGAGGATAGAGAGCAGCATTTGATTCAGATCTTTCGAGATTCTAAACCAGAGCACAGGTAGAAGGAAGATCAGCAGAAAGAGGGTGCTTTTAACAGGAAAGTCGATCCAGATGATGCCGGTAAGTGAGATGGTGTAGCAAACCCAGATCGTGATTGTACCAAGCAGAAGCACCAGTAGTGACCGGAATGAGAAGGGCTGCATCCCCATTTTAACTTTGATATATAGAGTTTTTACGCTGTTAAAAACCAGAATCGCGAATGCGGAGGCGATCGCTGCGCCCTCGATGCCGTACTTCGGTATGAGTAGAAGGTTGGCGCCGATCGTGACTGCAACCAGCACCAGGTTGGTGTAGAAGCTGACACGGTAGTGCTTTGAGTTGAGCAGGATGGCACCATTTGAACCGGTAGCCATATCAAAGAGTTTTCCAATACCAATGATGAAAACAACCCACACTCCCTCACGATAGATCTCGGGCAGCAGCAGAAAGAGCGGCTCCAGATTGATCCAGATCAGTCCAAAAATCAACAGTCCGAATATGATCTGATTGAGTGAGCTCTTACGGTAGATGGAAGCAACCTCATCCCACTTCTTGTTTTTGATGAAGTCGGAAATAAGTGGTGATGCAATTTTATCGATTGACCTCTGCGGCACGATTATCACCGAACCGATATAAAAAGCGATGGCGTAAACCGCGGTGGCATCGAGCCCTGCCATCGCCCCCAGCATGATCACATCGATATTCCATACCAGAACCGTGGCCAGGCCACCCATCATCGAGTAGAGGCTGTAGCTGGCCATCCCCTTCAGTAGTGGTTTTCTCAGGAATTGAACGTCAGGCTTCAAGCGAAAGGCACCTTTTCTCGCAATCTGTAGAGATAGAATAACTGGCTGGAGCAGGTAGCTGATCACAAATAGCGAAATGAAAAGCGCGAAACTGATTAGGTCAAAAAAGAAGAGCACGAGCAGTCCGATCGCCACCAGTCGCTGCAGCACTTCATTTACCAGCGATCCGCTCGTTGAATCTTTCAGTGACCTCAGGTAGTTGTTGAGCACTTCAAAGTAGAGCAGAAAAAGCGTAAGCGGCAAAACCCAGATATAGAAATCCACAAATAGCGGTGACCGCTCCGCATAGAGGCCGATCAGTAGATCATCAAAGAGAAAAAAGAGGGCTGCAAAAAGAATAAAGCCGGCAGCAGGAACCAGAAACGCCCAGAGCAGAAATCCATGTCCACCCGGTGCCATCTTCCGGAAAAATGGAAAATAGCGAACAATGAGATTGTGAAAACCCAGGTGGGCAAACTGCGAACAGATCAGTGCTGCAGAGACCAGAACGCGGGTGAGCCCATACTGATCGGGATCGAGAATATGGGGATAGAGCAGAATGGTGAGAACAAAGCCAAGTCCGATCCCTACATAGGTAATCAGGCTGTTCGCCACGCTCTGTCTTACGATGATTCCCAATTCAGCTTTCTCAGATTTCTGTTTGCGCCCTTATGATAGCGTTTTGACTATTCAAGAGGTAGCCCTTCAGGGATTTAGAAAACCGCGAAGCACCCACCTGCGAAAAAGCAGCAGAAATCCGGCCGCCATCTTCCGTCCCTCAAGACGGTATCTCATCGCCAGAATCAGACTGCCGCCAAACTTGACCAGCTCGCTGGTGAACTTCAAAGCCGTCCGAACCGGCATCCCCTGAACGCGTAATCGTTCGCTTGCCCCGATACCTACAGACTGATCCCGCAGGTAGGATTTGGTGAGCCTAACCCGGCCAATTCGGTGCCAGAGCTCCAAGTCGGCCCAATAGTGTAGTTCAATACCCTTTCGCCGGGCCCGGTCAAAAAACTCCTTCTCTTCACTGCCCAGTAGCTGACTGCCTACCCGGCCCAGATCAGTTCTAAAGAGGCCGGCTCGATCAAACACCTTTTTACGGATCAGCATGTTGCCGCCCCGTGGAAAGTTGCCTGAAGGGTAGCGGCGATCTTTGTCGCCGAGATCGTGCAGGCCAAACATCGGCATAAGCTCTGCCGGAATCCAGTCCGGATCACTATCCTCAAAGGCAACCTGAATCCTTCCACCTGCGCACAAAACCTCCGGCTGACGGCTCAGCTTCTCAATCGCAACTCCCACAAAGCGAGCCGGCAAATTCACATCGTCGTCGATGAAGAGAACGGCATCGGAATCTGCCTCCTTCACAGCACGATTCCTGGCGTGAGAAAGGCCCTGATTCTCTTCGAGGATATATCGGAAAGAGATGTCGGGCCGTCCCTCCGCAAACTCCAGGGCAATCGCTTCGGTGTGATCGGTGCAGTTGTTGTCGATCACCAGAATCTCAAACTTATTGAAGTCGCAACTCTGCAAACCAAGGTCGGAAAGTGTGTCCTGCAGGTAGTCTGCTCGGTTATAGGTACAAATAGCAATAGTAAGGAGGTTCCGGTGCATCCCTCATCTATGGAATTAGTATTTTTGATCGCTCCATTCAATGTAATAAAAATCGAAAACTTGTATGTTTGATCTCTGCAAACTAAACCAGAAATCCTCTCCTTCCCATGTCTGAAGAACCATTAGTATCTGTGATCATCCCAACCCGAAACCGGGCTCCTCTTTTGGAGCGCGCCATTGAATCGGTTCTGGATCAGACCTGGGACAATCTCGAAATCGTGATTACGGACGACGCCTCCGACGACGAGACCCCCGCCCTGATTGCCAAATATATCGATGAGGGATACCCTATCCGTGTGATCCGCAATGAAGAGCCAAAGGGAGCCTCTGCCGGACGAAACATGGCCATAAAAGAGGCTGAGGGGGAGTATATCGCCGGACTGGATGATGACGACTTCTGGCGCCCCAAGCGGATTGAGCTGCTGATGGAGACCATATCAGATGGCTATTCCGCAGCATGTTCGCACGACCGAATGGATTTCGGCGGGAAAGAGATCGTCTGGAAGAAGAAGCCGGTTATAACCCTGGATGATCTGCTCTACTACAACCAGGTTGGAAATCAGGTTCTCACAAAAAAGGAGTATCTGCTCAAGGTTGGCGGCTATGATGAGGAGCTCCCCTCTGCGCAGGATTACGATCTCTGGATTCGGCTGGCACACGATTTTGGCCCGGTAAAGACCTCTCCTCATACGCTGCAGGTTGTCAACATGAATCCCGAAGATGACCGAATCTCCACCTCGGGCGAAGAGAGCACCGGCTACCTCGCCTGCTACAACAAACATGAGTCGAAGATGACGATGAAGCATAAGCGTTATCAGCTCTATCGCATCAAACTGGCTGAGGGACAGAAACTGGGCTGGATGGAGATGTTCCGTTCGGTGCCGCGGTCGCTTCTTGTGAAGGAGATTACCAGGAAGCTGTTTTTGTAGTCGGGAAAGAACTCACCCCCTTTTTAAGTAGCTGAAAGGGGAAAGCTGAAAGCTCAAAGGGTGGCAAAATCTGTTGAAGGACTGAAAGTCCCCTCTCGAGACTGACATTACCCATGTACTATTCGCACCTTAAGTAAAAAACCATGTAGCACAACAATTTGATGCGTTTGGTAAGATGGTTGTTCATTTTGGCTTGATCCAAAACGAACCAAAAGATCAAGGCGGTGAATAAATTGGCGGCGGGGGCTTCTGGGCGACGGAAAAATTTCAAGGCCGATTTGATTTAAATTCATTTCTAGCATTGATTTGCGGCTGATGAAATTTTTCTATTCGTCACCCGCCAGCCACCCTTTTCCCGCCAATTGATTCAAGGCCGGGTCAAGCTCAATCGAAAATTTAGCTATGCCAAAAATTTATAAGGGTAATGTCAGCCTCTCGAGAGGGGACAGGCTACGGAGCGTTCAGCGGAACAGGCAAGGGTGTGTCAAAATCTTCGAACCAACAGAAATCCAGTTGCGACGTCCCCCCTCTTTGCGGGGTTGTTCACACGCTGTTCAGGCGTGTAGAACGGCCGCGTAGAGAGGGGGCAGGGGGTGAGTTGGAGCCTATTCCAAAACAAGCTTCTCTCCTAGCTCAAAATCAAACAAGTCGGGTTCGTAGGGCGAAAAGCCATTGCCGGGAAAGTTGGTGAGCTCGCCGAAGTAGATCTGGCCGGCTACGTCGTAAAGATCCACCCGAATAAAGTTGAATGGTTTAGAGAGGGTTTCAGCCAACTCTATCATCTTCTGAAGTGCGGCTGGCGGATCGATCTTTTTTTCTGTTTGCGGGCAGAGATTGCTCACATCAAGCCTCTCGAAGTCCGGCGTGTATAGATTTCGCCGCTGATGTTCAAAACGGCCAAAATCGACCTGAATCATCTCCACCTGCCCGTGAAAACAGAAGAACTTGTAGTCCCGGGGGATGTCGTCATACCGGTTCAGCAGCATCTCTTCGGCCAGGACAATCCTCGGAAGATCCTTGTAGACCCACTCCCTTCCAAAACGGGCGTAATTGAATTTCCGCCACTTTTCGGTCAGATTCCGGAGATTCTCGAAGCTCCCGTCCGTTTTGCTCTCCACCAGCTCCACCATCCCGCAACCGTGATTGGCCTTCAGCACGAATTGCTCGGGCAGGCTCTCCCATACATCCCTGGTTAGCTCCTCTCCCGACCAGTGGAGCGGGATCAGGTGCCGGCTCCCTATAGTTTCCGCAACGTAATCCCGAACCTCGATGCGGTCTGCCGCCCTCCTGCGAATCTCCGATCGGTCATGGAGCTTCAGATATTGAATCTTCTCGGTAAATGCCTTTGGATCAGAGAGCCGAAGCGGTCTCCCCACCTCATGCCGGTAGCGCCAGCGTGCATACTGGCGATCGCTGAGCAGATGCCGAAACCCTCCCCAGAAGAGCTTATTGAGGAGAGTTCGTACCATTACGAGTCCGTTTCAGTGGTCGGCTCTGGTTCACTCTCCCTGCGTCGGAACGTCATAAAGAGACCGAATGCACCGGATCCAAAGAGCAGAACGGTTCCTATCACCGCAAGCGTGTTTCCTGTTGCATACCAGACAGGCTCCATTCTCATCTCCAGCTGATGCTCGCCGGCCGGAATCTCGAAACCACGCAGTACATAGTTTGTACGGATAATCTCAATCTCCTCACCATTCAGCGTGGCGTTCCACCCCGGCGGATACCAGATCTCCCCGAGAACCATAAATCCGGGCTCATCACGGCTGATCTCCAGCGTAATGGCGTTGGCGTTGTACTCCGTTACTCGGACAGTTCCTGCATCGGCCGGACCAAATTCAGACGGTTCACGGCCGGCAACAAACGCCGTTTCAGCTGCGTCAAAATCCTGCGAGATGCGTCTTAAGACATCGGGCTGGCTATCCAGACTCTCAACCGAGTTCACAAACCACGCCTTTGGCAGCACGTTTTGGTTCTCAACCACAACCCCGTCATCCCCCTGATAGGCCGTTGCAAAACCAGGAATTCCAACCGGCTGCTGGATCGACAGGAAGCGGATATTGAGCATATTGAGTACGCCCGTATTTATCCCGGCTGAACCGGAGAAGAACGCCTCGTCGATCAGATCCTGGTAGTAGCCCAGTTTGGCGCCTGAATATCCACCTGCTGATGGATAGAAGTAGGATGGTGTGGCGTTATTAAACGGACTGTCGAGCATCGGCAGAACGCGATATTTCCACCCTTCACCGCTATCCACCTCCTCTTTGAGAAATCGATCGAGATGTCGCTCCGTTCGCTCAATATACCCTTCCCGCGTCATCTGCTGATCCACGAGGGAGCGCTCACTCAGATAGCGGCTGTCCACGCTGATGAAGTCGTATGCCAAAATTACGCAGAAGGCGATCATACCGGCTGAGAGTGGAATCTTCTTGATTCCCATCGCCCAGAGGAGTCCGGCACCTATCAGAAAGAGGGCTACAAACCGCACGGTGTCTCCGCGTGCCAGCTCACGACGGTCGGGAATCAATTCATTTTCCAGATAGCGCTCCACTGCCTGAGCCACGCGGGGATCATCGGGCGATGTCTGGTTCTGCTGGGCAATCTGCTGTGCGATCTGAGAGCGCTCACCATCTTTTTCAAAAGAGAGCATCTGAAATCCTGCAAAAGCCGCAACGGCCGCCACCGCAAGGGCAACATAAAGCGGTTTCTTCCATTCACCCATTGCCGCCTTGCGATCTTTAAAACGGTCGATCATCCAGTCGAGGCCGAAAACGGCGGGAAAGGCGAAGCAGAAGACGGTGACCATCAACCACATCTCGGGAACGCGAAATTTGTCGAATAGCGGGAAGTAGGCAAACATCAGATTATTGAGTGCACCAAAATACTCTCCGAGCGAAAACAGAAGCGTGGCGATACCCGGCCCCAGAAAAACCCACTTTAGCTTATGGGACGATTTCCACACTCCCACGATGAAGAAGAGTGCGGCCAGGGCACCAAAGTAGTGCGGACCGCTGGTAAATGTTTTCGGTCCCCAGTAGAGTTCCGAACCACCATAGGCTCCGGGAATCAGCAGGGTGAGCAGTTCGCCCCAGCCCTGAGACCATGCAAAGGCGTAGTCGCGTGATAGGCCGCCTGTACCGGCCAGCTCCGATCCTCCACGCATACTAAAGGGTGAGTACTCCATCGTGCTCCAGTAGAGCTGTACAGCGATCAGCGTGGCGATTGCGGCTGCCCCCACCAGGTATCCGGTATGGATCGCAAACGGCTTCGTGTTGTTACTCTTCACCGCTTTTACAAGATCATAAATAAAGAGTGTGCCCAGCGGGAAGAGGAAAAAGTAGGTTACCTGAGGGTGGTAGGCTCTCAGATGGAGGGTGAGCGCCCAGGCAAAAATAAAGAAGGCCAACCACGGATTGATTTTCGACCTCGTCAGCATCAAATAGCCGTTATAGAGCCATGGAATGTAGATATAGGCCAGGAATTTGGCGTTGTGTCCGGCTCCGATGATGATCGGTATGTAGGTGGAGAATCCCACTATAATCGCCCCGAAAACAGCGGATAGAGGCCTCGCTCCAAGCAGCAGAAACATCAGGTAGGCACCGCCAAGCAGAATCCACATTTCGGCAGCAGGATAGATCACCTGCAGGCTGCGAAGCAGGGTGTTGTCGAGATTGCTGATCTGAGGCGGATGAGAGATCGTGGTAGCCGGCATCCCCGAAAACATATTTTCGGCCCAGTGCGCCGTTTCATCATACTGCTCCTGATGCTGAATGAGCGATTCGGCTCCGGCACGCCACTGAATCACATCGTGGCCCATGTACTGCTGACCACCCAGAATGGAGGCGTGAAACAGAAAAACCGGGAGGATAAAGAGAAACCCAAGGCAGAGAATGTGCTTTTTGGTGGGAGAGAGTTTCTCCCAGAAATCGGGCGGTTCAGGAAGGTTCTTTTTCTTCTGCTTCTTGCTCTTTTTGGCGGCCATTCGGTCTGTTGTTCTTAATAGTTGAAATCCGCTGCGCTACATTTTATGTCCGTTTAAAATGGAAAACGGGACGGATCACTCAATCACACGGGGTACACGGAAGTAGTCGGAGTCCGCATCGGGTGCATTTTTCAGCGCATCGTCGTGGCTCAGCGGCTCCTTTGCCTCATCCTTTCGGAACTTGGAGGCAGTCACTTCTGTGACGTGCTCGAGCGGTTCTACGTTCTCCGTATCGAGCTCCTCAAGCTTCTCCATGTAGCCGAGAATTTTGTTCATATCCTCTTTCAGCCCTTCAGCCTCTTCATCTTTCAGCTGCAGCCGGGCCAGGTTGGCTACGTAGTGTACATCTTCTTTGGTTACAGACATTTTTTAGAGTCATTGAATTAATCAGATCGGCCGATTCTCCGGCCTTTTTGCAAGAGCACAAATTAACAAATAGTTTTCAAAAGGATAAGGAGCAATTCCGCTCCGGCTAATGCCGTGAACGGGAGTGATCGTTTCAGTCGTTTAACCCCGCTATTCCGTATCTTTCTCCCTTAAACGTGAATCTAACCCCAACAAATGTCTGATTTGCCACCATGTCCGGAATGCCGGTCCAAATACACCTACGAAATGGATTTTCTCTTTGTCTGCCCCGAATGCGGACACGAGTGGAGTCGGGAAGCCGAAACCACTTCGGCAGATAGTGATACCCAGTCGACTGATGAGGATGTGGTACATGATGCGCATGGCACAGAGCTGAAGGATGGAGACAGCGTCACCGTTATCAAGGATCTGAAGGTGAAGGGTGCCTCTTCGGTTGTGAAAGTAGGTACGAAGGTGAAAAACATCCGGCTTGTGGATGGAGATCACGATATCGACTGCAAAATCGACGGTTTTGGTCAGATGGGACTGAAATCAGAGTTTGTGAAAAAAGCGTAGCCCTACAACTTTCAGAGGGATTTCGTATCCTTAGCCCTTCAATTTAATAACCAACTGCTGCTGAAAACGATGTTTCAATCCGATCTGACTGAAAAATTTCAGTCCCTGAAGACCCCCTATTACTACTACGACCTCGGCCTGCTCAACCGCACGCTCGATGAGATTAAGACGCACGGGCTCGAAAAGGGGTATCACGTACACTACGCCATCAAGGCCAACTTCAACTTTCCGATTCTTGAAGAGATTCGAAAAGCCGGCTTGGGTATCGACTGCGTTAGCGGACAGGAGATCGACCGCGCCATTGAAGCTGGATTCAAGCCAAATCAGATCGCCTTTGCGGGGGTTGGAAAGACCGATGACGAGATCCAGAAAGGTCTCGATACCGGCATCTTCTCCTTCAACTGTGAATCACTGCAGGAGCTGGATGTGCTGAACGAGCTAGCTGAAATGTCGGGAAAAACAGCCAATGTCTCGATTCGTCTAAACCCCAATGTGGAGGCGAAAACCCACAAATATATCACCACCGGCCTTAGCGAAAATAAGTTCGGGATCAACATCAGCAAGCTGCCGGAGCTCTTTCTGATGCTGCCCAAGCTAAACTCGATCAGACTTACAGGCATCCATTTCCATATCGGCTCACAGATCACCGACCTCAAGCCCTATCACGATCTCTGTGAAAAAGTTGAGAGCGTGCAGCAGCTCTTTGAAGAGGCGGGTGTGAAGCTCGACCACATCAATGTGGGTGGCGGATACGGCATCGATTATGATAAGCCGGACCAAAACCCTATCCCCGACTTCAAGGCCTTTTTTGAGGTTTTTGACAAGAATTTGAAGCTTCGGGACGGTCAACAGCTCCACTTTGAGCTCGGCCGGAGTATAGTAGGTCAATGCGGGAGCCTGATTTCGAAGGTATTATTTGTGAAAGAGGGGATCGCCACCAGCTTTGCGGTGATTGATGCGGGCATGACCGAGCTGATTCGCCCGGCACTCTATCAGGCCTCACACAGGGTTGACGTTCTTACCAGCGACAGACCGGCTGAAACTTACGACGTGGTTGGCCCGATCTGCGAAACGTCGGACACCTTCCGGAAAGGGGTTCAGCTCCCTGCAGTGCAGCGTGGCGACCTGGTAGCGATCCGAAGCGCCGGCGCTTATGGCGAGGTAATGAGCAGCGGATTCAATCTCCGTGAGCGCGTAAATGCCTACTACTCCACTGATCTGACCTGATTGTAACTATGATCACCTCACCATGTTGGCGGCCGGTGGCAGTGTAAGCGAGAGGATCACTCCTGCCCCCATAAGGAGAGCAAAGAGTCCAATCAGCCACTCCACTCCCATCAGATCTGCAAGAAAGCCCAGAACAGCCGATAGTACGGTGATCAATCCTACCAGGGTATTGCTTACGGCGACGTAGAGCGGACGCTCCTTTTCGGGTGCCGCATCCACCAGGTAGGTTTTTCGTCCCATCCGGATACCCGCATGTGCAAAACCGGCAATGAAGAAGACACCGGAGAAGATGACCGGTGTGTGGAGATTATCCGGCAAAAATAGAAAGCTGAGCGCCAGGATAGCGCCGGCAACTCCAATAAATCCGCCGGAAGCCATCACCAATCTGCTCGAGCGATCGGCAAAACGCCCCCAGAAATAGCTACTCAACACCATTGCAAGGCTATTGGCGATCACAAAGAGACCGAGGCTGCTCACCTCCGTGCCCGTTATATCACGGGTAAAAATGGAGTAGAATGGTATCACCAGCATTACACTGAGAAGCAACGCCCGGGCTGCCACAAAACGGGCAAAAGCAGGCTGCCTCTTTAATAATCCCCACCCCTCTTTTGCTTCCCTTAGCGCTGTTCTGGAGCCATCCGTAGCACCTGGCTCCTCTTTGATATAGAAAAAGAGCACCGCTGCAAGGAACCATAAAATTGCGGCCCCTATCAAAAGTATGGCATAGATACCGGCATCCTCGCCTTCGCCCACATAGTTGTTGATCATCAGGCCGGCTCCAAGAGCCAGAACTCCACCGACCGTTGCTCGCGCTGAGAGCAGCGTGCCTCTCTTCCCTTTCGGAATTGTTTTAGCCAGCACATCCTTGAAACTCACCGATCCGATCCCACTGGCCAAACTGAAAAGAAGCAGAAGCAGCAATATGGCTACCCCGCCGATTGTCCCTGTGAGAGAAAGAGCGGCGAATGCCATCATAAGCAGAGCGATTCCCTGAGTTAAACCCGCTCCAACCCAGAAATACTTTCTTACGGAAAACTTCCGGATTCTCCCGGATATGGCCAGTTGAGGCAACAGCGAACCACCACGGCTCACTGGTACCAGAAATCCACTGAGTGATGCAGGAGCCCCGATAGAAGAGAGGAGCCACGGAAGAATCAGACCGGGACTCGCAATCTGTTCTGCGAGCTTGGTACTTGCGCCATTAAACGCATTCAGAAAAAAGTTGCCGGGCGCCTCTTTGCAGGCACTTTCCGGTATATTTTCACAGGCATTGTCATCATCTTCGGTGATGAATTCATAAACGCTCTGCTTCATATCACCCGATGAGTTGGGCATTGGAGTGAGTAAGTTTCAATTTTTGGCTGTTGGTACCGCTCAGAGGTGCAATCGGGGTCCTAATTCGGAATCCTCACAAAACCAGACGCGGCATATCTGATCTAAAAATAAAAAAGGGCGGAAGTTCATTCCGCCCTGTTCGCTTTAGTCAAAATCGGTGATTCTCACTTCGGAGGGTTCCCGTTCGGCACGGAGCCGTTCTGAAGTTTCCTCCACGCCGCGCAACACCCGCAGCATATTGAGTCCGGCAATCTTTTGCAGCTCCTCTTCGGTGTAGCCCCTTTTCAGAAGCTCGGCAAAGAGATCAGGGTAGGTGGTTACATCCTCCAGTCCCTCCGGCAGCGTTGGAATTCCGTCATAGTCGCCGCCAATACCGATATACTCAACGCCAATACGGTCGCGGATGTAGTCGATATGGTCTGCTACCTGTTCGAGTGTTGATTTGGGCGCTTCATTTTGAGCATCCCACTCGGCCATCTTTGCCGCTACAGAGTCTGGCTCACCGGGGTGCAGATACTCTATTTTGCTGCGGTAGCCTGTTCGCTCGGCAAAGAACTGCCGTCGCTCCTCAGAAGTAAATGTCTCAACAAATGTTACCATCACAATACCACCGTTTTCTGCGGTCATATCGAGAATGTTATCCGGTACATTTCTTGGGTGGCCGGCAACAGAGCGTGCATTGGAGTGAGAAAAGATGATGGGTGCCTCCGTGATATTGAGCACGTGCTCCATCGTGTTGTAATCCACATGGGAGATATCCACTACCATTCCGAGACGGTTCATTTCGTGAATCACCTCTTCACCAAACTCGGTAAGTCCGCCATGTTGGGGATCATCACCGGCAGCATCGGCCCAGTCGAGAGTTCGGTTGTGGGTGATGGTCATATAACGCGCACCCAGATCGTACATCATCCGGAGAACAGGCAGGGAGTTGGCGATTGAGTGGCCGCCCTCCATACCGATCAGAGAGGCGATCTTTCCATCATCAAAAATGCGCTCCACATCGTCGGCCGTAAGGGCCAGTTCAAACTCATCGGGATACTTTTCAACCAGGCGGTGAACAAAGTCGATCTGCTCCAGTGTCTGCACCACCGCTTCATTTTCGGGAATTGCGGCGCTCACATAGACTGACCACCATTGTGCACCCACACGTCCTTCACGAAGGCGCGGAATATCGGTGTGCATTGGACGATCAAGATGGGTGGTATCCCAGAAGTCCAGTTCAGAAAATTTATAATCCACGCGATTGCGGTATTGCCATGGCACATCGTTATGGCCGTCAAAAAGTGGTACGCTTTCAAGAATTTCAATCGCCTGCTGACGGTAGTCGTCGCGGTCGGTCTGAGCCGAGAGCGTTCCGCAGCCGATCAATATGGAAGAGATCAGTAGTAGAGCAGTTAGTCTCATGTTATATCACTAGCAGTTGTAGGGTTTCGGTTTAATCAGATAAAAATACGACATACAGGCAGAGTGGCAACATAAATCCGGCTGAAAGTGATGGCCGGCAGTTGCTGGCACGAATCAGAACGGGACTCTTGCCGTTCTCACGCGCTGATTCGGTTCAGTCTGAGTCCATGTTACAAAGAGGAAATCTTCTGTCTCGGCAATCCGGGGAAAACCACTGGCGCGGTTGTATCCGGTGATTCCGACCGTTCGGGGCTCGCTCAGTACGCCATCACCACGCAGATCGCGGATGCGTACATATCCATATCGATCCCCTCTCTCCATCCAGCTCACATAAACGGTTCCTTCATCCCTGATCAACAGATCGACCCGGCCAATTGCATCCTGATCAGAAATAACCACCGGATCATCAAACGTCTCGCCACCGTCAGCAGATACCATTACCTGCACTTTTGGCTCTCCATCTGCCTCGGTGTACCAGGCTACAGCCACTCTGTCGCCGTTAGCCACAATTCTGGGCCCGTTCACAGGACATCCACGGATCTCCCAGCCATCATCCCAGAGGCTCTCCGGTTCACCCCACTCACCCTCTTCAAGGTTGTAACGAACAATGGAGATATCGCGAATCTCATCTTCGGTACGGTCGCGGTAGACGGCAATAAACCCATCTTCAACTGCAGCCATCGAGGTCTGGCAGCAGTCGCAAACCGCTGCGTCGATCACTCTTTTCCGCTCAATATCTCCGTTTCGGGTGATTTCGGCCGATCGAAGCGTCATCGCCTTGCTGAAATCCTCATACTCATCGTGGCCGCGGCCATCGGTTTCACGTCCATCCAGCCAGATAGCCAGAACACGGTCATGATCTATGGGTTGCATGGAGACAAACCCGTGCTCAGTCGGTGTTCCGTCCAGATGGGGCGTGATCGGCCTGGTCCACCGCTCACCCTCCTCTTCACTCGGAAAAACAATATTCACATCGTAGGCATAGGGTCCACCATCCACTTTTCGCAGCCAGTGGGCAGCCACCACTTCACCATCCTTGCCAACCACTGATGGGAAATCGGCCCAGTTCACAAAAAAGTTTGTGCTCACCTCTACTGTCTGAGGCATCGTCCAGAATTCGCCATCATAGGTGGTGTACTGAATGGTGTAGAGATCCTCTTCCAGGATCATGATCCAGCTCATGTATATCAGACCGGTTTCATCGGTAAAAAGGTTGGCGTAGCGTGAGCCGATATCGGCCGGGTTGTTAAAGGAGTATTCGTAGACGGGACGCTGCCGCTCATCTTCGCAGGCAGCAAAGAACAGAAGCGTGGCAAGCAGCAAGGTTGCAATTTTCAGAAGACGCATGGGATAATGTTTATTTCAAAGTGGAATGATTGGTATTTTGTAGCAGAAATCAATCCATCAACGCAACCGAAAGTATACGCTTTAATAGGAAGAATTTCCTAACCCGGCAGCCTCCTAACGAAAACCTCTGCGGAACTGTTGTTTAATTCCGGGATCTCTATCGTGTACAGCCGTGAACCACCCGAACGCCCTTTATGCTTCATATCGACGGAATTACACTCCATTTTGGAGACCGCCCGCTATTTGATCAGATCTCTGCCATCATCAATCCCGGTGAGCGCGTAGGACTGGTGGGACCCAATGGCGCCGGTAAATCGACTCTTCTTAAAATCATTGCCGGCGAACAGCAGGCAGACGCCGGCCGGGTGAGCCGAAGCAATGAATCGACGGTTGGCTACCTCCCGCAGGATGGCGTGGACCCCAATCCGAAACTCACCGTTCTGGAGGAGGTGGAGCAGGCGTTTTCAGAAATTCTCTCTCTTAGAAAAGAGCAGAAGGATCTGGAAGAGCGGATGAATAGCGAGGAACCCGGAACAGACGCACATACAAAAGCGGTGGAGCGATTTGGACAGGTTCAGCAGCAGCTCGAGACTTCGGGCAGCTATACCCTGCAGGCCGACATCGAAAAGGTGCTAATGGGACTCGGCTTTTCGCCCTCCGATTTTGGACGCTCAACCACAGAGTTCAGCGGAGGGTGGCTGATGCGAATTGCCCTCGCCAAGCTTCTTCTGCGGCAACCAACCTACCTCCTGCTCGATGAGCCTACCAACCACCTCGACATCGAGTCGCTTCAGTGGATCGAGCAGTTTTTGAAGGGGTATGATGGGGCCGTGGTCATTGTCTCTCACGACAGGGCGTTTCTCGACTCTGTATCAACCCGCACTCTCGCCCTGCGGCGCGGCAAGCTCAGCGATTTTGCGGGCAACTACACTTTTTATGAAAGGAAGCACGCCGAGCAGATGGAGCTGCTGAAGAAGCAGGCGGAGAATCAGGAGAAGGAGCGGAAGCAGACACAGGAATTTATCGACCGGTTCCGCTACAAGGCGACTAAAGCGAAACAGGTTCAGAGCCGCATCAAGCAGCTCGAGAAAATGGATGAGATCGAGATTGAGGATGAACAATCAGAGATCACCTTCCGCTTCCCGCCGCCCGAGCGCTCCGGACAGATCGTTCTCAAACTTGAGGATGTGGTAAAAAAATATGGGGACAACACCGTTTTTGATGGCCTCGATTATGAGGTGGAACGGGGCGACAAGATCGCGGTAGTGGGGCCGAATGGCGCCGGTAAATCGACCCTGATCCGTATTCTGGCCGGACTTGAACCGGTCACGTCCGGCAAACGGGAAGTGGGCTACAGTGTAACGCCGGGCTACTTTGCCCAGCATCAGGCGGATGAACTGGAGCCAAAAAACAGCGCTCTCGATGAGATGAAACTGGCCGGCTCCAACGAGACGGAGACGCGTCTGAGAACCATTCTCGGATGTTTTCTCTTTACGGGCGATGACGCCTTCAAAAAGGTGAGCGTCCTTTCCGGTGGCGAGAAGAGCCGCGTGGCTCTGGCCAAGATGCTGCTGAGCCCCGGCAATTTCCTGATTTTTGATGAGCCGACCAACCATCTCGACATGCAGTCCAAGAACATCCTGCAACAGGCCCTTCAGCAGTTTGAGGGAACGCTGATGATCGTATCTCACGATCGTGACTTCCTCGACCCGATTGTTGAAAAGACGCTCGAGGTGCAGCCGGGACGAATCAAAACATGGCTGGGCAACGTGAGCTACTACCTCGACAAAAAACGGGAAGAGGAGGAGCAGGGATCAGCAAAGCCGAACCAGAACGGCAGCAAGCCGAAAGAGGAGTCGGCAGTGAGCCGAAAGGAGCAGAGGCGGATTGAAGCGGAGCGCCGCAATGCTCTCTCAAGAAAGATGAAGCCGCTCAAAAAACGGATTGAGGAGATTGAGTCTGAAATCGCCTCGATGGAGGAGCGTAAAGAGGAGATCGAATCGGAGATGGCCGAAACCTCCTTTTATGATGATGCTGAGCAGGTAAAAAAGACCTCACTCGAGTATGAGAAGATCAAATCCTCGCTTGCCGACAATCTGAATAAGTGGGAAGAGATTGCCGGACGCATTGAGTATATCGAAGAGAATTACGATCCGGAAGAGTGATGAAGCTCGCCATCCTTCAGCCTGTTTTCATCCCCGATCTGGCCGACCTGGCCGCTATACTCCATTCAGACACGCTGCTGCTTGATGATCTGGAGATATGGTCCAGAAAAGGGAGAACGCACCGCGCGCTGATCCGTACACCAGAGGGTACTGTCTATATCTCCGTTCCGGTTGTGACTGAAGATAAGAGAAAGCCGATCGGCGAGGTTCGCATCGATCAATCGCGCGACTGGACCGTACCGCTGATGCGCTCCCTGGAGTACAACTACCGCAACAGCGTCTATTTCGATTTCTATGAACCGGAGATTCGCGCAGATCTGGAACTGGCCCGTGAATATGAGTTTCTTGTGCCGTTCTCTCTCTACTTACGGAAGCGGATCTTTCGCTTTCTCGAACTAACCGGCCTGCCGAGGACCATTCTAGCAAGTGAAACACCCGCCTTCGACCCCGATCCCGACAAGACCGCACGCACGTTCGGGGCTAAAGAGTACACTCAGGAACATGGTGCCCGACACTATCAGCGGCAGGGCAAAGGGAAGTTAAAGAGAACCATCCAGTTCAACCATCCCAAATACCGGCAGCACTTTGATAGGTTTGAACCCTGGTGCTGCCTGCTCGATCTGCTCTTTCAGTACGGGCCCAAAAGTTTCAAAATCACAGACCGGATCCTCCAAACTTCCCGGATTGTTCAAAAAAATAGCGGTACGGTATAGGTATCCTGCCACACAGCCCTGTATTTAAGTTACAATCGTAACTAACGGAGGGATCAACATGACCGGGCAGTCCAATTTAACAACAGGGTGGATAGTAACTGTAATCGTTGCACTTATAGCCATTTTCACACTAAAAGCGTGCGAAGACAGCCGTACTCAAACAGTAACCTGGATTGAATATGAACCGGTCTACATGAGCGCCGAGGAGTTTCGAAACTCAGTAGGAACCGAGACATCAAAGGATCTGAAAAGGCCCGGAAAGATCTATTTCTATGAAGGGTATCTTCTGGTAAACGAGCTCAACAAAGGGATCCATGTGATCGACAACAGCAATCCCGAAAACCCGATACCGGTCACATTTATTAACATTCCCGCCAGCAAGGATATGGCCGTTCGGAATGGTATGCTCTATGCCGATTCCCACAAAGACCTGCTGGTTTTTGATTTTTCCAACCCCGAAAATCCTCATCTGCTGCATCGGCTCGAGGATATCTTCAGCGTAACGGCGAATATGGCTCCCGGCTTCACCACACAGCAGGTAAATTCTGAACAGGGCATTGTCGTAGACTGGGAACCAAAAATTCGTGAGGAGGTGTGTGAGGGAGACTGCCACACCCATCCAGCGGCAGGGTTCCCCGGGTTTGGGTTCAGAACGGCCGATGCTGCCACATTTATGTCTTCAGAGAGTGGCGGCGGTACTACCGGTACAGGCGGTTCGATGGCGCGTTTCACCATCACCGGTGAACACCTCTATGCAGTGGACCACTACGACCTCTTTACATTCAGCCTCACCTCCGAAAAACCTGTGCTTGAAGAGCGCAAGCAGGTTGGCTGGGCCATCGAAACCATCTTCCCCTACCGTGAAAATCTGTTTATTGGGTCTGCATCTCCAATGTATATCTACGATCTGAAAAGCAATCCCTCTTCCCCGACACAGCTTTCGGTCTACTGGCACGCCAATGCGTGCGACCCGGTTGTTGTGGAGGGTGATTTCGCGTTTGTAACCCTTCGGGATGGAGAACTCTGCCCCCGTGGTGTTAACCGGCTGGAGGTGATCGATGTGGCAGACCTCAATCACCCCGAGAAAGTGAAGTTTTACGAAATGATCAATCCCCACGGATTAGGCATCAATAACGGCAAACTCTTCGTAAGTGAAGGAAAACACGGGCTCAAGGTAATGGATGCTTCCGATCCCAAAAATATCCGCCTGCTGAAACATATCACCGGTATTGAAACCTACGATGTGATTCCATTTAACGATGTTCTGATGGTAACCGGTGCCGATGGCATTGTTCAGTACGACTACAGTGACCTAAACGATCTTAAAGAGCTCAGCTATATCCCTGTCTATCGTGACTGATTCCACATTATTCAAGCAGATCCTGCTCAGTCTGATTACTGCGCTGTTTATCTTCAGCGATTTGGCTGCCCAGGATGTGGTAAACGGAAACAACTCGCCCGGCTACAGTAATCGTACCGGAATCGATATGGTGGCAGGTTCCAACTTCACCACGCCCAGATTTTATATGGTGAACGGATATCGCTTTCACCCTCAATTTGCAACTGGAATTGGTGTAGGAATTACACCCTACAACAATCCACTAATCCTGATGCCGCTCTATTTCGATGCCCAAATTGCCCTGATCGACAGACGGGTCAGGCCGGTAATTCAGATCTCGGCCGGAAGGAATATTTCAATCAACACCTCTGATGATCCTTCAATTTCCGGGCATCGGGGCGGACGATTTTTCAGTCCGGCAGCAGGTATTGAGTTTACCGGTGAAAACAGAGCAGGGGTTACAGTAACGGCCGGCTACAGTTTCGACAGTGCACAATACAGACGGTCCGGCTTCGGACCACAAACATTCGAAACCGATCTCACCTACCGCAGGGTCGTATTTGGCGTTGCCCTACTGTTTTAAACCGGCCTATTCCAAGCAGGCTTTCATAAGCACGAAGCTCAAAGCTCAAAGGGCCAAGATATAGTAAATTCCTGCTGCGCTCTCTGCGCCTACTCCGCGCCCGCTGCGGTTGAAATCGAACCAATTCCCGATTTCGAAGGTTGTCTACTGTCAACTGCCCATTGCTGCGTGCATTTGCGCAGTCCCGACCCATCGGGGTCAACTTCCACGCAACCCGCAACACAGCTTTTCTTTCAGCCTACACCGTGGTTAAAAAACCGAACTCACCCAATAACTAATGTAAGCTCCCGCGCCACCTGCATCCCGATGGCGATACCCATTCCGCTGAGTCCGGCAGCGGCATAGACTCCGGACTCGATCTCCGTGATGAGCGGCTCTTTATTCTCCGTCATCCCCATAATCCCGCTCCACTCCATCGCTATTTTCCGGTTTGACGGCAGCTTCAGCGTCTCATCCATAAAACGGACCAGGTAGTCCCGAATCTTAGGGTTGATTCCAAACTGATCGGTCGTCTCCTCCTCGGCAGCCAGATCACGCGCGCCACCAATAAGCAGTCGGTCACCCACATTCCGGAAGTATACATACCCCCTGTTGTGGTGAAAGGTACCTCGCCACGGCAGCTCCGGTACCGGCTCGGTGATCATCACCACACCCCGCGCCGGTTTTACGGGCAGGTTTGTGAGCTTTGATGCAAAACCGTTAACGGCCAGGGCGATCTTATTCGCCCTGATCTCTCTCCCTCCACCAACCAGAATGCGTCCCGGTTCTGCAGACTCCACCTCCGTATTCCAAAGAACACGAACTCCCTTCTTTGCAATCTTCTTATGCAGGGAGCGCATCATTCTTCCGCTGTGGATCGCCCCCTCCACCTTGTTGAAAATAGCGGGATAGCCCTCAAACGTAGTGACACTGTAGATGCCTGAGATTCCGAGGCGCTCGCTGAGCTCTCGGTTCATCTCTGAAACCGAATCGGCACACTCCTCATAAAGCGCTCTGTCGGTAAAGATCTCATAACCACCGGTCTGCTCATACTCCATCGCTTCGGCGCCCATCTGATCCTTTAGCAGATTCAGCCCGTTCCACCGCCGTTCGATTCGTCCATATACCGTCTCGCGGCCTGAACGCTCCATATCTGACAGGTGCTCTGACATCGAGCCGATACAGGTGAAACCGGCGTTTCGCGTACTGGCTCCCATTGGCGCAAACCCCCGCTCCACAATCACCACATCATGATCCGGATGGCGCTCCTTGTAGAATAGAGCGGTGGACGCTCCCACAATACCGCCGCCCACAATCAGCAGATCGGCCGGATTGAACCACGCCTCCTCTTCCCAGAATGAAACCGAATCACCCACTCGCCATCCTCCTCATCCAACCCTGAGCTTCCGGACTTCCCTCAATCGGTGCCCACTCTGCAAATCTCTTGTCGGTCTCAGCGTTGTATGGCCCTTTTTTACACTCAAACAGGATCGTATCGGGCTCCATCACTAAAAAGGAGTGCCACACCTTCGGTTCGATATCGGCTACGCCGGGCAGTGGTGATGAGGAGATCACAAAATCAGACAAAACGGCTCCTTCATCATCAAATGTAAAAAAGCGAATTGCCCCCTGAAGCAGAACCAGCGACTCCGTGGCGTGAGGAACTGGATGGAGATGGGGACGAATGTAAGTGCCCGGCTGGAGGAAGTTGATCAGGCGCTGCACATCTGCATCCTGTTTTCGGTGGATCGGAAGAATCATCCGCAGGCGGGGACTTCTGCGGGACGCTTCTATTCCCTCCTCAATCATGGAGTCGGTCAGCTCAAACAGTTTGCCCGACACATTTGGAAACGCCTGTGGAAATTTTTTAGTCATGATTCCCAAGTACAAGTTGAGCCATTAGCGCGGAGCCGATCAGGAATGCTTTTTCATCGATGTTGTATTTCGGATGGTGCCAGTTCCATCTGGAGTCTGCCTCATCGCTGGCGATTCCAAGAAAGAAAAATGCCCCGGGAAACTCCTGCTGGTAGAATGCAAAATCCTCTCCCGCCATGATCGGTTTATCCAGCTCAATCATCTCGTTCTTCTCCAGAACGCCATCAGCGGCCTTTCTCAATTTAGCGGTGCACGCTTCGTCGTTGATTACGGCCGGATACCCTTCATTGAACTCAAACTTGTATGAGCCACCGGCCCCTTCGGTTACCCCCTTCAATATCTGATCCATTCGTCCTTTGATCACGTCGGCAGTCTCTTTCGAAAAGGTTCGAACGGTGCCAATCATGTTGGCCTTTGCGGGTATCACGTTGTGTGCGGAGCCTGCCCAGACTTTTCCGATAGTAACCACAGCTGGTTCGGCCGGATCAATTGAGCGGCTCACGATGGTCTGAAACTGGGAAATTACGTTTGCCAATATCACAACCGGATCGACTGTCTGGTGCGGAGCTGCGGCGTGCCCTCCCTTTCCGGTTATTTCGATCTCAAACTCATCGGGCCTGGCCATCAGCGGACCCGCCTTCAGAGCCACCTGCCCGGTTTCATAAACGGGATTCATATGCATCCCGTAGATCTCATCAACGCCCTGATCGTGCAGAAATCCAGACTCGGTGAGAAGGCGTCCTCCGCCGGGTAGTTTCTCTTCTGCCGGTTGAAAAATGAGCAGCACCTTTCCTCGAATCTCATCTCTGAGATCGTTCAGGATATTGGCGGTTCCGAGAAGATTGGCTGAATGCGCATCGTGTCCGCAGCAGTGCGCCACTCCGGGCCGATCGCTGAAAAACTCCCTCTTGGCATCTCCCTCCTCATCCATCGCAAGCGCGTCAATATCGGCTCGAAGAGCGATCACGGGGCCGGGTTTATCACCCTCAATGATCCCGACACATCCCGTCTCAAGGGGACGCTCCACACGAATATTCAACTTCTTCAGCTCATGAGCGATGTATTCGGTGGTTTCAAACTCCTTAAAACTGACTTCCGGGTTTTTGTGAAGGTACCGCCGGGTCTGCACCATATAATCGTAATGCGCCGATGCTCTTTCCCGGATTCGTTCTTCGATCTTTTTCATTAAATAACTGTTGTCTTTTTAATTATCTGAACGGAATATAACAGTTTCCCCGCCTCAATGACTCCTCCTGTCTATATTCAGATCGCACTGCTAATCCACCAAAAGCGCAAAATAACCGTTTTTAATACGATTTTACATTTTGTATGTTCTGTAAAAGGGCATTTAAATAGACTGCAGGCAACCTCACCGGTTCTTCCAATCGGCAAAATATAATTTAACTATGCATTATCTACTCATTTACGACCTCACTCCGGACTATTTGGAAAGACGTGAAAAGTTTCGCGATGAACATTTAAAGCTCGCCTGGGAGGCCGCAGAAAAGGGAATTTTGATTCTCGGTGGTGCACTTCAGAATCCAACCGAGAAGGCTGTTCTGCTCTTCGATTGCGACACACCCGACGTTGCACGCACCTTTGCCAAAGCAGATCCATACGTGAAAGAGGGCCTGGTAAAATCGTGGAGCGTCAGACCATGGACCACGGTTGTTGGCAAAACGGCCTCCAATCCCGTACATCCAAAACCTCAGGTAAAATAAGATCAGAGTGCCGTGAACGTTCCCCCCTTCCGCACCGTTTTCCGGATAAAAAGGAACGACTCACTATGAGACAACTGCTTACGCTTCTCTTACTACTCCTATTTGCCTCTTCAGCTTTTGCGCAGGAACGCATCACCGATGAAGAGGAGGCGCGCGCTATTTTTGAGGAGGTTGATGACCGGAGAAAGTCCGTTGAAACCGAAAAGGCGACAATGGAGATGGTGATCACCGATCCCCGTGGACGAACCCGCAGCCGTACCATGCAGTCGTGGAGTTTAAATGAGGGTGAAAACACAAAAAGCCTGATCGTCTTCACCAACCCCGGCAACGTTAGCGGCACCGGTTTTCTCTCTGTTGATGAGGATGGCAGTACCACGCAGCGCCTCTATCTGCCATCGGTTGGCCGAATTCAAACCATCGGCTCATCCGAACGGGGCGACCGGTTCATGGGCAGCGACTTCACCTACGAAGATCTGGGAGCCCAAAATCCCGACGACTACGAGTTTGAGTGGCTTGAAAAGCACGAGAATCACTACCTGATCCGCGCAAATACGCCCGATTCGGATCAGTATGCCTATGTAGAGTTTGAGATCGACCGTGAAAAATATACCCTTCGCAAGATTCATTACTTCAACGAAGATGGAGAGCAGATCAAGCGACTCGAGGCAGAGGAGTTCGAACAGCTTTCCGACAACCTCTGGAGCCCCGCCAAGATGACGATGTACGACCTCAAGGAAGACCGCAACACCGAAATCCGCTGGAGCAACCGGGAGATCAACGTATCGATTGAAGAGTGGCGATTTTCCGAAAGAGGATTGAGGAGAGGGGTTTGATTGGTAGATGGTAAATAGTAGATGGTAGATGGATTGCAGAGCGCGTGGCGCATAGCGCGGAGCTTTTTTGGAAGAAAGAATAGTCTCCCCTCAGCCTGCCCCGAACCGTCGGGGAGGGGAGTACGGCGTAAGCCGGGAGGGGTGTTCGCGGTGCTTGGATAGAGATATCCGTTCGAAATGGGTGAACATCCGATCGAAGCAAGTCCTTCATTCCACTCGTTGCGCTCGTTCCATTCAGGATGATCAACCGATGTTTTATAAACAGCGAAACCAATAAAACCGACGAACAGAGCAGCAGATAAACAGATTAACCGATAAAGTGTTGTTGATGGGCTAGATCAAAAGCTTGGGGTGTGTACCACTTTTTCTGTTGGACATTCGTCGGTTACTCTGTTCTGCGACGTCCCGACCCACTCGGGAGGTGTTCCCCTCTTATAAATAAGAAGCATTTTTCGAATCTGTCACCGGTAACGGAGCGCCGCGAAGTGAAGGATCTGTGGGGAGGTGGGCTATGGTTAATAGTCCCCTTAATTCAAAACTGGGACCTTCCAGATCCTTCGCTGACGCTCAGGATGACCGCTTCACTGTTGTAAA
>JAFIFA010000042.1 GCA_020832225.1 Balneolaceae bacterium
ATTGCGTTTGCCTGCATCAAGTGTACGACCCGCTTCTTCTCAAAAACGTAGTGAGATGAGCCTGTCGTATGTGGATGGGGTTCCGCCGCGCTGAAGGTGCCCAAGCACTAAAGATCGAGATTCCTTTCCGGTGCGGCTGCTCAGCTCTTTGGCAAGATAGTCTGCTACGCCGCCAAGCTGTTCGGCCTGCCCAATCACCTTCCCTTTAACGAACCTCTCCCCCTTCTTCTCTATCGCTCCCTCCGCAACAACAATGATAGAGTAATTCTCACCTTTTGCTTCTCTCTCACTAATCTTTTCGACCACGGAGTCGATTGAGAACTCAATTTCGGGAATAAGAATGGCATCAGCTGAGGCTGAGAGTCCGGCATGAAGGGCGATCCAGCCGGCATAACGCCCCATAACCTCAACGACCATTATTCGCTGGTGCGACTCGGCCGTGGTGGTAATTTTGTCGATCGCCTCGGTAGCGGTGGTTACAGCCGTGTCGAAGCCCAGGGTAACATCACAGCCCCATATATCGTTGTCGATCGTTTTTGGCACACCAACTACTTTGATCCCCTTCTTGCTCAATTTATTGGCGATTCTCATCGAGCCGTCGCCACCGATCGCTACGAGAGCCTCAACGCCATGCTCTCGAAATGCACTTATTGCTTCATCTGAGCGATCTTCAAGATCCCAGGTACCATCACTCTTTTGGTAGGGCATCTCAAACGGGTTGCCCCGATTGGCTGTACCCAAAAAGGTTCCGCCAAGCATTGTAATGCCTCGGACGCGCTCACGGGTGAGTGGAATAAAGGGTGTGTCACTGTAGAGTGAACCATATCCGTTGCGGATTCCAACTACCTCCCATCCCCTGCGGATTGCAGAGAGAGTCGCAGATCGAATTGCTGCATTAAGACCGGGAGCGTCACCACCCCCGGTATTGATTGCTATTTTCATACTGAAGCAAGTTCCACAAGCGTCATCCCTTCCAGTGCAACTGCTTCCCGAAGTTTATCCATTCCAAGTCCTTCCCTCAGTATCTTGGGCTCATCACCGGTAAGATCCACGATGGTGGTTTCATCGGCAGGCAGTGGCTCCTGATCATCAACAACCACATCAACCAGCTTATCAAAACGGCTCAAAAAGAGTTCCCTGTCTCCATCCTCGGGGTGTGCATGCTCCACATCAGGAATTTTAGCCGTGATCGCCAGAACAGGGTGGCCCAGTTCGCCAATCACCTCCAGACAGACGGAGTGGTCGGGCACACGGATTCCAACGGTTCGTTTTTTGGGATGGGTTAGCAGACGCGGCACCTCACGCGTTGCCGGAAGAACCATGGTATATGGACCCGGAATCAGTCTTTTAATCAGCTTAAAATTCGCATCTGAGAGATTGGCAAACGTTGAGACATGCTGAAGGCTTTCACACATAACGGTAAGGTGATCCTTCTTGCCCAACTGACGAATTCTTCGAATTCGCTCAATTCCCTTTTTATTCTGATAGTCACAAATCAGCGCATACTGGCTGTCGGTCGGTATAACGGCAACGCCGCCATTCAGGAGCTCATCGGTCAGTTCAAAAATTTTCTTTTTGTGGGGAGCATCCGGATGGAGCTTGATTCGGTGAGACATAGGCGGACAGGTTAAATTTTAGGTGGTATTTATGAAAATGTAACAACACTCAATTAATAAACTTATATCCAATGCATCAACCTTCATTTCCAATTCTTCAGATTAGGAGCATCAATAGGAGTTGTAAAATGAGCTTCTCCCTGTTATAAACGATTCCGGTTCATCAAATAACAGCGGTTTGGCTCAACGAAAATATTTCCCATTTTGTTGGGTAGATGAAACCAATATAATGCTAACTAAATTTCACTGATTATTATGGAGACCAAAATTAAAGCGTGGTGGCTGGGACACTCTGCATTCAGACTGGAATCACCTTCCGGTAAAGTAATTTACATCGACCCATTTCTGAAAGATAATCCAACCACACCTGAGCAGCTGAAATCGGCAGATGATATCGACTATATTCTGCTTACTCACGGCCATGAAGATCATGTTGGTGATACACTTGAGCTGGCAAAGGCAAACAACTGTAAGGTTATTGCCCAGGTTGAACTGATACATCTGCTAAAAAGCGACGGTCTTGATGAAAATCTCGCCGTGGAGTTCAATAAAGGCGGCACCGTTCACTTCGACGACTTTTCGGTAACGTTGGTTAATGCCAACCACAGCTCATCATTTGGCGGGCGATACGCCGGTGAGGCAGGCGGACTCGTAATATCATTTGAGGATGATATCTGCTTCTACCACCTTGGCGATACCAATATCTTCAGCGATCTTGAGATCTATGGCGAGATCTATGAGCCACATGTGATTGCCGTACCAATTGGTGATCACTACACAATGGGTCCGCAGGAAGCTGCCATCTGCTGTGATATGATCAATGCCAAAATGGCCATTCCAATCCACTACGGCACATTTCCACCGTTGACAGGCGACCCGGAAGAGTTTCGCAGCTTTACCAATGAATACTCGGATACAGAGGTGGTCATACCTCAACCGGGTGATCAGTTTCTTGGATAGCTATGAGAATGTGAATCTGTCACTGAACCACAGAAAACTCCCTGCCTTTCCGTGTTTCCGTGGCAATAATGCACGATCAAATGATCCATATTTTTGATGAACTTGAGTCATCATGATCTCACAGCTTATTTAGGAGAGCACTGTTCACCTAACTTAACGTTGGTGTTGGCTGAATTAGAATACAATTAATGGGTCAAACTAAACTCCCCCTCTCTTCCAAACAGATCGGAGGGGGATTTTTTTGCCAAATTCGATAAAGATAAGCCGTAGTCTTATCTGTTTGGGATCCCCCACTTTTCAATCTTCTGCAGCCTAAACGTATGCGTTCAGTATAAAGAAGATCACCACTCCCGTGATCGAAACGTATAGCCAGATCGGGAAGGTCCACTTTGATACTCTTCGATGGGTTTTAAATTTACCTGCGAATGCAAAGTAATAGCTCGTTAGAACCAGCGGAACCACAAACGCTGAAAGTATGATGTGCGAGATAAGTATAAAGAAGTAGATTGGTCTGATGAGTCCCTCACCCGGAAATGTTGTATGTCCTATATAATGGTGATATACCAGGTAGCTAATCAGAAAGAGTGATGATGTGATAAATGCGGTAAGCATCAGCTTCATATGCTTTACAAACTGTCGCTTCTTGATTGCCACAAATCCTAAAATAATCAGCACGGTACTTACACTATTTAATAGTGCATTGAGTGCAGGTAGATTTGAGACCCAGGGAGCGGTAGTATCTGCTGTCTCCCGGAAGTAGATTAACCATACCAGGAAGAGGAAGGCGAACGTGCTGATCAGAAGAATCAAACCGATCGCTTTTGGAATGCTGATCTTTTTAATAAAATCAACGGTTAACTGTTCGTTCAATTTTGAATCCATGGGGCTCTGCTTGGGGTCGTTTATGATGATTTACGCTCAAAAATAGCGGTTTCAGGAGAGAGATTTTCAAATATTTTTGAAAGAATGCCTTCCGCTGTTATCCTTTAAGTAACCCAAAATTAACTCAGCACCATTCCTAAAACACTACCTTTCAGTCCCTTCTAATTGCTTAAATATTAAACAATGAGAGGCAAAAACGTCCTGTTTGAGAGTAGAAAAAAGTGAACCGATAATTCGGCAATTTAGGTCGATGAGTACTATCTTTGTCGACAATTTGGATACAACGCTATCCAAACATCTACCGGGAGCCCGAACTATTTAGACTCGATTTAAATATTGAGGATTCAGTCGATAACGGTGTAAGGGTATCAGAGATTTTGGTATCTTCACAGCGACTTTGTTCCGGCTCAACGACTTGTAATGAACCTGGTAAACTTTAACTGATTTATGGCTCAGATATTTCCAAAGTGGGTTAACAACGCCCCAAAAAGAATTCTTATAGGTGTAATTATACTATTAAATACATCCGTTTTTGGTGTCTGGTACTTCTTCTCCCCTGAATTCACGGACGTAGGATACGCTCCTGAACAGCCGGTTGAATTCAGTCACAAGGTGCACGTTGGTCAATTGGGTATGGATTGCCAGTATTGCCACAACCAGGTGACCGAGTCTAAGTACGCCAATATTCCCGCCACACAGACATGTATGAACTGCCACAGCCAGATTAAAACAGACAGCGATAAACTGGCACCGGTAATTGAAAGTTGGGAGAATGACACTCCGATTGAATGGATCAAAGTTCACCGACTACCCGACTACGCCTACTTTAATCACGCCGCACACGTAAATGTTGGTGTTGGTTGTGAATCCTGCCACGGGCGTGTAGACAGAATGGAAGTTGTATTTCAGGCAGAACCGCTAAGTATGAGCTGGTGCCTGGATTGCCACCGCGAACCGGAGAAGCATGTACGACCGGTTTCAGAAGTAACAACAATGGGGTATGAAGCAGAAAACCAGCTTGAACTTGGGCGTGAACTGGTAGCGAAGCATAATATTAACGCTCCTCTCTACTGTCAGAGCTGTCATTTTTAAATACCACTATACATATAAGGTCTTATTACCAACCAATTCACGAGTTTCAATTTAATATTCTGTAAAGAATGAGTGATCAGTCCAATAAAACGACATACTGGAAAAGCTTAAACGAACTCGCACAGAACGAAGAGTACAAGAAGTTCGAAGAGCGTGAATTTGCAGAAAATGCAACTGAACTGACCGACCAGGTCTCCAGAAGAAGCTTTCTCCGTGTTATGGGTGCCTCTATTGCACTCGCGGGTTTCGCTTCCTGCCGGAAACCTGTTCAAAAAATCATGCCTTACGCGCGTCAGCCCGAAGATCTGGTTCTGGGTGAGCCACACTTTTATGCTACCGCCATGCCGTTTCAGGATACGGTTACAGGCTTGATTGTTGAAAATAATGAAGGTCGCCCAACCAAGCTTGAGGGGAACGAAGAACACCCATCCAGTGGTGGAAGAACCAGCATCTACCATCAGGCGGGTATTCTCAGCATGTACGATCCCGATCGGTCCCGATCTCCGCAAAGAGATGGTGAATCGGTCTCCAAAGATGATTTTATAAATTTCGCTTCCGATCACTTTTCTGACAGAAACCGATCGGTACTATTTATCAGCGAAGGCAACTCCTCTCCCACCTACCACCGCCTGAAGGATCAGATTCTTAGTGAATTTTCAGGGGCAGAGTGGGTTACTTATGAACCATTTAGCGAAGACAATGCCATTGAGGGTACACAAATGGCATTCGGCAGCCGTCTTCGTACAGTAAACCATTTTGACGAAGCAGACCTCGTTATCTCTCTGGATGACGACTTCATGAGCCCTTATGGCCATAAGAACAGTGTAGAAAACGCATACAAAACCACTCAGCGTAGAAAGGTCACCTCCACCGACGATGAAATGTCGCGTATATATATAGTGGAGAACGCCTATACCACAACCGGTTCGTATGCTGACCATCGGATGAAGCTGAAGAGCTCCGAAATTGAAGCCTTCACATTCGCCCTCGCCGGTCGACTTGCAGGCAGCGTTAGTGGTCTTTCAGCGTTCGATGGCGTTAACAACGACTTTTCAAACCACGACTGGGTAGACAGACTTGCTGAGGAACTGCTTGACCACCGCGGCAATGCAATTGTCACAGCCGGTCAGGATCACTCTCCTGCAATGCACGCTGCCGTTGCCGCAATCAACGCTGCACTCGACAATGCAGGCAACACGGTTACCTATCATGAACTTCCATACCGTGATGACCGAAATGAGCGTGAAGCATTCAGCAATGCCGTTTCTGAAATGCAGGCCGGACGTTTCGACACCGTCGTTCTGGTTGGAACAAACCCAATTTTTACGGCTCCGGCAGATCTTGGCTTTGCAGATGCTCTTGCCAATGTTGACACCCGCATCCACCTTGCAGAATATATTGACGAAACATCACGGGTTTGTAACTGGCATGTAAACCGTGCCCACTTCCTAGAAGCATGGGGCGACGGGCTCTCCTACACCGGCCACCGATCAGTGATTCAACCTCAAATTCTACCGCTTTTCGACGGCCTGAGTGAAGTTGAACTGCTCGCTACAATTTTGAACGGTGAAGAGAGCTCAGGATACGATCTTGTACAGGAAACCTGGGAAGAGTATCTCGATGGAGACTTTACCCGTGCATGGGAGGTCGTTCTCCACGACGGTCTTGATGAAAACAGCGGTTTTGATACTGCTTCTGTTTCTATCTCCGGCAATCTGGGCAGCGAGATTCAGGATCACCTGAATGAAGGCCCTGTATCAGGTATGGAGATCAACATTCGACCGGATGCCACACTTTTTGATGGTCGATTTGCCAACAACGGATGGCTGCAGGAGCTTCCTGAGCCTATGACCAAGATTACCTGGGATAACGTGGCTCTGATGAGTCCCGCTACCGCTGAGTCTCTTGGACTACCATCCGAACGAAGTTTCCGCACTAACAATGTTCCTACCGTCAGAATTTCTGCCGGTGGTGAGACTATCGAAATAGCTGCCTGGATTCAGCCGGGTCATGCCGACGACTCCATCACTCTAACTGTGGGATATGGACGCGATAATGTTGGGCGCGTGGCCGATGGTGTCGGTATTGATACCTACCCGCTGAGAACCAGCCAGGCTATGCTCTTCCAGGGCGCTGATGTTGAAGCAACCGGTTCGAGCTACGAAATTGCCTGCGTTCAGGATCACTACAGCCTCGAAGGGCGTGACATGATCCGTACCGCAAACATGGACGAATATCGTGAAAATCCGGAATTCGCCTCATTCAAGAGCTTCCACGGCTTTGAAGTGCCGGGAATGAAAGAGGCAGAAAGAGCTGGAACAGCACATCAAGGCCCGGTTTCACTCTTCACCGAGCAGTATGGCCCCGACCATGAGCCTCAGTGGGGAATGGCTATCGACCTCAATGCCTGCTTTGGTTGTGGCGTATGTACCATCGCCTGCCAGGCAGAAAACAATATACCCGTGATCGGCAAACGTGAAGTTGGCCGACGAAGAATCATGCACTGGATTCGTACAGACCGCTATTTCGAAGGCGATCAGGACAATCCAAAAGTGTACCACCAGCCGGTGCCATGTATGCACTGCGAACTGGCTCCATGCGAGCAGGTCTGCCCGGTTGCCGCCACCACCCACAGTGATGACGGTATGAACCAGATGACCTACAACCGCTGTATCGGTACCCGTTACTGTGCGAACAACTGCCCGTTCAAAGTACGCCGCTTCAACTTCTTCAACTACGCCAAAGAGTATCTGACAACCGGAGACGACCCTGAGATTATCCAGATGGCGATGAACCCGGATGTAACCGTACGATTCCGTGGTGTAATTGAGAAGTGCAGCTACTGCGTGCAGCGTGTTAACAAGGCGAAGATCAAGTCCAGAATCGAAACCGGCTCCAAAAAACCGGCCGATGGTTCCGTGAAGACTGCTTGCCAGCAGGCCTGTCCTGCCAACGCGATCACGTTCGGCGACCTCACCGATGAGAATAGTGAAGTGTCGCAGCACAAGATGAATGAAAGAAATTACGTGATGCTCGAAGAGATGAATGTTCGTCCAAGAACCTCTTATCTCGCGAAACTCCGAAATACCAACTCTGAATTGGCCTAAACCAACCAAGATATTCTAATCGCAACTGATTTAACATGAGTAAAACGTACGAATACGTTCCTGAGCCCGCTCTTATTAAGGGGAACCACGACTTTAAGAGTATCACCGCGATGGTTACGGATATTAACCTTCGCCCCACTCCCAAAATGTGGTATGTGCTCTTCGGGCTTTCAAATATCCTTCTGCTTGTTCTATTGGTCTCCATTGGCTACCTGATCTGGGAAGGAACAGGTATCTGGGGTCTTAATCAGCCTGTAGGATGGGGTTGGGCGATTATTAACTTTGTATGGTGGGTCGGTATTGGCCATGCCGGTACACTGATCTCCGCTATTCTCTTCCTATTCCGGCAGGATTGGCGGACAGCCATTAACCGCTTTGCGGAGGCGATGACCATCTTCGCGGTGATGTGTGCGGGTATCTTTCCTGCGATCCACGTTGGCCGTATCTGGGTGATCTACTGGGTATTTCCCCTGCCAAATCAGATGGCGATGTGGCCTAACTTCAACTCTCCCCTGCTGTGGGACGTGTTTGCCGTATCAACCTACTTCACCGTATCGCTTCTATTCTGGTATGTAGGCCTTGTACCTGACCTTGCAACGGTTCGGGACAGAATCAAGAGCAAGATTGGTAAAGTGCTCTATGGTACCTTTGCACTCGGCTGGAGAGGCAGTAACCGCCACTGGTGGAACTATGAGAAGTCTTACATGATCCTCGCCGGATTGGCAACACCTCTCGTACTCTCTGTACACACTATTGTATCTTTTGACTTTGCCGTTTCCATTATTCCCGGATGGCACACAACAATTTTCCCGCCATACTTCGTAGCAGGTGCTGTATTCTCCGGATTCGCGATGGTGCTTACGCTGATGATTATCTGTCGAAAGATCTACGGTCTTGAGGATATCATGACGGTGGATCACATCGAAAAGATGAACCTTATTATCCTTGTAACAGGTAACATGGTTGGCTTTGCCTACCTGATGGAATTCTTCATCGCCTGGTACGGTGGTGTTGAGTATGAAAAAGCGATCTTTATTCTGAGAGCAATGGGGCCTTACGCATGGGCATACTGGATTATGATTGCCTGTAACGTGATATCTCCACAGTTCTTCTGGTCCAAGAAATTACGACGTAGTGTCGGTTTCACATTCTTTATATCGATTGTTGTAAACATTGGCATGTGGTTTGAACGATTTGTAATTACGGTAACATCACTCTCAACTGATTTCCTCCCATCATCCTGGGGATACTACTCTCCAACATTCTGGGACGTAATCACCTACATCGGAACATTCGGACTCTTCTTCTCAAGTTTCCTACTGTTCCTCCGCTTCCTTCCAATGGTAGCTGTAGCTGAGCTTAAGGGTGTAATGCCGCAGGCTGACCCTCACAACTATGATGAGGCCGGCGAATACGTACCGCCAAAAGTTGAAATTCCTGAACCAAAGAAAGAAACGGTTAAATAGGATATCGTAATGAGTACATCGACTTCAAATAAAAAACAGTATGGCGTTCTTGCCGAGTTCAGGAACCCTAAAGAGCTGATTGACGCCGCAAAGGTTACCAACCAGAGCGGATATAGGAACTTTGATACCTTCAGCCCCTTCCCTATTCACGGTATGGATAAGGCGATGAGCCTGCAAAAGTCCAAGCTGGGCTGGATTGTGTTTAGCCACGGTATCGTAGGCTTCACCGGTGCCATTACCATGATCTATTGGATGATGGTGGTTGACTACCCACTCAATATCAGTGGTAAAACCCTTATGAATATTCCGGCTTGGGTTCCCGTAACGTTTGAGCTTACCGTTCTCCTCTCCGCTTTCGGAGCTGTCTTCGGCATGTTCTTCCTGAATGGGCTGCCAAAGTTCAACCATCCGCTCTTCAACTCAGAGAACTTTAAGAAAGTAACCGATGACGGTTTTTTCCTCTGCATTGAAGCTGAAGATCCTCAGTACGATTCTGAAAAGGTGCAGAACTTCCTGAAGGAAGCCGGTGCCACCAATATCGAAACCATTTATGATGAGTAGATCATCACATCAACCTGTGTTCAAGAACCATTTAGACATATGCAACTCATGATTACCAGATTTTTTGCTCTGCTGCTGATTTCGATCGTGATGATTTCGTGCAGGGGTCAGCTTTCAGACAAACCCCCGATTCACCCTCAGCAAAACATGCACGACCAGGAAAGGTTCAATGCACAGCAGGAGAACCCCTTCTTTGAGAACAATATGGCCATGAGGCCACCGGTTGAGGGTACTGTTGCCCGTGGGTTGCTGCGTCATGATGTAGCTCTCTTTGAGGGACAGGATGAGGATGGAAACTATATTACTGAGAACCCAATGGAACTCAACCGCGATTTCCTAAACCGAGGGCGACAGATGTACGACATTTACTGCGCCATGTGCCACGGCGGTACCGGTGACGGACAAGGTATTATAATGACAGGAGATTACGGATATGTACCGGCACCTACATTCCACCGCTCAGCAAGCTATGAGATGCCTGAAGGCGAACTCTACTCCGCCATTGCAAACGGTATCCGAAATATGCCGGCATACAACACGCAAATTAAGGTTGAAGATCGCTGGGCAATTGTAGCCTATATCAGAGCCCTGCAAGAGAGCCAGAACGTTCGGGAAACTGAAATGGATCGCTACGATGTGGATCTCGCAGAACTGAGACAGATATATACAGAAGAGCGTGAGCGTGAAGAGGCACTGGCCGCCGCAAGGGCAGTTGGAGCAGATGAAACCGTCTCTGTTGAACGCGGAGAACGACTCTACGTGCAGAACGCATGTAACGCCTGCCACTCAACCGATGGAACAGATCTGGTTGGACCAACATTTGCAGGCCTCTATGGCTCTGAAAGAAACTTTACTGATGGTACCTCGCAGATTGCGGATGAAGACTACATTATTGAGTCAATTGTTGAACCTGAAGTACTTATTGTGGAAGGTTACGACAATGTGATGGCTGCCTACACGCATCTTTCACAAAGCGAACTCGAATCACTGGTTGAGTTCATCCGATCACTCTCTGACAACTAACACTGAGCGTAAAAACGAACAAATTACATGGCTTCCAACAGTCCGAAATTAACTGATTCAGTACAACTGCCTGAGAAGATGGATCTGACCAAGACCTTTTATGGTGTTGGTATCGCCGGTTTGATTGCCAGCGGTGTGGGGTACTTTCTCAACGCGGATCAGTTCTTCTTTTCATACCTTACGAGCTTTACATTCTTCATAAGTATCGCCCTCGCATCGATGGTCCTGGTGATGTTTCATCACATCACAAAATCATCCTGGGGCACTGTAATCCGAAGAATTCCGGAGACGTTCCAATCAAATCTTCTGATCTGGTCTCTCCTCTTTATCCCGATTCTGCTCGGAATGAGTAATCTCTACACATGGACAGATGCCGATTATGTGGCTGATGATCCGATTATGCTGGGTAAGGTTCCATACCTGAACATCCCGTTCTTCGTTGCCAGACAGTTTCTCTACTTTGCCGTTTGGGGATACATGGGCTATCGCCTCTATAAAATTTCAGTCCAAATGGATCATACACGCGACTGGGGCCTCACTCAGGCACTCAGAAACGTTAGTGCTCCGGGTATCGCAATATTTGCGCTTACCGTTGCCTTTGCAACCTTTGACTGGCTGATGTCGCTCGACGCCCACTGGTTCTCCACTATGTTCCCGGTATACTTCTTCGCAATGAGCTTTCAGGTGATCTTCCCGATCATCATCCTCTTTGTTTTCTGGATGCAGAAAAACGGCGTTCTGACCAATACTATCGGAAAAGCGCACATTTATGATCTTGGAGCCTGGTTCTTTGGCTTCACCGTTTTCTACGCATACATCGCATTTAGCCAGTTTTTGCTTCAGTACTATGCCAATATCCCGGAAGAGACACTCTGGTTCTACTTCCGTCTGGAAGGCAGTTGGGCTTATGTGACCTACATGCTGTTGATTGGTCGATTTTTAATCCCATTCATTTTGCTGCTAAACCGCGAGCCAAAGCACAATAGAAAGATTCTTACATTTGTATCCGTACTTGTAATTGTAATGCACTTTGTTGAGATGCACTGGATTGTAATGCCTGTTCTCAATGAAAGTGGTGTCTCCATAAGCTGGCTCGATTTTGCGACCCTGATTGGTCTTGGCGGAATCTTTATGGGACTCTTTTTCCAGCGCTTCAGAAAAGAAAGCATGGTGCCGGTAAACGATCCGCAACTTGCTGACTCTCTCGATAAGCACTACCACCACTAATCGCTTTTAAGAACGAATTGACATGAGTAAGCAACCAAAAGATTTCACAAGCGAAGAAAAAGCGGCCATTGCGCTTAAAGCTGTTTCCGGCGATACTGATGCGAAGCAGGAACTTGCGAAAAAGCATGGCATTACGGTCGAAATTATTGATCAATGGATACATGAAACGGGTGTTCAGAACGTTGATGAGGATGAGGAATCTGTCGATCTTGAAGCTTCAGAATCTTTCGCTGACTCAGTTCTCTTTGGTGCTGTACCCGACAAACTGAACTACCCTCGCCTCGTTTTCTGGTCTGTCTTTGGAACCGTAACGATTGTGTTGATGATTGTAGCCATTATGGCCATCCACGATTTCACCGTTACAAGTTCAGAACAGCAACGATCTGCTGAGAGCCGTTTCTACAATATTGAAGAGATACAGGAGCGCGACAGAATCAAACTGGACTCCTTTGGTGTTGTAGATCCTAATGAGGGTATCTACCGCATCCCGATCGACAGTGCCATTACACGAATTGCACAAGATCCCGAATAAAAAAAGCTATACGATGATGAAAAGCACACTTATTACGACACTACTGCTGTCGGTGTTTTTCATTTTCGATACGGCCAACGCACAGCTAAACCAGAATAAACCCGCCATCCTCGATGAGGTCGGCGTTGATGAGAAGCTGGGAGAGACTATCCCTCTTGACCTACGCTTCGCCAATTCAGAAGGTGATTCAGTTAGCATTGGCGAGCTTATTGAAAGTGGAAAACCGGTCCTGTTAAACCCGCTATACTACGACTGCCCTATTTTATGCAGTCTGGTTCTCGACGGCGTATTCAAAATTGTGAACGAACTGGCCTGGAAACCCGGCAGAGACTATACCATCATCTCCTTTAGTATTGATCCTGAGGAGACGCCTGACATGGCCGCAGACTATAAAGAACGTTACCTCAGCGACCTGAACCGGCCGGGCGCTGAAGAGGGCTGGCACTTCCTCACCGGACAGGAAGAGGAGATTAAAGCCCTGACTGATGCCGTTGGCTTCAGATATAAATACGATGAACGTACCGGTGAATACCTGCACGCCGCAAGTATTATGTTAATCAGCCCTGAAGCGGTGGTCACAAGATACCTATACGGGGCAAATTTTAGTGAATTTAACCTCAGAAACGGACTCTATGAAGCGGCCGACGGACAGATCGGTTCGACCATGGATCGGGTGTTGCTCTACTGCTTTACCTTCGATCCTGATTCGAACAGTTATGTGCCCGTTGCCATGAATATCATGAAGCTCGGTGGCTTGGCTACCGTAATTATTCTCGGTATATTTCTCGGCGTTTTTTGGAGACGTGAGAGGGGTTCCTCACAATCACACAAAATAGAAATTGAGCAATGAACAGATTATCCGAATACATGCTTCCACCGGCCAAAAGCGTGACGGCCGAGACTACCGATGCATTATTCACCTTTATCAATAACACCAGTCTGATCCTGCTTGCAGGTATCACCGTCGCCATTATCTATTTCTCCTGGAAATACAGGCGCCGGTCTGACGATGACGTAACACCGGTTATCTCCCATAACAACAAACTGGAGATCACCTGGTCCGTTATTCCACTCATTCTTGTGCTGATTGTCTTTAGCTGGGGTTTCTCCGGCTATATGGACTTGAGAACAGCTCCGGATGACGCCTATGAGGTAAAAGTGATTGCGAAAAGCTGGTTGTGGGAATTCCACTACGAAAACGGCTATGTGAGTGTAAATGAGCTCCACGTACCTGCAGAGCGGCCTGTTAAGCTGGTGATGAGGTCCGACGATGTTCTCCACTCCTTCTATGTACCCGACTACAGAGTCAAAATGGACGTGTTACCCAATCGATATACATCTCTATGGTTTCAAACGAATGAACCCGGAGAGTCTATCATTCACTGTACCGAATATTGTGGACGTAACCACTCCAACATGAACGCCACAGTTTTTGCTCATAGTCAGGAAGACTTTGAAACCTGGCTTGAAACTGCAGCTTCCGCTGATGACGATATGGATCCGGTAGAACGCGGCGAAATGCTCATTACCAGAAACGCCTGCGATACCTGCCACTCTGCTGACGGCACCCGACTCGTTGGTCCTACTTTCGAAGGTCTCTGGATGTCTGAGCGTGAAATGGAGGATGGTGAGATCGTGACTGCTGATGAAAATTACATTCGCGAAAGCATTCTCGACCCGAATGCCCGAATCACAGCCGGTTACGACCCGGTTATGCCCTCCTATCAGGGTTCTCTGAGCGACAGTCAGATTGATGCAATTATCGAGTATCTCAAAACCTTACAGTAATCATGGCAACCACCGACCAAAATAAGACTAAAAAAGTACAGGTACGGCGATTTAAGCCGGAAGAGAATCCTGAAAAACACTATCTGAATCAGGAAAAAGGCCTTTGGGCATGGTTAACCACAGTCGATCATAAGAAGATCGGCCTGATGTACCTTGCCTCCATTGCGTTCTTCTTCTTTATTGGTGGCGTGCTTGCCCTGCTTCTCAGAACAGAGCTTCTCACCCCCGCTCAGACCTTTATTGATGCGGATGTCTACAACCAGGTGTTCACGCTTCACGGCGCGATCATGATCTTCTTCTTCCTGGTTCCATCTGTACCTGCTGCATTGGGTAACTTTATCTTACCGCTACAGCTTGGCTGTAAGGATGTTGCCTTCCCGAGGATTAACCTCGCAAGTTTCTACATCTATGTTATTGGTGCAATCTTCACCTTCATCTCCATTACAACCGGAGCTGTTGACACAGGATGGACCTTCTACACGCCTTACAGTGCTACTACCGGCACCAGCGTACTTATGATGACGCTTGGTATCTTTATACTGGGTTTCTCATCCATTCTGACGGGTGTTAACTTTATTACAACTATTCATAAGCTCCGCGCACCGGGCCTCACATGGAACAAGCTTCCGCTGAATATGTGGGCACTCTATGCAACAAGCATTATTCAGGTGCTTGCTACCCCGGTTCTCGCAATCACAGTTCTTCTTCTGGCTATGGAGCGTTTACTCGGCATCGGGATATTTGACCCGAACCTTGGAGGTGACCCGGTTCTCTATCAGCACTTCTTCTGGTTCTACTCCCACCCTGCTGTATATATCATGATTGTACCGGGCTTCGGTATTATCTCGGAGGTAATCTCAACATTCTCGCGTAAAATTATCTTCGGATACTGGGCGATTGCACTCTCCTCACTGGCGATTGCATTCATAGGCTTCCTGGTTTGGGGACACCACATGTTTACTGCAGGACAGTCTTCCCTGGCAAACATGGTCTTCTCATTCCTGACCTTCCTTGTGGGTATACCGACCGGTATTAAGATCTTTAACTGGCTGGCAACGATGTATAAAGGGTCGATCGACATGAAGACACCGATGCTGTACGCCATGATCTTCCTCTTTCTATTTACTATAGGCGGATTCACCGGTATTATGCTGGGTGCACTGGCCGTCGACATTCATCTGCATGACACTTACTACGTAGTAGCTCACTTCCACTATGTGATGATGGGTGGTATGGTGATGGCGTTTCTTGCAGGACTCCACTACTGGTGGCCAAAAATGTTTGGCAAGATGTACAATGAATTCTGGGCAAAAGTAACTGCTGTTGTTCTTTTTATCGGCTTCAACATGACTTTCCTTCCGCAGTTCGTAATGGGATCTCAGGGAATGCCGAGACGCTATTTTAACTACATCGACCAGTTCCAGGGCTTCCATCAGTTCTCCACCATCGGTTCCTACATAATCGGTGTGGCGTTCCTGATGATGTTTGCTTACATGATGCACTCCCTCTTCAAAGGGAAAAAAGCACCTGCAAACCCTTGGGGAAGCCGCGCGCTCGAATGGCAGGTATCCTCTCCGGCTCCGCTGCACAACTTTGATCACACACCGGTGATCATTCACGGACCGTACGACTATCACCAGCCAATGTCAGAGTTCCAGCTTGGAATTGCTACTTCACACAACGGACACCACGCAGGAGAACCGGTTACCGTTGAAAAATCAGTCACAGATAAAGTTTAAAAATTAATCATGGCTCAAACTTCTGCTGAATTAGAGGAAAGACTAGATCATCTGCAGCATCACTTTGTAGACAGTGATCAGCAGTTTGATTCTTCAAAAATGGGGATGTGGGTTTTCCTGGTAACGGAAATCCTGACTTTTGGGGGACTATTCGCCGCATACATCGTCTACAGATCCTGGTATCCGGAACTCTATCTGGAGGCTTCCACAGAGCTGAATGCATTCTGGGGAACCGTCAATACCGCCGTTCTTATTGGTAGTTCACTGACTGTTGCCATGGCGATCCGCTCGGCACAGCTCAATCAGATCAAGGGTCTGATCATCAATCTCTGGATTACGATTGGCCTTGCGGTAACGTTCATGGTCATTAAATACTTCGAGTACGCCGAGAAGTTTGAAAAAGGAATTCTTCCCGGACGATACTACTCATACGATGGATTGGAGCACGAGAAGGCCAATATCTTCTTTTCCATCTACTATATGATGACTGGACTGCATGGTTTGCACGTAATCATCGGTATCGGTTTGATGCTATGGCTTGTGAAGAAAGCGAAGCAGAAGGTCTTCCACAGTGGCTACTACACCCCGGTTGAGATTACCGGACTGTTCTGGCACCTTGTGGATGTGATTTGGATCTTCCTCTTCCCACTCCTCTACCTGATCGACTAATTCTAAACTATTTTACTCTATCATGAGCGGACATCACGTATCATCAGCCAAATTTCTATGGGGCATCGCTATTGCCCTTTTCTTCCTCACGTTTATCACGGTAGCGGTTACCTGGATCACCATACCCGAACCGTGGAACGTGGTTGTAGCCGTGGCCATTGCAGCTGTTAAGGCACTCATTGTGGTTCTCTTTTTTATGAACCTCTGGTGGGATGAAAAATTCAACACCCTTCTGTTTATAATGGGGGTTGTCTTCTTCCTGCTGTTAATCGGCATTACACTGCTCGACACCCTCTACAGGGTAGACCCGGTACCAAGCTTCTGATAAATCAGAAGGCGTAACAGAATTGAAAAAAAGCCCCGGATTTTATTTGGGGCTTTTTTTTTGCCCAGCTTAAAACTGCAAACCACATGCCTTAATCACTTTCCTCACCACACAATCTTCCCTTTTAAGAACTCCCCGATACTGACTAACTTACAGGCTGAACTTTAAATAAGATCTACAGAATCCGATGAACTCATTTTCTACCGGCAACCTTGAACTTATTCCAATTGAGGCAGGACGGTTTCTTCTTGATGGCGGTGCCATGTTTGGCGTGGTTCCGAAAACCCTATGGAGCCGGCAGATCCCTGCCGACGAAAAGAACCGCATCACTATGGCAATGCGTTGCCTTCTGGTTAAATCCAAGGCAAGCGGCAAAACCTACCTGATCGACAACGGCAGCGGCGATAAGTTTAATGAGAAGATGGCCAAGATCTATGGGCTCGACTATGAGCACAGTTCACTCCTCAACTCACTTAAGAAGGCCGGGGTTAAGCCGGAAGAGATCACCGATATGGTCTTCTCCCATCTACATTTCGATCACTGTGGCGGAACAACGCGCTACAATGAGAATGGCAATCTTGAGGAAGTATTTCCCAATGCCACCTATCACGTAAACAAGCGGCACTGGGAAACGGCTAACAATCCAAACGCACGTGAGAAAGCCAGCTTTTTTGATGAGAATATCAATCCGATCAAAGAGAGTGGACGGCTGAATCTTGTTGATGATTTCCACTCTTTTGAAGAGGGTTTCGATACCCTGCCTATGGACGGACATACCGTTGGTCAGCAACTTCCGGTTTTTTCCGGTAATGGTCACACTATTGTCTATGCCGCCGACCTCCTCCCTACCTTTGCCCATGTACCACTCCCCTGGGTAATGGGATATGATATGGCACCGGTTCAGACACTAACCGAAAAAGAGGAATTTCTAAAAAAAGCCGCTAGGGAGAATTGGTTTATCTTTTTAGAGCACGATTCTGACCACGAAGTGATTACTATAAAAGAGGAGAACGGTAAATTTTCTACCGGCGACTCCTTAAAGCTTGCTGAGATCTCATAAAACAGCTCCGGTTCCGTTAAGAAGTGGTAACCGGCAGATTAAGATAACGAATGGCAGAAAACCGCCCCGAAAACGAGAATAGACAGATGGAGAAAATTCTCTCCATTTTGAGAGGAGGGTATAGATCTCTCCGACAGAGGGCTCTCTTAAGCGGACTCTTTGCAGGCCTCACTCTATTCCTGATCTTCGCTGCACTTCTGATATGGATTGAATCAGCCGCATGGCTTTCACCCGCATATAAAACCGGGGCTATCTTTGTCTCAATCGCATTAGCCCTCACGGCCGGAGTTATCACGAGCCTCAAGTTAAAGCCCGGCTCTTTTCAAAACTATCTGGAACGTTTTTTTTCATTCACAGAAGATAAAGAGCTCTACAGTGCAGTCGATCTCTATCTGGACGACTCTCAGAAAGAGTCGCGATTCTACCACGCAGCCATTCGAAAAGGAAGTGAGCGTGCAGATGAGAAGGATCTCCAAGAGAAGACATCCCGCTTTCTGAAACAGACCGATCCTTCCATACGTCTACGTCTGCTTACTCCGCTTCTCATCTTCTCGATAGTGGGACTCATTTTTACCGCATCAACCGGCACTGATCAGACACAGCGTGCGATGCTCTTCTGGCAAGAGTTCGATCAGCCCAACCCTTTTGAATTTGTGATTGCCCCGGGCGATACCACACTCGAACATGGTTCTGCATTTCAGCCGGGTATTCGGTTTGAGGGAGATCGCATTCCCAACCAGCTTTATCTCAGTTTTAAGACCGATGTGGAAGATCGCTACCGCCAGCGTTCGATGCGTCCCGGTGCAGACGGTGTTTTTGTCCCTGATCAGCTTGAACTGACCGGTAGCATCGACTACAAGGTAGAGATGGATGGCTTCGAGAGTGCAACCTACCGTGCCAAGGTACAGCTTCAGCCACGCTTTGAAGAACTTACCCTCACCGTCACTCCTCCCACCTACACAGGCTTAAATGAGAGCAGGCACGAATATCCCTACTCCTCCATTCGCTTCTACCCCGGATCAACAATCGAACTGCGTGGCAAAACCAACAAACCGGTTCAGACAGCGAAGATGACTTTCAATGGAGATCAGATCGCCCTGAATCAACTTGAAGAGGGCAACGACTCTCTCTTCACCTATCGACTGGAGCCTGAGGCGAGCGACACCATCCGGTTTCAGCTTACTGACTTTGATGGACTCGGTAACCGTAATCCATTCCGAACTGAGCTGAGTATACGGGAAGATCAGTATCCATCTGTAGTGATCACGGAACCAACCGGAACGCTTATGCAGCCGGATCCAGGCGTGACCGATATTTTTTATCAGGCCACCGATGACTTTGGGCTGACCCGAGCCGAACTCCACTGGGAGCACAGACGTGCATTTGTTGAAGATCCGGAAACAGGGTCTATGCAGCTCGAGCGACCAAGCAATGGGCGAACCGAACAGGTAAGATGGGATCTATCAGAGCTGAATCTACGGCCCAGAGACGAAGTGTCGTTCCGCATCAGAGTGTGGGATAATGATGAGATTTCAGGCTATAAATGGAGTGAATCACAGCCTGTAATCGTGCAAATCCCCTCCTTAGCCGACTATTTTGAGGATCTCGACAGCCGCGAAAGGGAAGTTGAGAGCGGACTCGATCAGATTTCAGAGAATTTCCGTGACATGGAGCGGGAGTACGAGGAGTTTTTGGAACGGCTGCGTCAAAACCCCGATGGCGGTTTTGAAGAGGAGCAGATGCTGGAAGAGATCCGGGAGCGACAGGAGTCGGTGGATGAATCGATCCGTGATCTAAATGAACAGTTCGAGCAGATTCGCAATGAGATGCAGCAGAACGATCGCGTATCTGAAGAGACGCGCCGTGCCTACAATGAACTTCAGCAGCTCATGAAGGAGCTCGACGATCCCGCACTGAGGGAGGCAATGGAAGAGCTTCAGCGCGCCCTCGAGAATATGTCGCCACAGGAGATTGAACGTGCCCTTGAGAACGTCGATTTCAACGAAAATCTCTACAGAGAGCGTCTTGAGCGTACAGTTGAGCTCTTCAAGCGGCTCAAAATGAACAGCGACCTCGATAAGCTTGCACGCCAGTATGAAGATCTTTCTGAAAGGATCGCTCCCGGCGAAGAGCAGACTCTGGAACAGCTCGAGAGGGAGCTTGATACAGCCGAAGAAGATTTCGAATCGATCTCAAGACAGCTCGATGAGCTCGATAAAAACCCGCCCCGTAGAATGGAAGAGCGTCTCAGAAAGATGAAGGAGGAGGCTCGAGGTAACCTGGATCAGGTTCGGAATGAGCTTGAGCAGCTGAAGCAGGATGCATCCGGTGGAGGTGCAGAGGGTGAGACCAGCCCATCTGATGAGATGAAAGAGCAGCAGGATGGCATCAGTCAGCAGCTGATGGAGCAGGCACAGAAATTCCGAGACTCCATCCAGCAAATGAGTGGCGATCAGGTTAACGTTAACATTGCGGCCCTGCAGCGGGCGCTCTATACGCTGCTTGAACTGTCAGACATGCAGGAGTATATCACCAGAACCAGCTCCGAAACAAGGAACAGGAGTCAGGGCTTTGTTGAACTGGCACGTGTTCAAAATAACGTCAGCAATCAGTTTTCAACGGTTTCAGATACACTTTCCAGCGTGTCGGCCGAAATACCCGGAGTCCCCAATCAGATCAACCGGAAAAAAGCGGAAGTGGAGCGCACACTGGGACAGGCTATCGATCAGATGGTGGAAAGAAGTCAGCGCGGATCAACCGTCTCAACGCGTGAATCGCTGGGAGGAATCAACGATCTAACCTCCATGGTTGCCTCACTTATCGATCAGCTGATGGATCAGCAGGGTGAAGGAGGCGGGGGCAGCATGAGCCTCGAACAGATGGTGGAGCAGATGCAGCAGATGAGTGGACAACAACAGGAGCTTAATGAACAGCTGCAGCAGATGATCAACGATATGCAGGGCGACCGCCTCACGCAGGAGGAGTCGGAACGGCTCGATCAGATGGCCCGACAGCAGAATGAGATACGTCGCCAGCTTCGGGAATTGCAGCGTAGAGGTGGACTCGACCAGGGCGATCGTACCCTAAGTGAGATGCAGCGGATGATTGAGAATATGGAGGAGTCGATCAACGAGATGCGCGGTGGCGTCACCGATCCGCTGATGATCCAGCGACAGCAGAATATTCTATCCAGAATGCTCGACGCTGAAGAGTCGATGCAGCAACGAGGCGAAACCGAAGAGCGTGAAGGAACAGCCGCAACAGATCAGGATCGCACACTACCTCCGGAAATGACGCTGGAGCAGCTTCAGCAGGAGATCCGCTCCAGGCTGCAGGATCCAAACTACACCCGCTTTACCGAGCAGTATCAGAGGCTGATCGAGCAGTACTTTGAGCAGCTCCGCCGGTTTGATGAGATCCCTGCTCCATCAGAGTAATATCCCACTTTTTAGGTACATATTTTTACACTCAAACAAGGGAGTGAACCGACCTGCGGTTATCTTTTATCCCTGAAAAATGTCATATTAATGGGCTGTAATTCAAATCAATCTACGTCACTATGAAAAGAAATCTGATACTATCATTCATTCTCTTTTTCTCGATCTCTGTTGCCACGCAGGCACAGTCGATCCACTCACCATCTGTCGACCTTGAGATCGTCGAACAGATCAAGGAAGAGGCGATGGAGCGCTCCAACCTGATGAACTTCGCCAGCTGGCTAACCGATGTCTACGGTCCCCGGCTCACCAACTCTCCTCAGATGCACAATGCATCCGAGTACGCTCGTACTGCTTTTGAGGAGATGGGACTCTCCGACGCGCATCTTCACCGATGGGGTCCCTTTGGCAAAGGCTGGGAACTGAACCGTTTCGCAATGCACGCCAACACTCCATACAGCTATTTCCCGATTACCGCCTATCCAAAGGCTTGGTCACCGGGCTATGATGAACCGGTAAAGGGCGAGGTCTATTATCTGCGGGTAGAGTCCAAAGAGGACCTGGAAAATTACCGCGGACAGCTGGGCGATAAATTTGTCATTCTCGATACACCACAAAACCCGGAACCAAGCTGGGATCCGATCGCCACAAGAGTTTCTGATGAACGTCTTTTAGACCTCGCCAACGCTTCAGAGCGGGTTACACCCCAGCCTGAAGGGCGCGGCCCAAATCCAGCTGCTATTGAGCGGGCCGAACTCCGTTACGAAATCATGAAGTTCCTGCAGGAAGAGCAGATCCTGGCCCTGCTGGACTACGGTTACAGAGGGTGGTACGGTCAGATCGCTGTAGCGGCTGCCTCACTACCGGTAGCACCCGGAACTCCATGGGGAGATCGGCCAACAGTTTACAATGCTGATCCAAGTGAAATTGTACCTCAAATATCGCTTAAACGAGAGCACTACGGACGTATCTTCCGAATGCTTGAGAAGGATGTGACTGTCGAAATTGAACTCGATATGCAGGTTACATTTCAGGAAGAGGACCTCTATGGTCATAACGTGATTGCGGAGATTCCCGGAACCGATCCCGAGATTGGCGATGAAGTGGTGATGCTGGGTGCTCACCTCGACTCCTGGCACGCCTCTACCGGTGCTACAGACAATGCATCCGGTTCTGCCGTGATGATGGAGGTGATGCGCATTCTGAAGGAGCTTGGCGTAGAGCCGCGAAGAACCATTCGCGTTGCGCTCTGGGATGGTGAAGAGCAAGGCCTTCACGGCTCTCGTGAGTATGTGGCCGACCACTTTGCTTCCGCTGAAGGTTCATGGAACGAATCAGGTGATGTTGACCCTGAAGATGCCTACAATAAGTTCTCTGCCTACTACAACATTGATAACGGTACTGGACAGGTACGCGGAATCTACCTTCAGCAGAATGAAGCGCTGAGGCCGATCTTCAGAACATGGCTCAAGCCGTTTGAGGATTGGGATGCCAACACTGTGACCTGGGCCAACACCGGTTCAACCGATCACATCGCATTTGATCGTGTAGGATTACCCGGCTTCCAGTTCATTCAGGATCCGATAGAGTACTTCACTATGACGCACCACTCCAATATGGATTACTTCGAGCGCCTGGTTGAAGAGGACCTGAAACGAACCGCAGCAATTGTGGCTACTTTTGTCTACCACACCGCCATGCTCGACGAAAAACTTCCGCGAAGAGAGGAGTAATTAGCCTCTTTACAGTTCAAACTTTTCAAACCCGGTTGGTTTCCGTTACGTGAAGCCGCCGGGTTTTTTTGTTGGGGTTGCGGGTTACTGGTTACTGGTTACTGGTTACTGGTTGCTGGTTCGGTCGGAAAAAAGATGTCGCTCGCAATTTGATTGCGATCTCCCTTTAAGCTTCTACCCTTCCAGCTTTTCACTTTTCAACAATTCAACAGTTTAACAATTCAACCTCCTTTGAGCTCATCCCTTTCAGCTTTGAGGTTCGGGCTTCCGGCTCATTCTAACCCTCAGCGTTCGCCGCGACTACTCTGCGGCCGCTGCGGTTAAATATGTCCCATGAATTTGCAAACCCACATTCAGCTACTAACCGACGCTCATCCTAATCCTTCCCTTTCCACTGCGCCTCGACTTTTTCCTCTCTTTTTCAAAAACCGTTCCTCGGTGCGGGATGGAGGGTCTTTCTGTTTTTCTACCCATATTTAGTCCCTGACGGGACAAGTGCATTTTTCAACAATATAGTTGCTCCGGGCTAAGATGAAGTGCTCTTTCAGGGCTGAATGGTGGATTAAAGCTCAAAGTTCATAGGGCAAATCACCAAAAAAGTTCACTGAGATAGCAATGGATCATTAAACGAACCATTTTCTTGATTTCGTCCGAACCTTCAACCTTCAACCCGCAACCCGTAACCCGTAACCCGCAACATCTACTTAGCAGATAAGACTCGCATTTACTACTTTGTCGCATAGCACAATCAAATCGGAACCGGACGTTACACCTATATGAAATCGTTACGCTATATCTCTCTTTTACTTGTTACCCTGCTCATCTCCACCTCCCAACTCACTGCCCAGCAGAGTGATCTTCTGCCGGATCAGTTTGACCGCTGGGTTGAACGAGGCATGCAACAGTGGGATATTCCGGGGTTGGCCATCGCCATTGTCAAAGATGGTGAGGTAATACACGCCAATGGCTATGGAGTAAAAAAGCTTGGGGAGGCAGCGCGCGTCAATACAGATACACAGTTTGGAATCGCCTCAGTTAGCAAGCATATGACGGCCCTTTCGCTCGGTATTTTGGTCGATGAAGGTGTGATCAGCTGGAATGATCCCGTTCAGAAGCATATCCCCTGGTTTAAACTGAGTGACCCATATGCCTCGGAACTGGTTACCATCAGGGATCTTCTTACTCACCAGGTGGGAGTGGGACGAATGCTTGGAAACCGTCTTCAGTTTATGACCGACCGCTCCAGGGATGAGCTGCTATACCGGATGCGATATCACGAATTTGAACAGCCGTTTCGGTCTCAGTACGTCTACAGCAACGTGATGTATACACTGGCCGGCGAAGTGGTAAACGCCGTAACCGATCTCACATGGGATGAATTTATGACCGAAAGGCTATTTGAACCGCTGGGTATGGATAGAACCAACACATCCATCCACGACCTGGATGAGGAGAATGCAGCCTGGCCCCATCAATACATCAAAGGGGAAGTTGTGACCATACCGAGACGAAGCTGGGACATTGGAGCTCCTGCCGGCGGTGTGAACTCCACCATGACGGACATGACCCAATGGATGAAGATGATGCTCGGAACACCGGGAAGCCTCGATGATGAACGATTGCTTACAACGCGTACCATGCGTGAAATCATGACGCCTCAGGTATCTCAGCCGATTGGCTCGGTAACCTCCTCCATGAGAGGGTATGGTTTTGGGCTTAGCATTACCGACTATCAGGGTGTACGTGTTATTTCGCACGGCGGTGCTACCGACGGTATGAACACTACCTATATGCTGATTCCTGAAGAGGACTTTGGGATCATCATCACCACCAACGTCTTTTCAAATTTTCGTGAGGCGATCGCCTATACCGTTATCGATCACATATTGGATGTTGAAGGAAATGACTGGAACGAAAGATATTACGACAACTACACCAGCAGGTATGAGACCGTCAAACAGCTGCGTGAGGAGTTTGAGGCTACCCGAATTCCCGACACCTCCCCTACACACGATCTCGAGGCCTATACAGGCAGCTTTTACGACGAACAGTATGACAACGCCGAAGTGACACTGGAGGATGGAACCCTGAAGCTCACACTTTGGGATGATGATTCGATTCGGGCCGAACTTGAGCACTGGCACCACAACACATTCCGGGTTGTCTGGGAGAATCCGGCACAGCGGGAAGAGTTTGTTACCTTCGGAATGGATCTGGAGGGAGAGATCGATGAGATGACGATTCGATTCACGCTCCGCCCGATGCTTCTTCAGGTTGGCGCCTACCCCACCAACTACTATCGTGATGTCTCCTATGAAAGGGTGGCCAACTGATTATCAATAATTTCGACTCTATGATTATTTGTGTGGATAATCCTAAATTTGGTCAACAAAAGTCACCCCTAAAATGGGGGCTCGTCTTTTGAATTTGAAAACATAATAAAAGGGGCATAAAATCTGCATTTATCTCTGTGTATGGACACCCCCCTCTGTCCCCCCTTGTTAGGGGGATTATCGTGCTTCGCTTTTTTCATACTTAAAGACATTGAGCTATAATTCCGAACTCACACTGAACAATTTTCACCCACTACCCGGTCATGAGCGACTCCATCACAATTGAAGATATCATCCGTTTTCTGGAGGCTGAAAAAGAGGTCTATGGCCCGTTTTCGACCGATCATGGCGAGGATGTACTTTCTGAAAAGGATACCCAATCCGGTCCGGAAACTGAGGAACCATCTCAAGAGATCCCCGCTCAATCTGTGCCGGTTGAAACCAAACAGCCTGGTATCTCAAAACCGGAAGTTGAAGCAAAGCCCGAACCAAAGGAACCCACGCTGGAAGAGAAGCTCGCGGCGTGTACCAATCTCAACCAGCTGAAAAAGCTTTGTGCGCAGGCCGATGAACTCAAGACCGATCTGGAGGGGACCAACCTGGTCTTTGGAACAGGAAACAGGGATGCAGACCTGATGCTAATCGGCGAAGCGCCGGGAGAGCAGGAAGATAAGCAGGGAGAGCCATTTGTAGGTGCTGCGGGCCAGCTTCTGAACAAGATTCTGAAAGCGATCGGTTTTGAACGTGAGGATGTCTATATCGCCAACATCCTGAAGCACAGACCACCCGGAAACCGTAATCCCAGCCAGGAGGAGCAGACCAGAAGCCTCCCCTATCTCAATCGACAGATAGACCTGATCAATCCAAAAGTAATTCTCTGCCTTGGAAAGGTATCAGGAAATACCCTCCTCAACCGTGACGAGAAGCTCAAAAACCTACGGGGCACCTTTTATAAATATCGCGGTGCAGATCTGACGGTAACCTATCATCCGGCTGCACTTCTTCGCCATCCGCAGTGGAAACGCCCTACCTGGGAAGACGTTCAGAAGGTGAAAAAAAGGTACGATGAACTGGGCGGAACTCCCTGAAGCTCATATAATTAAATTCATTTCCTGCAGTAACCTGAATTGAGAAAATCCGTATAATTTATCTCCACCCACCAACAGGAGAAACGGATATGGAAACTATTGTAAAAAACGGGATTGAAACGCTCTTCCACAAATCGTTCAAGAAAGATAAGCGCCTTAAAAACACATACCTTCTGGTACACTCAGAAAAGCACGGGATCGACCTGAATCTCGCCGCAGGCAGCACAGATGGTGTTCCTGCATCCACAGAGCAGGCCAACTACATGGCAAGCGTTGGTAAGATCTTTACCTCGACTGTAATTGGGATGCTTGCTGAAGAGGGGAAGTTAAAGTTTGATGACCCGATCTCTGCTCATCTTGATAAAGAACTGATGCGGAAGCTGCACGTCTTTAAAGGGCGAGACTACTCCAACCTCATCAAAATCCGCCACCTTTTAAATCAGACCTCCGGATTGCCTGACGATTTCTGGCCGCTCATGGAGAAACTTCTGAAGGGAGAGATAGTGGCCCAATCCACCCGCGAAGCGGTTATCTGGTCGAAAGAGAACAGGGAGCCTCACTTTCCACCCGGAAAAGGATATCGCTATAACGACACCAACTACCACCTTCTCGGTTTCATCATTGAAGCTGTTACGGGTAAACCATGCCACGAGGTTTTTGCAGAGCGAATTTTTCGACCTCTTGGAATGGATCACTCTTACATTCTCGGAAGGTCTGAACCTGAGGTCCCTGCCAAGCATCCAGTTGCCGGTTTCTGGCTCAACGATCTGAAAGTCAACGATCTGGAGGGATTCACCGCCCTGGACTACACGGGAGGCGGGGTTGTGGCTACCACAACCGATCTGCTCAAATTCATGATGGCTCTCACATCTCACCGGTTGGTTTCTGAAGAGACACTTAAGCAGATGATGGACGACAAAGCCCGATTCGGACCGGCAATTGAGTATGGATACGGCATCTGGCAGATCACACCTCTGCCTTTGCTGATGCCGAAGAAATACTGCTCATGGGGAGTTCTCGGTGCTACCGGAGCTTTTCTCTTCTACCATCCCAAACTTGAGAGCTATATTATCGGTACATTCAACGATGCAGCTTATGAGAGAAAGAGCGTCCGATTCATGATGAAGGTTCAGAATGAGATCCGGAAAATGATCTGAAAGAACTGCGAATGAAGTGCGATTCCATTCCGATTTGAGTCGCACTTTTTTTATTTTAGTTGAAGGCCGACAGTTTGGTCAGATCACCCTTTTATCCAAGACGGCACGTCGCTCATCCTGTTCGCATTTTCATTACAAGCTGAACATATAGCACCTGTTTTCAATCACTTATAATCCTATTTCTGTATGCCAGGATCCAACGGCTCAAACTCTCCCAAACGGCAGAATCAAAAAACCGCATCACATGATGGCGGACGTGTTCCGCCGCAGGCTGTTGAGATAGAGGAAGCGGTTTTGGGGGCAATGCTGATTGAACACGAAGCGGCAACGATCGCCCTTCAGATGCTGAAGCCGGACGATTTCTACAGACCTGCCCATCGCCACATTTTTGAGACCCTCTATGATCTCTATGAGCGGGACAACCCCCTGGATCTGATCACGGTTGAAAATGAGCTTCGGGACAACAACCTGCTCGACACCGTGGGCGGGCCCGGCTATCTTGCCGACCTGACCAGGTCAGTGAGCTCTGCAGCAAGCGTGGACTACCACGCGCAGATCATTTCTGAAAAGGCGATCAAGCGGAATCTGATCCTGAACTGTAATGAGATTATCAAAACCGCATACGATACAACCAGCGACGCCTACGATGTTCTGGACACAGCGGAGCAGAAGATTTTTGATATCGCAAATACCAAATCCCGTGCACAGGCTACCAAAATTGGTGATGTACTGAAGGATACGCTTGCCCACCTCGAAGATCTTCGTGGAAAACCTGCCGGTGTAACGGGTGTACCCTCGGGCCTGGATGTAGATAATTTCACATCAGGATGGCAGTCTGGTGATCTTATCATTATTGCAGCGCGTCCTTCTATGGGTAAAACAGCATTTACCCTTACGGCAGCCCGTAACGCAGCCCTCCACTCCGATGAAAGCCTGCAAGCCAATGTGGCCATTTTCAGCCTGGAGATGTCGGCACAACAGCTGGTGCAGCGGTTTCTGACGATGGAGGCACGAATCGATGCTCAGTCTGCACGTACAGGCCGTTTGAAGGATGAAGATTTCAAACGTTTGATCGATGCGGCCAGCAGGCTCTTTACAGCCAATATCTTTATTGACGATACGCCAAGCCTCAGCGTGATGGAGATGCGAACCAAATGCCGGCGGCTCAAGAGTGAACACAACATCGGGATGATTGTGGTCGATTACCTTCAGCTAATGACCGCCGGATCGAAGGATATCGGTAATCGTGAGCAGGAGATTGCCACCATTTCGAGGGGATTGAAAGCACTGGCCAAAGAGCTGGATGTACCGGTGATCGCCCTTTCACAGCTCAGCCGTCAGGTGGAGCAACGAGGTGGTGATAAACGGCCACAGCTGAGTGACCTTCGTGAGTCCGGTTCCATTGAGCAGGATGCCGATGTTGTATGCTTCCTCTATCGCCCTGAATATTACGGAATCACTACTACTGCAGAGGGTGAATCAACCAACGGCCTTGCAGAGCTCATTATCGGGAAACAGAGAAATGGCCCGGTAGGATCAACCAAAATGTTCTTTGTGAAGGAGTATGCCCGTTTCGAGAGGTTGTCCAGAGTGGAGAACGATCCCTACAACAATCCTGGGAAGGATCAATATCTTGACGAACCGGAACAATCATCTGAAGGAGGAGGAGCACTTCCACCGCCACCACCTTTTAGCCCCGGCGGGGATGATGAGGCTCCCTTTTAGAGAAGAGAGATAAAGCAGTGATCCGGAACGATGAGTCACCGGATCACACTCGCTTATCTTTTCAATTCAGTTCGGCAGAAGCCGAAATGACTATACTTTCGCTTTTTCTGAACGCTTTCTCTCGTTGTGATCGAGGTAGAGCTTTCTGATTCTCAGACTCTTCGGCGTCACTTCAAGCAGTTCATCGTTGTCGATAAACTCAATGCACTGCTCCAGACTCATCTTCTTGGCCTGGGAGATCTTGACGGCATCGGCCGACTGCGTTGCCCGGTGGTTGGTGAGGTTCTTCTTCTTCACCACGTTGATCACCAGATCGTCGGCTCGGTTGTTAATACCCACAACCTGACCTGCGTAAACCGGATCGCCGGGAACCACGATAAACTGTCCGCGATCCTGAAGCCCTTCAAGAGCGTATGGGGTTACATCACCCTGTTCCAGTGAGATCAGCGCTCCACGTGTACGTCCGGGAATCGCTCCTGCAAACGGGCCGTAGGAGTCGAACTGCTGGTGCATAATACCGGTGCCACGGGTTTCGGTAAGCATTTCACCACGAAAACCGATCAATCCCCTGGATGGTACCCGGAACTCAATTCGGTTGTTCTCTCCCTCTTGCACCATGGAGGTCATGATACCCTTCCGCTTCTGGAGGTTATCGATCACTTTATTGCTATAGTCGGTGTGAACGTCAATCACTACCTCTTCAAATGGCTCATGTGTCTGGCCATCCACTTCGCGATAGAGTACTTCTGGACGTGAAACGGCAAACTCAAAACCTTCGCGACGCATTGTTTCGATCAAAATAGAGAGCTGTAGTTCACCCCGGCCCGCAACACGGAAAATGTCCGCATTGTCGGTCTGCTCAACCTGAATCGATACGTTGGTACGAATCTCTTTATTGAGACGATCCTTAATCATGTTTGATGTTACATAGTCGCCCTCTTTTCCGGCAAATGGAGAATTATTCACGCGGAAATACATCGCCATGGTAGGCTGATCGATATCGTAATACTCAATCGGTGTGGGATCGGAGCTATCGGTGAGTGTATCACCAATCTCAACGGCTTCATACCCCGCCATAGCAAAGATATCACCGGCTGTAGCCTCGTCAACAGGTTCGCGGACCAATCCGTTAAACGTAAAGAGCTTGGTTGCCTTCGCTTTCACTTTCACATTTCCCTTGCGGTCTACCAGCGAGATCTCCTGATTGGTCTTGATTGTACCCTGCTCCACACGACCTACGGCAATTCGTCCTACGTAGTCGTTCCAGTCCACATTACTCACAAGCATTTTGAACGGTGCATCACTTACGGTCTCAGGCGGTGGGATGTGTTCCACAATTTTATCGAAAAGCGGAGCCATATCCACATTTTCATCTTCCAGCTCCGCTTTGGCGTAACCTTCAATGGCTGCAGCGTAGAGAACCGGGAAGTCGAGCTGCTCATCGGTGGCGTCCAGACTAACGAAGAGGTCGAAAATCATGTTGAGAACGGTATCCGGTCGTGCATCCTTCCGGTCGATCTTGTTGATCAGAACGATCGGCTGGTAGCCAAGTTCAAGAGACTTTCGAAGTACAAATTTGGTTTGGGGAAGCGGGCCTTCAGCTGCATCTACCAGCAGAATCACACCATTCACCATCTTGAGGATACGCTCAACCTCGCCACCAAAGTCGGCGTGACCGGGAGTATCCACGATATTGATTTTGGTACCTTTCCAAAGAACTGCGGTGTTTTTGGAACTGATGGTGATTCCTTTCTCTTTCTCCAGATCGCCGGAGTCCATCACTCTCTCGTCTACTTGCTGGTTCTCTCTGAATGTGCCACTCTGCCTGAGCATCTGATCCACAAGTGTGGTTTTACCGTGATCCACGTGAGCAATAATGGCGATGTTGCGAATATCTTTTATCATAAAATTGGTGGTTTCCGGCGTAAGAAAGCCGGATAAATTATTGAAACAATTTGATTTCAGGAAAGTGAAATCAAATCCTGAAAAGTTGACAGCCTTAAATATACGGGTAATAATTGAGAGTTATTATTTATCGCAAAATTTAATTAAGAACAAGCATCTTCAAGGTATTTTTTTACCTGCTTTCGACAACCCATTTCCATTTTGCTTTCAGAAGTCAATCTCTTTTACTATGCTGATGGTAAACCGCAAACAAACTTTTCATCATGGATTTAGAAATTAGCGACCAACGTTTCATTGTATGTGGTGCAAGCAGCGGATTTGGAGAGGCCATTGCCCGCCAAATCTTAAGGGAAGGGGCACGGGTGGTTCTCGTTGCGCGAAGGGGGAGTACACTTCGCGAGAAATTTGGCCATTTTGATGACAATACGGAGATCGTGGAGGGAAGTCTTATCTACAGTGAAACATTAGATAAGATCGAAAAGGCTGCCGGAAAGGGAGATTTTCACGGTATTGTGATGAACGCGGGAGGTCCGCCAACGGGCACACCACTGAATACCGACATGGCC
>JAFIFA010000045.1 GCA_020832225.1 Balneolaceae bacterium
CTGTGAGAGAGGGTACCAATGTGGGCGACACCCTGAAGGCGATGAAGGATGCCCCAGCCCAGATTCAGAATCGGGCTTACGTCTACGTTGTGGATGACAAGGGGCGCCCTCTGCGCTTAGCGCTACGCTATCTACCATCTACCATCTACCATCTACTACACACCCCTCATTAATCTTCCACCGAGTTCTCCCCATCACTCTTCTCCTCCAAACGACTAAAGTAGACATAAATCAACTGCGACAGGATTCCTGTGAGCAGGGCAGCAGCGGCCACCCAGCCACTTAGCTCCGGCTCGGCGGAGAGTGAGATTCTCAGGATCACCGTTGAGCAGACAAACCCCGCGTTTCGAAGCAGTCGCGCATAGGTCTGGCTGAACATGAATGAGACGATGAAGATCAGCACGTCCGAGAAGATCATCACCGTGTAGAATTCAACGAAGAAGATCACCCCAAGATCCAGCTCAAATGGCTCTTCGAACACAACCAACCGGTAGGTTTCCACCCCAAACGAATAGATCGATGAAACGGTAAGCGCCACAAAGATCAGCAGCAGAATGATCGCCACCCTCTCCTTGATCGCCACAAATCTTTGCACCTGATCTTCGGAGAGATAGTTCAGGCTCTTTCTCTTCAGGCTGATCTGATAGAAAACGCCGACAAGAAAAAAGAGAAGCAGCCCGCTGCCCAGATCGGTTGCGATCTGAAAAATCACCTCCTTCTGTTCAGCAAGCTGATCAAAATCGTCAAACATTGAGACATCCTTGAATACATTCCGTATGATGATCAGAGAGATGATCTCATACTGCTTCCTCATGGAGTTTGTGAACGAGAGAGGGAGGGCGAGAATCAGCAGATAGACCTCATATACCAGTATGATGCTGAACGGCGTATAGAGCGCGGAGAGGTAGTTCTGACTGAGGGGCTGGAGCAGAAGGATATCGGGGAACGTGTTCCTCAATAGAATGAGCACAAGGTGACCAATAAAAAAAGCGAAGGCGAGATATACCGTCCATACCTCGATCTTCTTTTTTACCGGCTCTTTGCTCAGGTAGCGATATAGACGGGTATTGGCTTCCACCACGGAATAACTATCGAAGCGAGTGGTTCATTCCCGGGAGGGGTTTGCAGAGCGCGTAGCGCAAAGGGCGGTACTCTTGGTTGACAGATTTGAAGTATGCCACTGAGACACGGAGAACTCCGTGCTTCTCCGTGGCTCCGTGGCAAAAAAGTCCCTTTCATTCACAGTCCATTCACCTCACAGATCCTTCACTCCGCTGCGCTACATTTCCCGATTAACTGCATCGGGACAGGCAGGATGACACGCTTACTTTAAAACAGTGGCGGCGTATCAGTAGTGGTTCTATGCAATGAGCTTTATACGCCGCAGTCGATGAATAGGTGGTGCCGGGGAAGACAGAGATTAGCTCTTGGTTTAGTACTTATACCCGGCCGTTTACTAAGACGAAGCCGTCATCCTGAATGGAACGAGCGTAGCGAGTGGAATGAAGGATCTGAATCGCTCCAGGTTGTGATTGAGGAAATTCTCAATCATAGCCCACATTCCCCACAAATCCTTCTCTTCGTTCGCTCCGCTCTCCGCGCCACGCGCTATGCTGTCCATCTACCATCTACTATCATCCATCTACCAACTCCTTTCACTCCCTCCCCAAATGCATATCAAACCACTGAATAATCCGGTTCGACACGTCGGCGATGAATTTTGGTTCTGTGGGTCCATGACCGGTTCTTGGGTAGAGGATCATCTCCGAATCAACTCCCATTTCCTGGAGGGCCCAGTAGAACTCTTGTGCCTGACCAAGCGGCACGCGCAGGTCGTTAGTGCCGTGAATGATCTGAGTCGGGGTTGAAACACCATCCATGTGGTAGATGGCGGAGTGTCGCTCGTAGGTCTCCATGTTGCCATCCCAGTAGGGTCCGCCAAGGTGCGCCATCAGGTAGCCGGGAATATCGGTTGTGCCAACCATGCTCACCAGATTGGAGAGGCCGGCTCCCATGCTCACCGCCTTGAAGCGATCGGTCTGGGTCACAATCCATGAGGTCATATATCCGCCATAGCTCCATCCCATCTCAACAAGCTGATCGGGATCGGCCACGCCCATATCGATCACGTGATCCACACCGCTCATCAGATCCTCATAGTCGCCAAAGCCCCAGTCCTCAACATTGTCATATCGAAACTCCTTGCCATAGCCGGTACTGCCTCGCGGATTGGGCCTTAGCAGCGCATACCCCTGTTCGGCGAAGAACTGGATTGCATAGATACCGCCCGAACCGGTCCAGGTCTGCGCGTAGATACCGGCAGGTCCGCCGTGAACCATCAGAATCAAGGGAACCTGATCTCCCTCCTCATAGCCAACCGGGTAGGTTAGAAGCCCTTCGATCTCCTCACCATCATAGGAGGTCCAGCTGATCACCTCGGTGTGACCAAATTCCGGAAGCTCTCTCTCCTCAAACACTGAAGAGAGCTGCTGAGGGTTGAAGGCGCTCAGATCCGACATATGCACCTCACGCGGCACCTCCGGATTTTCATACGTGAATACGATTCGGTCACCCTGACGGTTCACCGCAAACTGATTGTAGATTCCATCCTCCGGTGTGATCAGCTGCGGCTCTCCGCCATCAAGCGGAACCCGGTAGAGTACAGAAGCTGTGTTGCGCCACTCGCGAATCAGCGCATTGCCGTCCGAATCAAACCCGGTGATCGTCGCGTTCCGATCGTAGGTGTGAGCCAGTGCACGCGGCTCGCCGCCATTAGCCGGAACAACAAAAAGATCCTGAACACCGACCGCCTCCAGCTCTCCACCGTGCGATGTAAAGAGCACGTAGTTTCCATCCGGTGTGTAGCGTGGCGTTCCATCGGTTCCCTCCCGCTCAACCAGGGAGGAAACAGCACCGCTGTCGGCCGGAACCGTGGAGATATTCATATAGTACCGGTCGTGGATTCGTTGTGTTGGCTGATGCGCAAATACGATCGTCTCACCATCGGGCGACCAATCAAACGATGTGGTGTGCAGCTCACCCTCATAGACCGCTTTGGCAGTATCCTCTTCCATGGAGTGAACATAGATCCGGGAAAATTTAAAATCGCGATCAACCAGGATTACATCCCGTCTTTCACGTTCGCGCGCCCGCTCCTCATCGGTCTGGGGATCGGTCATGGTGTAGGCGATGCGGCTTCCATCCGGCGACCAGCTGAAGCTCCCCACTCCGTTATCGGCCGATGTAACCTTCACCGCTTCCCCGCCATCCAGATAGATCTTGTAGACCTGACGGCTGCCGTCGCGTGTTGAGATAAATGAGAGATACTCTCCATCCGGACTGAACTGCGGATTCGTTGCTGACTCATCCCCTCGGGTGAACTGCCGGTTCATCGATCCATCCGCCTTGGCAACCCAGATATGCGTGGTAAAACTCGACTCCTCCCCCTCCATATTGGTCTCCCGAACCGTGTAGGCGATCACCGAACCATCCGGCGAGATCTCCGGCGAACCCACTACCGGAAGATTCACCATCGATTCCGGCGTCCAGCTCTCAACGGCAGATTGCGCATTGAGATCCAGGGGCTGAAGTTGAAACAGAAAAATAAGAGGCAGACAGAGAGCGAACAGAAAGTATTTAGAGCGGATCATGATAAGACGTTGAGTTGATGTTTGGCTCAAACAAATAACCACAAGAAATGGGAAAAGGCAACTTTTGCGCAAAGCGCGTGGCGCTTTGTTAGTCTTGAGTCTTGAGTCTTGAGGAATGGTTATTGAGTAGGAGAAAGAATAGTCTCCCCTCGAGGGGAGACTTATTCTGTCACCTACTGAATAGTGTTGCCCGTTTCTGGCAAAATTAGTGGCTCAGGATGACACGCTTGCCTTATTAACAAGGTCGGCGCATATGGGTAGATTTGCAGAGTACAGACTCAGCGCGTACCCGTTACCGATTATAGATTTCAAGAATGCCACCGAACCACGGAGGATTCCTTGCTTCTCCGTGGCTCGGTGGCAATAAAACAGTATTGGGTGGTAAGGGAGGTTTTTACTATTCGGCGCAATCAGTTAGTGGTACTCACTACAAACCCTACGCGCCGCCTTATTTAATAAGCGAACATGTTCCCGATGCAGTTAATCGGGAAATGGAACGAGCGCAGCGAGTGCAATGAAGGACCTCTTTCGATCCGGGTTGCAACCAGTGCTTCTCATTCACAGACCATATCCCTCACAGATCCTTCACTCCGCTTCGCTTCGTTCAGGATGACACGCACCCGGGGAAAAAGGGCGGCGCTTAGCAATTTGGGTTTGCCAATTGCGTACCGCGCCGCAAAGGGAGGATTCACGCATGCGGCGCAGACGGGTAGTTATGCACAGTACACTTTTAGCGCGCTGCACTTTTCTACCAGCCGACCGTGTCATCCTGAATGGAACGAGCGCAGCGAGTGCAATGAAGGACCTCTTTCGATCCGGGGTGCAATCACGAGCTTTCTAAATTACAGACCATATCCCCCACAGATTCTTAACTCCGCTTCGCTACGTTCAGAATGACAACGCACCCGGGGAAAAAGGGCGGCGCATAACAATTCGGGTTTGCCAATTGCGTACCGCGCCGCAAAGGGAGGATTCACGCATGCGGCGCAGACGGATAGTTGTGCACAGTACACTTTTAGCGCGCCGCACTTTTCTACCAGCCGAACATGTCATCCTGAATGGAACGAGCGCAGCGAGTGCAATGAAGGACCTCTTCCGATCCGGGGTGCAATCACGAGCTTTCTAAATTACAGACCATATCCCCCACAGATTCTTCACTCCGCTTCGCTACGTTCAGAATGACACGCACCCTGGGAAAAAGGGCGGCGCATAACAATTCGGGTTTGCGGATTACGTACTGCGCCGCCAGTAAGAGAAGCCTCTTTGATCCCAAAACCCACCCTCACGACTCAAGACTCATGACTCATGACTCATGACTATAAAACGTTACGCGCTTCCATCTACCAAAAAATCTTCTATTTTACCCAATCCAAATTTCCAAAACCAACCACTCCCACCATGCGCTCAACCATCTTCAACACCACACTTGTCTTGCTTCTTCTCTCCATCGGCTTTTTGATGAGCCCCAACCCGGTGTTGTCTCAGGATCGGTATGTTCCTCCGGCGGGAACCGAGTGGGAGGAGCGGTCGCCGGGGGATCTGGGGCTGGATGAGGCGTTGATCCAACAGGCGAGGCAGCTGGCGCTGGATAGTGAGAACAGCGTGAACCGTGATCTGCGGATCGCCATCCTGGAGGCGTTTAGCCGCGAGCCCTATCACGATTTGGCCGGACCGGTGAGGGAGCGGGGTGGACCAGCCGGGATGATCATCAAGGATGGGTATGTGGTGGCGCAGTGGGGCGACCTCCACCGGGTCGATATGACCTTTAGCGTAACCAAGAGCTACCTCACCACCGTTGCGGGCATCGCCTGGGATCGCGGGTTGATCCGCTCGGTCGATGATCTCCTCACCGACTACGTCTGGGACCGCACCTTTGATGGTGAACACAACTCCGCCATCACCTGGCACCATCTGCTTAATCAATCATCCGACTGGTCCGGCACGCTCTTTGGGATGGAGGATTGGGGTGATCGTCCGCCGAGGGAGGGCGGCATTGATGAGTGGCGGATGCGCGAGCTTCGTGAGCCGGGTACCCATTATGAGTACAACGATGTGCGGGTAAACCTGCTCGCCTACTCGCTGCTTCAGGTGCTGCGTGAACCACTGCCCAAGATTCTGCGCGATGAGATTATGAACCCGATCGGCGCCACACCCTCATGGCGATGGTACGGCTACGACAACTCCTATGTGATGGTTGACGGCGTGGAGGTGCAGTCGGTGAGCGGCGGCGGACACCATGGCGGCGGACTCTTCATCAACACCATGGACCAGGCCCGATTTGGCCTCCTCTTTGCCCGAAACGGAAACTGGAACGGCGATCAGCTGATCTCACCCGAATGGATCGACATGGCCCGCGCCCCGTCTGATCCCAACCCCGACTACGGCTACATGTGGTGGACCCTCAAGGGTGATACCGACTGGGGCAACGTGCCCGACCACATCTACTACGCCGCCGGCTTTGGCGGCAACTACATCATCGTCGACGACGAAAACGATCTGGTGATCGTCATGCGATGGCTGGATGGAAGTGTGTTGGGGGAGTTTGTTGAAACGATTTATCGTGCCATGGAATAACGGTGGATGGGAAACAGAAAAACAGCTGCGTGCTTTTTGCAGTCCCGACCCCTCGGGAAGCAACCGACGGGGAAAACCGCAGAACAGCTGCGTGCTTTTTGCAGTCCCGACCCCTCGGGAAGCAACCGACGAATTTTAAACAGAAAAAGTGATATACGCCCCAGATTTTCAATAAAGCCCATAAACAACACTTCATCGGTTCCTCTGTTTATCTGCTTTTCTGTTCGTCGGTTTTATTGGTTTCTCTGTTCGTCGGTTTTATCCCTTCCCCCGCCACTCACATGACTTGTTCTTAAGTCATTTTTATCTCTATATTGACTCAAGCTCAAGTCAAATTATATGGATACACTATACGAATATCAGGAAGAGGTACTTGCACAAGTATCCGACAACTTTTTCCGAGGACTTTACCACCAGCTGAATTGGGATGAAAGGTTTTTGGGAATTACTGGTTTACGCGGCATCGGTAAAACAACCATGCTCCTGCAATATCTCAAATACTCTGCTCCCGACCGTAAGAACTCTCTCTATGTCACGGCTGACCATCCATGGTTTTATGACCATTCATTAATCGATCTCTCCAGGCAGTTTAGAAAGTATGGCGGATCACTACTCCTGATCGATGAAATACACCGCTATCCAAATTGGTCGCGAGAGCTTAAAAATATATATGATGGATTACCTGAGCTGCAGGTGGTATTTACAGCCTCTTCGGTACTCGATATTTTAACCGGAGACGCTGACTTAAGTAGACGGGCGATAAGTAAAGAGCTTACCGGTCTCTCATTTCGTGAATATCTGGAAATCCGTTATCAACACAAATTCCCGGCAATCACTTTAGAGCAGTTACTGCAGGACCCGGGAAAAATTTCCCAAACGGTTCTTGCGAAATTGAAGCCAATTCCAATATTCAATGAATATCTAAAAAACGGATATTTCCCTTTTTCGATAACAAGAAGCGACGAATCCTTCCGGCAATTACTTAATCAGGTTATCAATACGGTGATGGAGGTTGATCTTCAAATTGTAGAAGAGTACTCCGCGTCCAATACAATTAAAATGAAAAAGTTAATTGGTGTAATTGCTGAAACGGTTCCTTTCGAGCCAAACATTTCAAAAATCGCCAACCGGCTTGGACTGGGAAGGGATACGGTCAAAACATATCTTTGGAATTTGGATCGCGCCAGACTTCTGAATCTGCTTAGCCGCTCTTCAAAAGGGGTTTCCGCACTTCAAAAGCCGGATAAAATATTTTTGGAAAACAGCAACCTCAGCTATGCTTTAAAACCAAACCCTGAGCGAGGCACCATCCGCGAGACCTTCTTTGTGAATCAACTTCGGAATGCAAACCACTCTGTAGAACTTGCAAAAACCGGAGATTTCATCATTGACGGAAAGTGGACATTTGAAATAGGTGGGCCATCAAAGGGTACCTCTCAAATCTCATCACAAAAAAATGCCTTCCTGGCACTAGACGAGCTGGAACACGCATACCAGAACCGCATCCCACTATGGCTATTCGGCTTCCTCTACTAACCCGATAAACCCGCAGAACAGGGTAACCGACGGGGAAAACCGCAGAACAGGGTAACCGACGGGGAAAACCGCAGAACAGCTGCGTGCTTTTTGCAGTCCCGATCCCTCGGGAAGCAACCGTCGAATTTTAAACAGAAAAAGTGAATTGCACCCCAAGATTTTCAATTAAGCCCATCAACAACACTTTATCGGTTAATCTGTTTCACTGTTTCTCTGTTCGTCGGTTTAACCCGTCGGTTTAAACGCTCCAATTTTCCTCACACTCAACCCAAACTCCCCTTCTTGCCCGTCTTGAATCATAAACCCGATCTCCAGTACCGCATCTGAGTTCAGTTCCGGATTGCCGCGAACTGCTCTACCTCTATAAACGGCTCTGAAATCGCTGTATGCCAACCGATGAGTTTCCCACTCTCCTTCCGTTGTCATAAATCGTGCCTCGTAGGAGTAGGGAGTTAGCCAACCGTTTTTTACAGTTCTGAGCCTGAGGCTGTAGGTTTTTCCGTCACCCAACACGTTTACGGTCAATCCCTGAAAATCCGATAGATCCGCCGGTGCCTGGGCCCGGGCTCGGACCGATGCAAACCCCCCGTTATTCTCCAGGGATACCGTGCCGCTAAACAAAGCGTACCCGTCTTCATGCAGCTGCAGTGTGCTTCTGGAAATACCACCCATCACGCTGTCATTCACAATCTGCCAGGCGGCAGCCGATGTGTTGCTGAAATCGATAAGGGTCTGTTCCTGATAGCCATTATCAAGCTCAAAACTCTTAAACCCAATTCCGTTATTTGGAAGCACCATTGCCAAAAGCAGGGCTGCTGTAAAAATTGATGTCGATAGTGTCACGGGTTTGCCAATTGATTTCTGTTCGCAATGAGAATCGAACAAAAAGAGATCGTCCGGCATTCAGAGGCGTGTCAGCTTATTGGGCAAATGGAAAGTGGGAAGGTTGACTGGGAAAACCGCCGAACAGTTGCGTGCTTTTTGCAGTCCCGACCCCTCGGGAAGCAACCGACGAATTTTAAACAGAAAAAGTGGTACACGATCCAGAGTATCAATTAAGCCCATCAACAACACTTTATCGGTTTCTCTGTTTATCTGATATTGTTCATGGCCTCCTCCCGGATCCGTACATTTCGGTTCCCAACAACCTATAACAAACCCAAGGAGGAAGACCATGAATGTGTATTGCAAACAACATGCATATTACTGTGGGATTGACTTACACGCAAG
>JAFIFA010000049.1 GCA_020832225.1 Balneolaceae bacterium
CACGCATCAGAAAAACTCGGCGCCAGAGCCGATTCCCGGCTATAAGGATGTGAAGCCGATGGTTTTTAGCGGGATCTTCCCAACCAGTTCCGAAGATTTTGAAGACCTGCGCACCGCACTGGAGAAACTGCAGCTTAACGACGCTTCGTTAACCTATCAGCCTGAGACCTCCAAGGCGCTCGGGTTTGGTTTCCGGGCAGGTTTCCTTGGCCTTCTTCATATGGAAATTGTGCAGGAACGGCTCGATCGTGAATTCAATATCGATATCATTACCACGGTTCCAAACGTGCGTTATGAAGTAGATACGGAAGATGGCAAGAGAAAAGGGGTTGATAACCCGAGCGAGATGCCGGACGCCGGAGATATTGATGTGCTTTGGGAGCCCTACATCAAGGCAAGTATCATTACACCGGCCGATTATATCGGTCCTGTGATGTCCTTATGCCAGGAGAGGCGGGGTGTTTATGTAAATCAGCACTTCATGCAAAATAATCGGGTCGAAATTACGTATGAACTTCCGATGGCGGAAGTGGTTTTCGATTTCTATGACCGCCTCAAGAGCGGCACCCGTGGCTACGCTTCTTTGGATTACGAATTTATCGAATACCGAAAAGGCCAGTTGGTGCGTTTAGATATCCTGCTGAACGGTGAACCGGTGGATGCTCTCTCCAGTATCACACACAGAGATAAAGCCTATTACCAAGGCCGAAAAGTCTGTGCAAAACTGAAAGAGCTGATACCCAGACAACAATTTGAAGTCGCTGTTCAGGCAGCTATCGGTTCCCGGGTGATTGCCCGTGATACAATTCGCGCCCTCCGAAAGGATGTGACAGCGAAGTGTTACGGTGGTGACATAAGCCGGAAACGAAAACTGATTGAGAAACAAAAAGAAGGAAAAAAACGGATGAAACAGGTCGGAAGCGTGGATATTCCACAGGAAGCATTCCTGGCTGTTCTCTCCATGGATGATGATGACAGGTAACACCCCTATGAAAAAAACGATCTCTCTGCTCCTATTCCTGTTTGCATTTTCAACTGCAGCAGTTGCACAGTTTGACGACCCCGACATCCGAAAGGTTGAAAAATCAGAACGTGCTCAGTTCGAACGTCAGTTCGCCAATATCAACTGGACCGGTCAGGGGCTCTACAATCCCACCACGATCGACCGAATCCCTACTGTTGAGCTAAGATCCCGCCTTCAGGCTAAATTTGGTGAACCTACACAGACTATTGACGATCTGATCGTAGGTGGCAACTTTCGAATGGCTCAAGCCGTACAGTTTGAGTATTGGTTTATTATTGATGATGAGATACCGATGATGATCCTGGATCTGGATGGACCGTTTGAAAACGGACTTGTCTATGTTGGTGCCAGCCGTTATATCGATATGATGCCTCAGGTAAAGCGTACCCTTAACAGAATGCTGATGAATGAAGTCTCAGAACTCGCTTCATTCTCAGACTATTTCTATTCGCCCGAGCGCGATCAATGGTACCGTGTAGAGTATAAGGATGGCGAGTTTAGTCATGAGACGATCAACCGCCCCGCAGCATTTAACTAACCAACCTCACATTAAAAAGCGTTGAGCAGAAAAAAAAAGTCATCTAAGAAAGCTCGTTTCTGGGAAAACAGTACAGACAAAGAAAAAGCAGAAGCCGCAAAAGCAAAACATTGGGCACGTGAATGGCTGGATGCCCTGATCTGGGCAGCCATTGCCGCGATTATACTCCGTACATTCTTCTTTGGAGCGTACCGGATTCCCACTCCGAGTATGGAGAAAACGTTGCTTACGGGCGACTTTCTGATTGTCACCAAACTGGCCTACGGTCCGCGTACGCCAATGACTCTCTCCGTGCCGTTTACCGATATCTATATGCCCGGTGTGAACCTGCCTTGGTTTCGAATTCCCGGCTATTCAGAAATCCAGCGCGATGATATTGTGGTTTTTAACTACCCAATTGATATAGCCCCGGTTTCTGTGAAAACGAACTATATCAAGAGGGCAGTTGGTATGCCGGGCGACGATCTGCGAATTGATAACAAGATTCTCTACGTGAACGGAGAGCAGAGCGAACAGTTCGAAACGTTGATGTATAACTACCGGGTTACCACGGCCGACAGGGCCCGCCTGAGCCCCACCAGGGTCCGGGAAGCGGGAGGGAATCTCCTGAATGGAAACAATGGCGAGTATATCATCAATATGACGCCGGAACTTGCGGAAGATATGGCGGATTGGAGCGAGGTAACATCGGTGGGCAAGTACATCCTGCCTGAAGATTTTGACCTCTTTAACCGGCGCGGATTCAATTTTGGCAGTGGTTTTAAGAACCATGACCACATGGAAGAGTTTACGGTTCCATACAGCGGTCAGGAAGTAGAGCTAAGCCGTGATAACTGGCATCTCTATCAGGATATTCTGGAGCGGTATGAGCGTAACAGTGTTCGCCGTGATGGCGACAATTTCACCATCAATGGTGAGGAGACCAATCGCTACACTATTCAGAAAGATTACTACTTCATGATGGGCGACAACCGCGACGACAGTGAAGACAGCCGCTATTGGGGTTTTGTGCCAGACGACCACATCATAGGCAAAGCCGGCATCATCTACTTCTCCTGGGATGGCGAACGGTGGCTACCGAGGTTTAATCGGATTTTGAATTTGATTCATTAGAAGGGAAAAGTGAAAAGGGAGAAGTGGTTGCGACTCTAAGAAAAGCTACACTTTTCAAATCCATCGGGTTCCGCAGATTCTGACTGCATGGTAAATGATGCATTTACCCATTGAGCTTGTGTTTCTTCAGACGCTGACAGAACCCGGAAAAGCACCGGGATGCTGTTAGGTCGGCCTTTTCACTTTTCACTTTTCCCTTTTTACTCCTACTTTGCCAAACTCTTCCCGCGCTCTTGTCCTTCGCGAATGGCAAGCTGGCCGCAGCCGGCGTCGATATCATCACCACGGCTTCTTCTGACGGTGGCGGTTACCCCGTTATTGATCAGTGTTTTCATAAACCGGTTCAGTCTCTCTTCCCTGACCCGTTGTAGTGCCACACCAGCCACGTTGTTGTACATGATGATGTTCACCTTGGAAGGAGCCCACTGCGCTATTTTAATCAGATTTTCGGCATCCTGACGGCTGTCATTGAACTCATCAAAAAGAAGATACTCGTAGGTGAGGGGCTTCTCGGTTTTCATGAACCAATATTTGACCGCCTCTTCAAGTTTTTCCAGGTTGAGTGATTCGTTGATAGGCATGATCTCATCCCGTTTTTTGTCGTCGGCTGCATGGAGCGAGATCGCCAAATTGATCCCGATCTCTTCATCAGCAAGCTGTTTGATCTGCTTGGTGAGCCCAACAGTGGAGATGGTAATTCTTCGAGGTGAGAGGTCTGTACCAAGCGGGTCTGAGATGATGCGTGCAGATTCCGTTACCGCTTTGAAGTTGTGCAGTGGTTCGCCCATTCCCATGTAGACGATGTTGGTGATCTTTTTGCCATATTTCTCTTGAGCCACTTCGTTGATGATCTGTACCTGATCCAGAATCTCACCATGCGTGAGGCTGCGGAAGTAGCCCATTTTTCCTGTGGCGCAAAATGAGCACCCAAACATGCATCCAACCTGTGAGGAGACACATACAGTGAGCCTGTTGGCAACTCCATCATCATAAAAGTCGGGAATGAGTACGGCCTCAACTTTATAGTCGTTGGGATCATCGAGCTGAAAGAGAAACTTGATGGTGCCGTCCTTCGACTCCTGCCGGCTGTGAACAGTGAGCCGCTTCACTTCAGCAATCTCCCGGAGGTGTGCTCTGAGATCTTTGGAGAGGTTGGTCATCTCATTAAAATTTTCCGCTCCCTTTTGATAGAGCCATTGAAAAACCTGATCGGAACGGTATCCGGCCAGACCGAGCTCCTCAAGATAGGCGGAGAGGTCGGCTTTGGTGAGAGATTTGAGATCGGTCTTTTCTACGGGTGTCGCTGCTTCATTAATCATTTAGGTAAAATACGAACATTCACGAAGAAACGACAACGAAGGGTTTTACAACCTTGGGTTAACGACGTTGTTGTATATTGACCCAAATGTGTAGGAGAGACCGAAAGAGATCGAATAGTTGTATGAGGTCGGCCTTTGAGTTCCGATCAGAATCGATTCGGGGTCATTTGGATCAACATCAGACGGTAGTTCAAGCGCAAGCTGGTCGTTAATGATTCGATATCTGCCTGAAAGACTTACGGAGAGTCCTCTTACAATCCGGACGTTGAATGATGGATTAATCTCCACCCGGTTAAATGATGTGTCGTGGAAATAGTTAAGTCCGGAAAGTCTTACATCAATACGTCCCCATGGCTGATCAAAACGCAGCTGAGTCGAAAACTCCTGCCGCATGATCCATTCAGAGTCGACCAGATTGATGGTAGTGTTATAATATCTTCTGTAAGAAGGCGTGAGCTGATATTGAACGATAAACCGGCGTTCCTGATACTCGGTGTACGGATAAAAGTTATACTCAACTGCAGGCGCAATATAGGTATCCAGAGCAATATTGCCTGTTCTTGAAAACCTGGCACGTCCGTAAGCCCCCACTGAAAAATGGTCTGATAGACTGTATGCGACCATCCCCCAGGTATCTCCCCAGTCGCGATTGATATCGAGTGTTCTGTCGGAAAGTTCCAGGGTTCTTCTTCTGATTTCACCCCTGGAGCGGAATACAAACTTCCATTGATTCGTCAACCTTTCTGCTTCAAAACCACTGTAAAGCCCGAAGTTGGTCTCTCTTGATTGGCCATTCATCGATGATCGGACATTTACATCAAATACCCAGCCATCCCATGGATCTTCAATCTCTTCGTCATCATCATCTGCGGTTTCCGGCCTGTCATAAAAGACATCAAGGTGTCGGATTGCAACAGTATTTGAAACAAATGGAACCAGCCCGATTTTGATATGGCGGTTCAGTCCCATTCGGCGTTCATCACTGGAATCGGTGCTGGATGATGAGTAGCGGAGTGTATCCCTGCGCGTGCTGAAATCACCAAGCCCGCGGAATACGAGCGTATATTCCCGACCTCCGCCACCGGTTCTCTGATCAGTGATGTGAAGATAAATATCAGCATCATCTTGGTCGCGAACGTAGTTCACAAACTCGATATTTGTGCGTATGTAATTAACATCACAAGCTCCACAATCCAAATATACGGCGGGAACTGGCGCAAGGCGGCCAGAGCTTTGAGCGGTAATAGTTTCCGAAAAGAGAAAAAGTGCAAAGAAAACGAGTGGGAGCAGTCGAACCACGGCGCAACATCCAGACTTTATTGGGGAAATTTTGAGCATGGAAAGTAACCATTTCATAGGGTGAAATTCCAATGAACTGAGTGAATTAGGCGTTTTTTTGGATAACTTTTTTTAGGTTGGTCTGTTATTTATCCTGTATCATTGGCTATTTCCGAATTAACAGAACATTTTGAAACTCTACGAAAACCAGTATTCAATCTTTTTAAGAGACCGCAAAACACGGACCAACGTCCGTAAACTTGCGAAATTTGTCTTTGTTGTGGTCTCAATTTTTGTGCTCTATTCGGTCTCATTTCAGTGGGTAGCCACATACGAGGGCATGAGTGACGATTTGAGCTGGGTAGACGGTTTTTACTGGACACTGGTCACCATGTCTACGCTTGGTTATGGTGACATTGTTTTTACGTCCGATCTGGGAAAACTTTACTCCATGGTGGTCCTTTTTTCCGGTGTAATCTTTCTTCTTGTGATGCTGCCATTCACCTTTATTGAGTTTTTCTACGCTCCCTGGATGAAAGCTCAGAATGAGGCGCGTGCACCTAAAAGAATACCTCCCGGAACCTGCGATCATGTGATCATTACAAATCTTGATGTGATTACTGAGGCTTTAATCAGAAAGCTGAACTCAAACAAGATTGACTACTACATTGTTGAGCCCGATCTGCAGAAAGCGATCGATCTTTCGGAACAAAATTACAATGTAATTAACGGTGACCCGACCGATTTTGAGCTCTATGACGGGCTCTGTTTAAGTGATGCCAACATGGTGGTTGCAACAGGAACCGATACGGTGAATACAAATATCGCGTTTACTGTCAGGGAGTTTAGTAAAGATGTGAAGATTGTAACTACGGCCAACTCTTCCGATTCGGTCGATATTCTTCGTCTTGCGGGTGCAAATCAGGTTCTTCAGATGGGAGAGATTCTTGGGCGGTCGCTGGCAAGACGTACGCTGGGTGGTAATGCCAGAGTTCACGTTATCGGGCACATTGATGAACTGGTGATAGGCGAGGCTACTGCACAGGAGACACCGCTTATCGGGAAGACCCTGGTTGAAAGCAGGCTACGGGAAGCAGCTGGCGTTAATGTGGTCGGAATTTGGGAGCGCGGGGAGTTCAAACAGGCGTTGCCCGACACGGTTATCACAGAAAAAACAGTACTCGTATTGGCAGGTTCCGTTGAGCAGTTAAGACGTTACGACGAACTGGTTAGCATCTATCATGTTTCTGATAAGCCTGTGATCATTATAGGTGCTGGGAGGGTGGGAAGAGCCGCAGCAAAATCACTCTCCGAGCG
>JAFIFA010000005.1 GCA_020832225.1 Balneolaceae bacterium
GAGTCGTCAAACTGACCCCGGTATACGAGCTTAAGCTCATCGTCAAATAGAAAGAAATCGGGTGTGAAGGCTGCCTTGTAGGCTTTGGCAACTTTCTGCGTTTCGTCATAGAGATATGGAAATGGGTAGCCATGAGCTTCGGCATCTTCCTTCATCTTTTCGGGGCTATCATCCGGATAGTTTTCAACGTCGTTGGAGCTGATCGCAACGATCCCCACTCCCTTCGGCATGTAGTCTGCTGCGTATTCTGCCAGCGCCTTTTTGATCAGCTTTACGTAGGGGCAGTGGTTGCATATAAACATGACCAGCAGAGCCCGGTTCCCCCGAAACTCTTTTTCGGTGTAGGTTTTACCTGATACAACATCTTTTAGTGAGAACGCAGGGGCTTTCGTACCAAGCTCCAGCATCGTCGATTCAACAGCAGCCATAATATCTTTTCTTTTTTGAATTGAACCGGCTATCGGAAAGTTTTCAGTTGGTTCGGTGCCGGTTTCGGTTCAGTTCATCTTGACAACAAAAGATAGGGAAAAATCAGTTCGTGGTCAGACACTGATCCGATTCTGCTGCACCCGTCTCAGAATAGACGAAGCTGATCGGTTTCCGGCCGGCGAAAAGAGGCGGAACTAAGGCTTGAACTATCCTCGCGAAATCCCAGCCTGCGGGAGTGGATCTTCATTAGCTGACGAAGTTGCTCTCCATATGCGCCATCACCCCTAAATCGTGTCCCAAATTCTGACCGGTTCAACTTGCCTCCTTTTAGGCTGCGGATCTTATTTAACACCTTATCTTTGCGATCCGGATGATGATCCTCCAGCCATTTCACAAAGAGATCTTTCACACCATAGGGAAGCCTCACGATATTAAAACTGATCGACTCGGCTCCTGCTTCGTGTGATGCCTCCATGATCGGCACCATCTCATCGTCGGTGAGTCCCGGAATGACGGGTGCGATATTTACGTGAACAGGAATTCCGGCTTGGGAGAGCTCCCTCACCGCATCCAGGCGTTTCGCCGGCCGGGAGGTTCTGGGCTCCATCGTACCGGTAATTTCATTACGAAGGGAGGTGATGGAGAGCACCACCTTCGCCGCCCTTTTTTCGGCAAGTGTGGAGAGGAGATCGATGTCTCTTGTAACCAGATGGTTCTTGGTGATCACCACCAGCGGATTACAGCACTCCGCCAGCACTTCAATGCATCCCTTGGTAATTCGGAGCTCCTTCTCTATGGGCTGATATGGATCCGTAACGCCACTCATTATTATTGGACTCGGATCCCAAGACTCCTTTGCCAGTGCCTTCCGGAGCAGTTTCGGAGCATCATATTTAACGACGATTTTTGACTCAAAATCGAGACCGGCACTCATATTCAGAAACTCATGGGATGGGCGGGCATAACAGTAGACACAGCCGTGCTCGCATCCGCGATATGGGTTTACGCTGAAATCAAAACCGATGTCGGGGCTATTATTGGAAGAGATGATAGAGCCTGAGTGATCCTTCAGCAGCTGCGTCTTTGGTCTATCCAGGCGGCCGGTTTCCGGACAGATATCATACTCCAGCTCTTCTTCCCTGAATCGGTTCTTCGGATTGTGCGCTGAGCCGCGCCCGCGAATTGGTTCACTCATCTCTTTAGACATATATTGTACATATAATCTAACGCCTGATTCTGTAGGATGCAAGCCCGTCGCAAATATTGGTGCAACTATAAAATCGTGCTCAGTTTTAACTAAAGTTTGATTTGACAGGAAAATCCGTGGAAATCCCAAAAAAGTGCCCTCTTGATCTAATTTGAGCACTTTTCCATTACCTTTTCTACATCCAGTTCCTTATCCTGTATCACTACTGCTAACGATAAATTGCCTAAATCTACCAAGAGCATGACCACAACTGTAAAACCTGCGGATGTACGCCAAACACTACAAAAACATATTTTAGCTGATGGCTATGAAATGGTGCTGGACCTTAAGAAGAGCAAAGGTGCCTATCTTCATGATTCAGCTTCCGGCAAAGATTACCTCGATTTCTTCACGTTCTTTGCGTCCAATCCACTTGGAATGAATCACGACCGTCTCGCCGGAGACCCTGAATTTGTTCAGAAACTTGGTCAGGTTGCCATCAACAAACCTTCAAACTCGGATGTCTATACCGAAGAGATGGCCCACTTTGTGGAGACCTTCTCCAGGGTTGGAATTCCGGATTATCTGCCCTACACCTTTTTCGTGGCCGGTGGTGCTCTTGCCGTTGAGAATGCCCTGAAAGTGGCTTTCGACTGGAAGGTGCAGAAGAACTTCAAAAAGGGTTACCGCACTGAAAAGGGGCACAAGGTACTCCATCTGGACAAAGCGTTCCACGGCCGGTCTGGATACACAATGTCTCTGACCAATACCGATCCGAATAAAATCAAGTACTTCCCGAAATTTGACTGGCCACGGATCCATACACCGGCAGTACAACATCCGGTGAAGGGCGAAAATCTTGAAAATGTGGTTCGGGAAGAAGGAATGGCATTGGCCCAGGCCCGGCAATATTTTGAAACTCACAAGGATGATATCGCCTGTATTTTACTGGAACCGATTCAGGGTGAAGGTGGCGACAACCATTTCCGTCCCGAATTTCATCAGGGACTCAGGGATCTCTGCGATGAGTTTGATGCACTTCTGGTATATGATGAGGTTCAGACCGGCATTGGAATGACGGGCAAGTTCTGGGCACACGAATATTATGTGAAGCCTGATATCATCGCCTTTGGCAAAAAGGCCCAGGTTTGTGGTATTCTGGCCAGCAAACGGATCGACGATATTGAAACCAACTGCTTCCATGTATCTTCGCGAATCAACTCCACGTGGGGTGGTAATCTGGTCGATATGGTCCGTTTCGACAGAATTCTGGAAGTAATTGAAGAGGATAAGCTCGTTGATAACGCCTTCAACACCGGCAACTATCTGCGGGAGAAGATCACCAACTGGTCCGAAAGCTCAGAGCACCTTACCAACCCAAGAGGCAAGGGACTCTTTTGCGCCATCGATCTTCCGAACACCCATGCCCGCAATGCGGTCATCAAAGAGTGTCTCAAAAATCAGCTGATGATCCTCGGCTGCGGAACCAAAACAATCCGTTTTCGTCCACCTCTCACTGTACAGAAGGAGCATATTGATGAGGGACTTGAGATCCTCAAAAAGAGCTTCACCAAAGCGCTTGGTGAGTGTCCGGTTGCTTCCTGATTGAGGCAGATATCTTACGATTCTATCAAAAAGCCGTCCTGAATACCGGGGCGGCTTTTTTTGTGAGGTGATATTGACATTCATGGCAGAAGTAACTTGATTGCTGAATCTTAATCTCAATCAACACGAATGTTATGGCTCACATAGAATTAAGCAATCACTATCCCGGAATTGTTGGACTGTAACACTACAGTCCGGAAACAGCAAAACCCCTCGGTGAACTGGCAGAAGTTCTGTTGCGGGGCCCCTCCACTCTTACCTCTGCTGAACGCGAAATGATCGCCTCGTATGTATCCTATCAGAATGAGTGCCACTTTTGCCACTCCTCACACGGGGCTGCAGCCGCTCATCATTTGGACGGTGATCAGACCCTGCTGGATGATATTAAGGCGGGGTTTAAAAAAACCGACTTGTCCGACAAAATGCGCTCACTGCTCAAAATTGCCAAGAAGGTTCAGGTGCTTGGGAATAAGGTAAAGAAAAGCGACATCGATGAAGCGAAAGCAAACGGAGCCACAGATCATGAAATTCACCATACAGTGCTGATCACAGCGGCATTCTGCATGTACAACCGCTATGTGGACGGGCTTGGAACCTGGGCTCCTGAAGAGGATGAAGCTTATGATGAGAGCGGACGCAGGCTTGCGCATGAGGGTTATCGGAATGCGATATCAGAGTAACCGGAAGGTCAGGCCTGATTAATCCTTTAAACGGCGAACGTACACTTCTTCATGGGCAGGGCCAAAGCAGTTTACGCATGGGTTATAAAAAGTAAGAGTGGCTCCCTCTATTTTAGCATTGGGGGGTGTCCACCTGTACCCTGAGGATTCTTTGAATTCGATCTTGAGTTCATTTCCATCTATCTCATAAGTACCTTCATAGACATTCTTTTGGTCGGAACCATCCTGCATCCGATAAGACAATTCCCGCTCAATTTTCCCATTTTTGTGAAGTTTTATCATTCCACCGATAATGCCTGCTTCCCTGTCTTTCGTTACCTGAACATCATTCACCGTGGAAAGAGTATAGATCTGTTTCGAGAAGAGAGATGTACTGTCATTGATGCCGCACGATTGTAAAACCAGCAGTGCCAGCAAACCACAGATACACCAGCCGGATTTTATTATTCTGTTTGGGATAATACCGTCGCACAGTCGTTTATTCTTCATAGCTCTATGATGATCTTTTGGCTCAGACAGATAAATAACCAATGTTGTTACCCACAATACAGGTTTTGTTAAGTGAAATGCTACACAGATCAATTACACCTCAAAGAGTTACTACACCTACTGAAATTTCAATTAATTGCATTTAACCATAGGTATTCCCTCATATTCATATGTAGTAACATCAAACAGATACTGAGACAAAATGAATGACCTCCAAAACTTTCCCTATCTGATTGTTTTCATAACAATCTTTGCACTCGCCTCGTTTACAGCCTGTGAAGACAATGTTTCCGTTCAAGATGCGGGGCCCCAGGTAATTGAGGGGGAGTATATCGTCACTTTTCAGGAGCGGTGGGATGGTGAAATTTCTTCTGAGGTGGCTGAAGAGGTTCGTGCATTTACGGATCAGTTTCTTGAGGATGTTGAAATTCCGGCTGATTCAGTGCTTAGCCGCTTTGAGTATTCAACACGTGGATTTGCTGCGAGGATCGATGAAGAGAAGGCAATCTCTTTAATGTTAGATGATAGGGTTGACAGGGTAACTCAAAACAGGTTATTCAACCTCTACAATTGAGAGATATGCGAATTGGCAAACCTCTGAATTAAAATTCCAATGAGAAATCAACCTGTTACAAAAACCATTTTATCAATAGCCGGCATAGCGGTACTGTTTCTCTACGGTTGCGATGCGCTTGTCAGCTCCGGTGACAGGACCAATAACTCTGATTTGCCTGAGGGAGAGAAAAATCTGGAGGTTTTGACCGAAACACATTGGGTTTCTTTACCGGATCAATTGAAAGAAGGGGAAAAGCCGGATGATGCAACCAGCTGGTACACCTTCAAACTGGTTGAAAGGTTGGATGATAATGAATTTAGATTCCGGGGCAGGCATTTCTTTGTAATGGATGAACATCAAGAATATGTGGGATTGGGTAATCGCAATGGGGTAACATATCATATTGATTCGGATGGGAATAAAACGATAACCCAGGGTCCATGGACAACATTTATGGATGTTCCCATATATGAGAACGCGTCATTTCTTTATATCAAGGATTGGATTATTTCAAATGAAAACGGTTTTTTAACAGTAAAATACTCTCCGCCCAGTACAGAGAAGCATTACTTATTTAAATTTGAACCCTTGACGGAAGAACATGTACTGTATGAACAAATTATAGACTACTCTGAATAATCCTGCCATATTCAAGACCGGAATAATGGACCATCTTCTAACGAATTAAAGATAGAGTGAGTGGGTACAAATTATCGCAAGCATAAATGCCAAACCGTTAAGTGGCTCAATAAAATTTCTCTCCTGCCGTTGAAATGTAAGTACATTGTAATTATATTTTCATCAGGTCTCATTTAAACTTTATAGCCATGAAAACAAAACTTATTCGCATTGGTAATTCTCAAGGTGTTCGAATCCCCAAACCTCTGATTGAACAAAGTGGAATAACCGATGAAATCGAGATGATCCTGAAAGACAATGAAATTGTACTCCGATCTGCTGAAACAACACGAAAAAATTGGGAAGAGGCATTCGAAAAAATAGCAGAACAAGATGATGATACTTTATTGGATCAAAAAGAAATTGAAAAACCATCCGATTGGGATGAAGCTGAATGGAGATGGTAGAAAGGAAACCGGTTCAAAGGTTTGAAGTTCATCTGATTTCCCTGGACCCTACAAAAGGATCTGAAATCCGAAAAACTCGTCCCTGTTTAATTATTTCGCCCAATGAAATGAACAGACATATCAAAACCGTGATCATCGCACCAATAACTTCCACTATCAAGAATTATCCAACGCGGGTAACAACTACATTCCAGGGTAGAAAAGGACAAATCGTATTAGATCAAATTCGTACAGTGGATAAGATCCGTTTGATTAAAAATCTTGGTTCAATTAGCAAAGCAGCTGAAGAAAAAGTGCTTGGGGTGTTACAGGAGATGTTTGCTCCGTAGATTCGCCCACTTAAGCCGTTATTGGCCTTCATAAAATAGACTTCTGTAAATGAAGAATTTATTCAGTTTCATTTTGCTCTCTCTCTTTTTTTTACTGGATGCATTAATTCTGAATTTGAAGACATTCCCGAACATTTAAGAGAGGTTAAAAACCTGACTATTTTCTCTTCAGATGCAACAGCTCAGAATGATATACAATTTGAACGTTCACAGGTTTTTGAAGAATCTGAAGAGCTAACGATCGGTCGAATATCCGGTATAGCGATCGATGAATCAGAAAGAGTTTATATCTCCGAATCGGCACAAGGGCATGCAGCTATTCACGTATTTGATACAGAGGGTTTTTATTTGACCTCATTGGGCGGTTATGGAGACGGGCCCGGAGAGTTCAGAAGTATTATCCAGCCTCAAATCTTTGAAGATGAATTATATGCTTTAGACGGAAGGCAGTTGAAAATCAATATATACTCTCTTCAACGTCATTCATTTGAGCGCTCTATTCAACTTGACCCCAGAAACTGGAGCCATATTGAGAGATTGAACGGAACTTTCCCCGCTGATTTTTCAGTGCTTGATAAGAATATGATTCTAATCGGCTTTCTAAAATCTGATGATCAGAAAGATTTAATTTACCGCTATATGATGGACAGCAGCGGTGAAATTGTTTCCGACATGATCATAGAACAGGTACTATCAGAGCATTTTGCACATCCGAATAACAGAGGGATCTTTCATTCACCCTTTAGTGCCGGCGGGCTTATAGCTGTTTCGGATCATTCAACTATCTACACAATTTGGACAGAGGAAATTTTATTTAAGGAACATACAATGGAAGGCGAATATCAAAGTGCCTTCTATCATCCATTTACGAATAAGAAATTAGAACGGGATGAAGCACTAAACCTGTATGATAGTGAAGATTACAGAGCATCCGTACGAAACACCGGTATACCGGAACGTTGGCCGGCAGTTCACTCTGTCGTTATGGATGATTTGAACAATTTTTGGATATCAACCATCATCGATATTGAGGACAAATTTGAATGGTGGATTTTGAACCAAAGTGGAGAACTGATTTCAAAGTTTCAGTGGCCAAAAAGCAAAGAGATTCAGTTCGTGGTGAATGGATCGGCTTTTATATTGGAAACTGAACCAGAATCAGGGTTACAAAAAGTTGTCAAATACCAATTCCAGTTTGAATAACAAAGACTATGGCCAATAACAAGCCGTCATGAGTCGAAAGCCTCTCTATTGCTACAGGCAATTTTCATTTCTATTATCTGTTATAAATTTATAGGTTCTAGACAGACTAGATTAAAATGGAGGTATTTATGATCACAAAATCTAAAAAATGGCAGTTACAGGAAGCTAAAAACAGATTTAGCGAAGTCGTTCGCAAGGCATCCGAAGAGGGACCTCAAACGGTTACGAAGCATGGAAAAGACAGCGTAGTGGTGCTTTCGGCTGAAGATTATCGAAAATTGGAACAACCGAAGACGTCATTGGTTGAGTTTTTTCAAAAATCTCCCCTTTCAAATGTTGAAATTGATCTAAAGCGAGATAAATCTCTTTCCCGTCAAGTTGACCTATGAGCTATTTGATTGACACTTGCTGCATTTCCGAATTGGTTAAAAAGAAACCAAATCCAAGTGTTGCAAAATGGTTCGCCGATCGGAATGAACTCTCCATGTTTTTAAGCGTCATTACGTTTGGCGAATTGAGAAAAGGGATTGAAAAATTACCCGATTCGAAAAAGAAGAAAGAGTTAAATAGATGGGTAAAAGAGGATCTAAAGCACCGCTTCAAAAACCGAATCCTCAACATAAATATGGAAGTAGTGAATAAATGGGGTGAGATTTTAGCTACTGCAGAAAAAAATGGTAACCCGCTTCCGGCAATTGATTCACTTATTGCTGCTACAGCTCTGGGGCATGACGTTTCGGTTGTTACAAGAAATACGATGGATATGGAAGGTTCTGGAGTTGAGGTAATTAATCCCTGGATTTATGAACCGATCACATAACCAGAAATTTCGTTTCACGGTACTTCGTATCTGCTGACGGATACTCGTTGGCTGCCCGACTTTAAAGTGGATTGCCCCGCCGTTTAGCCGCCAAACCGTTATTGCTCTATCGATATTCCACGACATAAAAAAGCTATCCCCAAACAGGGATAGCTTTTAATTTTTGAGCTCAGAAACCTTTTGGACGCTGACAGATCCGGTTGGTGCTGTCAGGTCCTGCAACTACACCATTTGATGGGATTCGGGCTGAATTACCAGCTCGTTGAGTACAGACTGTTCCGGCTGTGATGCGGCGTAGTAGACCGCCTTGGCCACCTCTTCGGGCGTAAGCATCGCCTCTTTTTTCACGCGCATCTCAACTTTGGGGTTGTCCCAAAAATCGGTTGCCACCCCGCCCAGGTAGAGCAACGAAAACTTGATCTCAGCCCTTCTGTACTCCTCAACCAGGGCTTTTGCCATTCCGGTTACTGCATATTTGGATGCGGAATAGACGGAGGTGTTTTTCATTACTGCCTTACCGAGAATTCCGGGAAATAGGATCACACGGCCTTTTTTGGCCGTTGCCATGTAGCGTCCCACGGTCTGCGTTACGAGAAACGTGCCGTAGATATTTACGTCGAAAACCTCTTTGGCATCTTCAGGATTGATATCGAGCAGGGGCTGGATCAGTCCGAGGCCGAAAGCGTTTACCAGCACATCGATCCCGCCCAGGTTGTCATTCACTTCACGGGCCATATCGGAAACCGATCCCAAATCTGTAACATCAACCTCTATGGCAAATGCTTCCCCGCCGCTGTCGTTGATCTCCTTTGCCTTCTCTTCAGCTTTTTCTTTGTTGCGGGCTGCAAGTACCACCTTGGCACCCGCTTTGGCAAAGAGGTCTGCAGACGTGCGTCCGATACCGCCGGAGCCGCCCACAATCAAAACTACTTTATCTTCCATGGTCACAATTTTTTGGTGATGATTAATTTCAATCATCAAAAGGAAATGATCCCGCTTTTCGTTCGGCAGGTATTCGGATTATCGTCAGCTACACAGCCTCGGGTGTCTGCTCCATCGCCTTGGGTATTGCCGATTCGTAAACCTCGCTGAGGTGTGATACCTCAAGGGAGATCACATTGTCGATCACCAGTTTATCTCCGTTTACCAAACCCAGATTATGGAACGGAATTCCCGCCTCTGCCCGTCTCTTTTCAAATTTCGGCAGCTGTTCGGCCGATGCCGTTACGATAACTCCCGACTGAGCCTCGCTGTAGAGAACCTCAATCAAATCAGATCCGAGATCTTTCACGCTGATCTGAGCTCCTTTTCCGGAGTGGATCGCCATCTCTGAAATTGCGGCCGCCAGTCCCCCATCCGAAAGATCGTGTGCAGCGTTGATCTCCCCTGCGCGAATCAGCTCCAGAAGCAGCGACTGCAGTTTTGCTTCAAACTCCAGATCAATGTCGGGAGCGTCACCCGTTGTCAGTCCGTGAACAGCTTTCAGATATTCTGAGCCGCCCAGACCTTTTCGGGGTGCACCGAGATAGCAGATCACATCCCCTTCATTTTTGAAGCCGGGCGTCATCGTATGTTTCTCCACATCTTCCACGATGCCCAACATACCGATGGTTGGCGTTGGGAAGATTGCCCCTTCCGGGTTTTCGTTATAGAGACTGACGTTACCGCCGGTCACCGGTGTGTTCAGAACGCGACATGCATCGCCCATTCCGCCGAGCGCCTCCTTGAAGGTCCAGTAGACTTCCGGTTTGTAGGGATTTCCAAAGTTGAGGCAGTTGGTGATCGCCACCGGCTTTCCACCGCTGCAGACCACATTTCGCGCCGACTCGGCCACGGCGATCTGCCCCCCTTTCCGTGGGTTGAGATAGACATATCGGCCGTTGCAGTCTGTTTTCACAGCCAGCCCTCTCTTCGAGCCCTTGATTCGGATCACTCCGGAGTTGGATGCTCCCGGAGCGTTCACGGTGTTGGTTCGAACCATGGTGTCATACTGTTCATGAACCCATCGTTTGGACGCCACATTGGGTGAGCCCAAAACTTTTTTCAGAGTATCATTCTGATCTTCGGGGTGCGTCAGCGTGGAAAAATCAAAACCCTGAACCTCATCGAGGTAGGCCGGCTTTTTCGCTTCGCGCACATATTGCGGCGCACCACCGCCAAGAACCAGTGAGTCGGCAGGAATTTGAGCCTTCACTTCACCCTCTTTCCAGTAGGTTACATCCTTGCCTTCCACCACTTCACCGATCACAACGGCGTTCAGATCCCACTTCTCATAGACGTCGATAATCTCCTGCTCGCGACCCTTTTCAGCCACGATCAGCATACGCTCCTGGCTTTCACTCAGAAGCAGTTCGTAGGCTGTCATGCCGGGTTCTCGTGCAGGCACCTTATCAAGATCAACATTCATTCCCTGGCCGCCCTTGGCGGTCATCTCGGATGAGGAACAGGCGATACCGGCGGCTCCCATATCCTGCATACCCACAACGGCGCCGGTTTTCAGCGCTTCAAGGCTGGCTTCAAGAAGCAGCTTTTCGGTGAAGGGATCCCCTACCTGCACGCTTGGCCGCTTGGCCTCGCTCTCCTCGCTGATCTCTTCCGATGCGAACGTGGCACCATGAATACCATCACAACCGGTGCTGGCCCCCACAATCAGAACGGGGTTTCCGATTCCCTCGGCAATGGCCGATGCTGTTTCACCATGCTTCACAATCCCAACGCTCATTGCGTTTACGAGCGGGTTGCCTTCATAGGCTTCATCAAAATAGATCTCACCACCCACTACAGGAACACCAAATGAGTTTCCATAATCTGAGATTCCCCGAACCACCCCATCAAGCAGAAAGCGAACACGGGGAGTTTTCAGCGATCCAAAACGCAGGGAGTTGAGGGATGCGATCGGCCGGGCTCCCATCGTGAAAATATCCCGATGAATACCACCAACACCGGTTGCCGCTCCCTGATAGGGCTCAACGGCGGAGGGGTGATTGTGGCTCTCTACTTTAAAGGCACACGCAAGGCCGTCTCCAATATCGACAAGGCCGGCATTCTCCTCACCTGCAGCAACCAGAAGCTGCTCGCCTTCCCTGGGCAGCTTTTTAATTTCAAGAATTGAGTTTTTGTAGGAGCAGTGCTCACTCCACATCACAGAGTATACACCCAGTTCTGTAAACGTAGGTGTGCGGCCAAGATAATCCTTGATCATCTTAAACTCCTCTTCAGTGAGTCCGTGATCTTTTGCCAATTCGAGGTTTACTACCGGTTCCTTTACAATAGATTGTGACATTTTATTCAGTAAGTGATTGGAAATATGGAGTGGGCGTAAAAGTACAAAAAGTTGAACTTCAATACTGCTCTTTACCCATCACTTTTAAATCCTTATCAATAAGTAGTTGTAAAAAATTTACAGGGCTATTTATTGCTTAAATGATTTCTGAAGGCGTTTTTGGGTGCTTGCAATTCATCTTATTTAATGAAATTTTACAGAATGTGGCTTAAACAAAAAATCTATCAATCTGCAGCAACCAATTCATGCAATTTAAAAATCTCCTCTACTCTCTATTCTTACTTCTCTTTCTATCTTGCTCACCAAAAGAACACCATGAACTCTATGAATTTGAATGGAATGATGAGCCGGGCTATCGTTGGGCCGATCTGCCACAAATCGAAGATGGCCGGGATGGCTTTCGGGAGATCCCCGGCAGCTGGACCGGTATCGACTTTGTAAACAGTCTCACAGACGATCAGATTGCCTATAACAGGAATCTCTTAAATGGTTCCGGAATAGCCGTTGGCGATGTTACGGGGAATGGATTTCCCGACATCTATTTTTGCAGACTCGATGGTCCAAATGTTCTCTATGAGAATCAGGGCGCTTTTAAGTTTGTTGATATTACGGAAGAAGCGGGCGTAGCACTGCCCGACCAATTTTCAACCGGAGCGCTTTTTGCAGATCTGAATGGCAATGGCTCTCTGGATCTCGTGGTTACTTCCATCGACGGACCAAACAGGCTCTTCTTTAATCTTGGAGACGGACACTTCGAAGAATCTTCCAATGGGTTACCAGCCTCAAAGAACTACGGCAGCAAATCTATTGCGGCGGGTGATCTATCCGGGAACGGGGCGCTGGACCTCTATATTACAAATTACAAGGTCCGGTCTGTTAGGGACATCTACCCTGATGGGAACGAATTCTCTCATATTGTTCAACAAGTTGATGGTGAATTCCAGCTAAGACCTAAATTTGCCGATCACTACTACCTGGATCAACGGAACAACTTTTTGGTCTGGTTTGAAACCGGCGAAAGCGATCTGATCTATTACAATGACGGAGCCGGGAATTTCACAAAGGCAGACCTGACCTCCGGAATGCTGCTGAATGAAGAGGGAGCTCCCATCAATGAAGAGTTGCTCGATTGGGGCCTGCATGTAAAGATTGAGGATATCAATCAAAACGGCCTCCAGGATATCTATGTAGCGAACGACTTTGACTCACCCGACAGAATCTGGATCAATCAGGGTGATGGGACGTTCAGGTTACTATCCAACTTTGCAATGCGGAAAAGCAGCCTTTCGTCCATGGCCATCGACTTTTCTGATATCAACAGAAATGGCCTCAAAGATTATTTTGTGGTTGAAATGTTAAGCCGGGAACACTCGCTTCGCCATAAACAGATGAATACGATGGCTCCCTCTCCCCAACCGCCCGGCCTTATCGACAATCGTCCCAAATACCTTGGAAATACTCTTTTCCTGAATCGTGGCGATACAACCTGGGCAGAAATTTCTGAATACAGTGGTGTAAGACGTTCCGACTGGTCCTGGTCCACCTCTTTTATGGACGTTACCTTAAATGGTTATGAGGATATTCTGATAACAAACGGGCACTATCTTGACGTTCAGGATTCAGACGCCAACGCTTTCATCAGATCTCAAATCAATCAGGGCAGAATGGATATGTCAAGATTGATGCTGCACTACACCCATCTGCCAAATCAAAATGCTGCATTCCAAAATAATGGAGATCTGACTTTTACCGATGTGAGTACTGAGTGGGGCTTCACGGAACACGATATCTCCCATGGAATGGCAATCAGCGACCTGAATGGAGATGGCTACCCCGACATCGTCATCAACAGATTGAACGACAACGCATCTATTTTTAAAAATCAGTCGGGCAAAGACCGGATCTATGTGAGGCTAAAGGGTGAACTGCCAAACTCAAGAGGTGGCGGAGCATTGATCAAAGTTGAAGGTGCAGGTGTGCCTCAATATAAGTGGACATCCATATCGGGAGGCTACCTCTCATCATCAGAGCCGGGTACTGTTTTTGCCACCAATAACAGTGAATCACTAACGATTGAAGTTCAATGGCCGGACGGCAGAGTGAGCACCATAGAAGATGTTCTTCCCAACCGCATCTATGAAATTGACCAGAGTTTTGCATCCGCAGCTGCCGACGAAAATCATACAGTTGCTGAGGCTGAACCTCTTTTTGAGGAACGGGATGAGCTTATCGGGTTCAGACACAATCAACCAGCTTTCGATGACATGGAGCGTCAGCCGCTGCTTTCCAAGCGGTTAAGTCAGTCCGGGCCGGGGGTCACACTTCTCGATGTAAACAACGACAGCTTTGATGACATTTTTATTACATCAGTTAATAGCTCTGAACTGAATCTGTTTCAGAATACTCAAGGCGACAATTTCCGACCACTGTCCAATTCATTCACCGCTCTACCCGAAGAGTGGGAGCAATCCTCCATTCTTGGGTGGCCCGGGGAAGAGGGAGTCCTTCACCTTTTGGTCGGCTTTTCAAATTATCAATCTCCCCGCACCGGTATTCCTGCCGCTCACTATTACCGTATAGAGGGAGGAGGAGAGCTCAATCACATACAGACCCTTGACGGTCTTACCTCAGCTCCCGGCAGCATATCTGCTGCAGATTACAGCGGCAACGGCTATCCGGATCTTTTTATCGCAGGCAGTGTAAATCCCGGCCGCTACCCGGAACCCTCAACCTCAAGGCTCTATCTGAATGACGGAAACAGCTTCACTCCTGATGAGCAAAATAACGCTCTTTTCGAGAATATAGGCCTCATCAATGCTTCGGTCTTCAGTGATCTGACAAACAATGGAAAACCGGAACTCATCCTGTCTGAAAAATGGGGCTCTATAAGAGTTTTCCAGGTCAATGATGGCAGATTCGAAGAGATTACGTCGCAGTTGGGTTTTGATAACTACCAGGGGTGGTGGAATGGTGTAGCTACTGGCGACATCACAGGTAACGGAAAGCTGGATATTGTAGCAACTAACTGGGGTGAAAATCACGAGTATGTTTACAAGGACGGGGATTCGAATTATATCTACTACCGGGACCTGAATCAGGATGGTAATATTGATATTCTGGAAGCGTACTATAACAATGAAATAGGCGCACTGGTGCCCCGAAGAGGCCTGCACTACCTGTCTCAATTCCCTCCCTTTATAGGGAACAGAATAAGATCATTCCGGGAGTACTCTGAATCATCTCTTGAGCATATTTTAGGCCACAGCCTGGATCATTATGACTCTGTTAGTGCAGACACCTATAGCCATATGGTTTTTCTACAGCAAGATGACGGCAGTTTTGAGGCAAAACGATTACCGGACGAAGCGCAATTTTCACCAGCATTTCAGCCAATTCTCGCTGACTTCACCGGTGATGGCAACACCGATCTGTTTCTTTCACAAAACTTTTTTGCCTACCGCGAAGAGATTCCAAGAAGTGATGCAGGCAGAGGGTTGTTAATGAAAGGCGATGGTTCAGGGAGTTTTGAAGTGATTCCGGGCCAAAAATCCGGTATTCGAATTTATGGTGAACAGAGGGGAGCAGCTGTTGGCGACCTCAACAATAATGGCAGGCTCGATCTGGTTGTCGGACAAAATGCGCATGACGTGAAGCTATTTATAAATCAGAACGCTGAACCTTCTCTCAGAGTGAAATTAATTGGCTCAAGCGAAAACCCCGGTGCAATTGGAGCCAGGTTAAACCTGATCTTTGAGGATGGAAGCAGCAGTCCTGTGAAAGAGATCCAGGCAGGCTCAGGGTATCGATCACAACACAGCTTTGTTCAGCTTTTCGCAAACCACAGAGAGGCCAGGCAGCTGCAAGTTGTTTGGCCCGATGGAAGAACAACTCAGCATGATTTGCGTGCAGAAATAGATGAATTAGTGTTAAATTATCGCGATGCAGTATCAGAATAGAAATTTACCCAACATCTCCATGTTACGGATATGCCCGGTTGTTGCACTTCTGATCTGTTTTCTCCTGGCAGGGTGTTCATCGGATCGGGATCAAAGAGACAGATCGACCATTGAGATGGCGGAGCGGCTATCCGAATTACATGAACACCTATCACCGGAGAACCCTTTTGCAAACTCCCTGAGGCTCCAACACCTCTCTTCGTTACCCCTCCCAAACAATCCGGGACAGCGAATTCAACACTTAGCTACTTTGGGTCAGGAGCAGTTGTACGCCGGCCTTACAGATGATGCGCTCATTAGTTTTCATGAAGCCGAAAGTATCATGGAAGAGAATCCGACCTTAGTTCCGGAAGAGTTCTACTGGATGCTGAAGGATGTTATTGCCCTCTCATACCTCAGGTTAGGCGAGCAGGAGAACTGTATTGAGCACCCTACTTCAGCATCATGTATTGTACCCATCCGCACAGAGGGTGTCCACCAATTTACAAGAGGCTCTGAAAAGGCTATTGAATACTATGAGTCGATCCTCAACTCTCAGAGCGGCAACCTAAATCATCAGTTGCTGCTTAACTTTGCCTATATGACGCTGGACAGATATCCCCATGAGGTACCCGATCAGTGGCGAATTCCTCAAGAGATCTTCCAGCCCGAAACAGAATTTCCACATTTCAATGAAATTGCCGCAAATCTTGGTCTCGATGTCGTGGCTCTATCAGGTGGCAGCATTGTTGAAGATTTTACCGGTAATGGATATCTCGATATCGTTACTTCGTCCTGGCATCTAAAAGATCAGGTTCTGTTTTTTGTAAACAATGGCGATGGCACATTTACCGATCATACCGAAAAGGCAAACATAACCGGTATCACCGGTGGTCTCAACATGGTACATGGCGATTTTACCAACAACGGGTTTTCAGACATCTACATTTTACGTGGGGCATGGATGGAAAGAGACGGAATGCATCCAAATTCCCTGCTTCGAAATAACGGAGACGGCACATTTACGGATGTGACCGTTAGTGCAGGAGTTATTGGAGACAGACCCACACAAACAGCTTCATGGGCAGACTTCAACAACAACGGCCTTCTTGATCTGATTGTCGGATATGAATCATCAGAAATTGAGCACCCTGCACAGCTATTTATGAATAACGGTGACGGCACATTTACAGATGTAGCTGCCGAAACGGGGATCGATTTTACCGGTTTTGTTAAAGGAGTGATTTGGGGAGATATCAACAATAATGGGCTGCAGGACCTTTATGTATCCAGATTGGGTCAACCCAACCTGCTTTTTGAAAATCAGGGAGCGGATGAAAACGGGAATTGGTCATTCCGTGAGATTGCAGACCGTGCCGGCGTCAGTGAACCTATCTCAAGTTTTCCGGCATGGTTTTGGGACTACAACAACAACGGTTATCTGGACCTCTTTGTGTCCGCCTATCAGATTGACTACGGTGATGTTGTAAGGGAGTTTATGGGTGAGGAGATCCAGGGCGAACACCCCAGACTCTACAAAAATAACGGTGACGGCACTTTCACAGATGTAACTGAACAGAAAGATCTAAAGAAGGTTCTATATACAATGGGATCAAACTTTGGAGATCTCGACAATGACGGATTTCTGGATTTCTATGCCGGAACAGGTGATCCTGACTATCGCTCGCTTATGCCAAACCGCATGTTTAAAAATGTTGATGGCAGCTCCTTTCAGGAGGTTACCTATGCCGGTGGATTTGGGTCTATTCAAAAAGGGCACGGTGTCTCATTTGCAGACCTGAACAACAACGGGTTTCAGGATATTTACATTAATATGGGTGGCGCTTTAGAAGGAGATATCTACCAAAACTTACTGTTTGAAAACCCCGGAAACAGCCACAATTGGGTTACACTCATACTGGAGGGGGAGGTCAGTAACCAGGCTGCTCTCAATACACGCATCGAAATTGTCATAACAGAGAATGGCAGCCAGAGATCTATCCATCGGCACATCACCAGTGGCGGGAGCTTTGGCGGATCTCCATTCCGACAGGAAACCGGCCTCGGGCAGGCAGAATCTATAGATAAAATTATCGTTACCTGGCCGGCATCAGGAATTGTTCAAACGTTTGAAAACGTATCGGTGAACCAATTTTATAAGATAAATGAACAATCCGATACCCTGACTGAGCTGCCTCTCAACTCATTCCCATTCTCATCAGGCGAGGATCATACAGACCGGTCCCACTCACACTGACATTCACAAGAGATTATGGATCTTAATTGGGCTCAATCAGATGCCCAAATCATCTCATCGTACAAACCTTATTCGAAAGAGTCTCGTAATTGATTTCTCATTTGAATACTTTACAGGATTGAACCATTAATGCTCAATTAGCACCTATGGATACCGTCTATTTTGATCACGCCGCCACCACTCCGGTTCATCCGGAGGTGCTGGATGCGATGCTCCCCTACTTTAAAGACCAGTTCGGCAATGCAGATGCCGCGCATCAATATGGCCGCGACTGCAAGGTCGCCGTTGAGGATGCCCGGGAACTGATTGCAAAACTAATTGGGGCAGAACCCTCCGAAATTATCTTTACTAGCGGCGGCACCGAAAGCGATAACGCCATCATAAAAGGGGTTTTTGCAGCCCTGAGTGCAGCCGGTAAAACAGAGATTATCACATCCCCCATTGAGCACCATGCGGTAATTCATCCGGCTCAATCCCTGAAGCGGGAGGGCGCCGAGGTAACCTACCTCCAGCCCGACAGCAACGGTGTGATTCATCCCGGGCAGGTTGCGGATGCAATCAGTGACAAGAGCGCGATCGTCAGTCTGATGCACGTCAATAATGAAGTGGGCTCGATCAATCCGCTCAGGGAGATCGCGGCCATCTGCAAGGAGAAAAAAGTACCCTTTCACTCCGATACCGTTCAGAGCGTGGGTAAACTGCCCATTGATGTGAAAGAGCTGGGTGTGGATGCACTCAGCATCAGCGCTCACAAAATCTATGGGCCTAAAGGGGTTGGCGTGCTCTATGTTAAAAACGGCACCCCCTGGATTCCATGGCTTCAGGGTGGATCTCAGGAGCGAAGGCGGCGGGGCGGCACCTCCAATGTGCCGGGAATTATCGGGCTTGCAAAGGCGCTGGAGCTGAGCGTTAACGAAATGGATAAGAACAGTAAACTCTTCAACGACCTTCGCCATGCCATGCTCGACGGTCTTACCGAACGTTTTGGCGATCGTTTCACCATCAACGGACCCGTAACGGGTGGTGTGCCGCACATTTTGAATGTCGGTTTCAAAACCGATTCAGAAAGTGGACTGGATGGCGAGATGCTCCTGCTGAATCTGGATATCGAGGGTATCTGCGTGTCGAACGGATCGGCCTGCACTTCCGGTGCAATGGAGCCCTCTCATGTGCTGCAGGGGATCGGACAGAGTGAAGCGATTAGTAACTCAAGCATCCGGATCAGTTTTGGAGCCTCCAACACCGTGGAACAGGTGAACCTCTTTCTGGATAAACTGGAAGGCATTCTTGAACGAATGATGGCAACCGCATCATGAATATTTGTATCTACTGCGGATCATCACCCGGTAAGAATAAAGAGATCCTCGACCTCGCACAGCGATTTGGCCGAATGATGGCCAATGAGAATCACAATCTCATCTACGGAGGTTCATCGCTCGGCGTGATGGGTGTGCTTGCCGACTCGGTGATGCTGAACGGAGGTGAAGTGATCGGCGTGATTCCTGAAAACCTCTTCAGCAAAGAGGTGGCCCACCGCGGCATCACCCGACTGATCACCGTTCGTGATATGCACCAGAGAAAGTCGCACATGGCCGAGCTGGCCGATGCATTTGTCGCATTTCCCGGAGGTTTCGGCACGATGGAGGAGCTCTTTGAGATCATCACCTGGAACCAGATCGGCATCATGAAAAAGCCGGTTACCGTAATGAACATCGACGGCTTTTACGATCCGCTGATCCGGATGATGGATCACGCTATGGAGACGGGGTTTATCAAACCGGCCAATCGCGAAATTGTTCAGGTAGCCGAAACGCTAGAAGAGTGCCTTCAG